>NZ_JBFAMH010000010.1:0-308819 GCF_040656475.1 Streptomyces sp. NPDC049915
CCCGCGCCAGGCCGACTCCAGTTCGTCGAGCACCTGCCGGGCCCGGCCGACCGCGTCGGGGTCCGTGCGCACGAGCTGCTCCCGTCCGCTGCGCTGCTTGCTGACCAGGCCGGCCCGCTGCAGCACCGTGACGTGTTTCTGTACGGCGGCGAAGCTCATCGGATAGGCGTCGGCCAGCCGCGACACGGACACCCCGGCGCTGAGGCAGCGCCGGAGGATGTCGCGCCGGGTCGCGTCGGCCAGCGCGTTAAACAGCCGGTCCACGGCCTCGTCACCCAGCTCACCTACAACCATTTGGTTGTACGTTAGCCCCGTACCGACGGCGCTGTAAAGCCCTCCTGGGTACCGAGCACCGTCAGCAGGGCCAGCCGCTCGGCGTCCTCGCTGCCCGGCTCGGCGGTGAAGACCATGATCCGCAGGTCGCTGCCGGCCACGGAGAGCACATCGCAGTCGAGCGTCACCGCACCGACCCGCGGATGCCGGATGGTCTTGCGCGCCGCCGCGTGGACGCCGACCGCACCGCCGTCCCACAGCTCGGCGAAGCGGGCGCTGTGCCGGCGCAGCTCCGCGAGCAGGGCGCGCAGCCGGCGGTCGGCGGGATAGCGCGCGGCGGCGCCGCGCAGATCGGCGACGAGCGCGGCCTCGAAGGCGCGTTCCTCCTCGGGGGTGTACACGACGGGCCCGCCGGAGCCGAGGAAGTGCCGCCACACACCGTTGAGCTCCCAGCCGCGCCAGCGGGAGGAGTCGTCCATCAGCGCGGCGTACGGCGGGTTGGCGACCAGCAGCGTCCAGGTGGCGTCGTAGACCGCGACCGGGGTGCCCGACAGACGGTCCAGCAGCCGCTGCACGCTGGGCGGAACGAAGGCGGGCACCGTCGCGGGGCCCGGCGGGGCCAGCCCGGCCAGCCGGTACAGATGGTCGCGTTCGGCCGCCGACAGCCGCAGTGCCCGGGCCAGCGCCTCGACGACCTGCGAGGAGGGATTGGTGGCGCGTCCCTGTTCGAGCCGCATCACATAGTCGGCGGAGATCCCGGCCAGCTGCGCCAGTTCCTCGCGCCGCAGTCCGGCGGCTCGCCGTCGGCCGCCGGCCGGCAGACCGGCGTCCGCGGGAGCGAGCCGGTCGCGCCAGCGGTGGATCGCCGCACCCAGTTCCGCAGGAGCCATGATCCCCAGTGTGCCGCGCGGAGCGGGCTCTTAGCTGGTACCGGCGTTCCTAGGACAACCCGTCGTCTGGCTGCGCTCCCGCCGCAGGCGAACGCTGGACGCATGACGACCACACTGATCACCGGGGCCAACAAGGGTCTCGGCTTCGAGACCGCCCGCCGTGTGCTCGCCGCGGGCCACACCGTCCATCTCGGCGCCCGCGACCCCGAGCGCGGCCGGCGCGCGGCGGACCGGCTCGGGGCACGCTTCGTCCAGCTGGACGTCACCGACGACGCCTCCGTCGCCGCCGCGGTCAAGACGATCGAGTCCGAAGGCGGCCTGGACGTCCTGGTCAGCAACGCCGGCATCGAGCCCCGCCGGCCCGACGGCTCCTTCGTGGACCCGGCACAGACCACCGCGGACGCGATGCGGGCCGTGTTCGAGACGAACGTCTTCGGCATGGTCCGGGTCCTGCACGCCTTCCTGCCCCTGCTGCGGCGCTCGGCCCACCCGGTCGTGGTCAACGTCAGCCGCGGCCTGGCCGCCACCGCGGCCCTGGCCGACCCGAGGTCACCGGCCCACTTCTACCCCGACGTCGCGTATCCGTCGTCCAAGGCCGCGGTCAACATGCTCACCGTGCAGTACGCCAAGGCGTTCCCCGGCATCCGGATCAACGCCGCCGACCCCGGGTTCACCGCCACGGACCTCAACCACCACACCGGCACCCAGACAGTGGAAGAGGGCGCGGAGGTCATCGTGCGCCTGGCCCGCGTGGGCGCGGACGGCCCGACGGGCACCTTCCAGAACGCCGCGGGTGTGCTGCCCTGGTGAGGCGGGACCGGAGGGCCGGCGGCCGAAGAACAGAGGGCCTACGACGGGGCGCGGAGCGGCTTGGATAGAGTCGGCCCATGTCACACCCTGACAAGCTGCTGGTCGACATCGCCGCGCACGTGGAATCCGGTCACAGCACACAGATGTCGCTGACCGTGGTCGTGGACGGAGCCGTGATCACCGGGCGGCTCGCGCCCGAGACGGTCTGGCGTCAGCGGGTCGCCGAAGTACTGCGCGACTCCGAGCGACTCAGCCCGTTCGCCGGGATCTTCACCGCGGGCCACGAGGAGCCGGACCCCTCCGATCCCCCCAGGCCGCCCACACACCTGCATTTCCACCTGGCGCGGATCATCCAGGGCACCACGGGCATCCCCGAGAGCGGCGGCATGTACCGCGTCGCCATCGGGGACGTCACCGCCTGGACCATCGGGGACGTCCGCTACTCCGACACCTGAGCCACCACCTTCACACCTCGACCGGGACCGGCCGCGGCACGCAACGTCGCGGCCGGCAGGACGAGTTCGGCGCCGTCACGGGCGGCCGCGAAGCCCCCGTGGTGCCGACCGCCCGCTCTGCCGTGGTGCCACGGGAGTGAGTGCGGCCGGGCCGCGAGATCCGGTACTCAAGCCCGCGTCGTGGGTGGTTGCCTCCCTCCGCCTCGCGTCAGCGGCGGTTGACCGGTATCGCCTCCGCGAGTGATCGCCCGGTGCGCTGCCGGGGCACCCGGTCCGCGCGTGATGATCATGGGGCGGTGACGTACAACTCCCCACTCCCCCGCCGTCGCGGCCTGCTGGTCACCGCCGCGCTCGGCGTGCTGAGTCTCCTGCCCGTGCCGCCCGCGCACGCCGCCGCGTCCGCGCCCCGGCCGGCCACGCCCTCCGAGCGGACCGCCGACGCCTACCTGCACGTCGTACGCGACGACCCACGGCTGCTGCGCCGCTTCTTCGAGGCCATGCCCAAGGGCGGCGAGCTGCACAACCACCTCTCCGGTGCGGTGACGACCGAGTACCTGATCGAGCTGGCCGCCGAGGACGGGCTGTGCGTCGACACCACGACGATGACCGCGGTGGCCCCGCCCTGCGGGCCCGGCACCCGGCCGGCCGGCGACGCGCGCACCGACCGCGCCTTCCACGACGCGCTGGTGCGGGAGTGGTCCATGCAGGACTTCCCGCCGGACGGCAACGGCCACGACCACTTCTTCGACAGCTTCGGCAAGTTCGGCGAGGTGACCTGGCGGCATCGCGGCAAGCTGCTCTCCGAGGTCGCCGACACCGTCGTACGCAACAACCAGTTCTATCTGGAGACCATGGTCTCGCCCGCGTCCGACGGCGCGAAGAAGCTCGCCGGTGAGGTCGGGTGGGATGCCGATCTGGCCCGCCTGCACGGCAAGCTGACGGCCGGCGGGAAGCTCGACGCGCTGGTGGCCGAGGCCCGCAAGGAGGCCGACGACTCCGACGCCGAGTTCCGTGCGACGTCGCGTTGCGGCACGCGGCAGGCCCGGCCGGGGTGCGGGCTTCAGGTGCGGTGGATCTCGCAGGTGTCGCGGGGCAGCGCACCGGAGCGGGTGTTCACGCAGCTGGCCCTCGGGATGCGGCTCGCGGAGCGCGACCAGCGGTTCGTCGCGGTCAACCTCGTGCAGCCGGAGGACTGGGACAGCTCACTGCGCGACTACAGCCTGCAGATGCGGATGGTGCAGTACCTGCGGGGTGTCTATCCCAAGGCCCATGTCACGCTGCACGCCGGGGAGTTGTGGCCCGGGCTCGTCAAGCCGGCCGATCTGAGGTTCCACATCGCCCAGGCGGTGAAGGTCGCCGGGGCCGAGCGGATCGGGCACGGGGTGGACCTGGTCCACGAGGACGACTGGAAGCGTACGGCGAGGACCATGGCGGACCGGGAGGTCGCCGTCGAGGTGCCGTTCAGCAGCAACGCGCAGATCCTCGGGGTACGGGGGGACGATCATCCCTTCGCCACGTACCGCGCCTTCGGCGTGCCGGTGGTGCTGGCCACCGATGATCCCGGGGTGAGCCGGATCGACATCGCGCACGAGTACCAGTACGCCGCGCAGACGTACGGGCTGTCGTATCCGGAGCTGAAGGATCTCGCCCGGGCCTCGCTCGAGTACGCGTTCCTGCCGGGGCAGAGTCTGTGGCGGGGCAATCCGACGCGGGGCGGGTATGTGACGGTGGCGGCCTGCCGGGGCGTCGAGCCCGGGCGGGACATGCCGGGGGGTGCGTGTCGTCGGCTTCTCGCCGACAGCCCCAAGGCTGCCGTCGAATGGCGTCAGGAGTCCGCGTTCCGGGGCTTCGAACGGGCGGTGGGGCTGGGACGCTGACGCTCCGCCGGGGGCCGTCGTGGGGTGCGTTGGGGTCGCTCCTGCGGCGGTCCCTGCGGGAGCGTTGGGATTGCGTGCTTTCGCCTGCGGCGGCCCCCGCGGGCTTCGTTGTGTGTGGTTGCTCGCACAGTTCCCCGCACCCCTTCATGCCTGCGGCGGCCCCTGCGGGTGTGGGGTGGTTGCCCGCGCCGTTCCCCGCGCCGCTTGGGCGCCCGCGGCGTCCCCTTCGCGCCGTGCGCGGCCGCGGGTCGTGCTGGCGCGGACCTTCAGGCGGGGTTCCACCAGCGCCGGTTCCGCGCGGGCGTCGGGGTCCTCGATGTGGCGCAGCAGGTGGGCCACGGCCAGGGCGCCCATCTGGGTGAACGGCTGGGCCACCGTGGTCAGGGAGGGCGAGCAGTACTCGGCGAGTTCGATGTCGTCGACGCCGACGACGGAGATGTCGTCGGGCACGCGGCGGCCCAGTTCGTGCAGGGCCCGGATCACGCCGAAGGCCATCTCGTCGCTGGCGACGAAGACCGCCGTCGCGTCGGGGATGCGGCCGAGGATCAGGCCGTTGCGGTAACCGGACGCGGGTGACCAGTCGCCCTCCAGCGGGGGCGGGACCGCGCGGCCGGCCTCCTGAAGGGTCGCGCGCCAGCCGTCCCGGCGGGCCGCCGCTTCCAGCCACTCCTCGGGGCCCGCGATGTGCCAGACCGTGTCGTGGCCGAGGTCGAGCAGGTGGCGGGTGGCGAGGCGGGCGGCCAGGGTCTGGTCGACGGCGACCACCTCGGTGGCGGCGGTGCGGGAGCCGTCGATGGTGATGGTGGGGACGGAGCGGGTGAGCTGTTCGATCCGCGGGCTGGTGTGGGTGAGCGGCACGGACAGGATCACGCCCTCGACGTCCTGGTCGGCCAGACGGGAGAGGGCGTCCTCGATGGCGGAGGTGTCGAGCGAGGCCGTCGTCGCCGTGCTGACCGTGTAGCCGGCCTCGCGGGCCGCGTTCTCGATGCCGGAGGTGACGGCGGCGCGCGAGTAGAACGTGGTCTGCAGGGTCACCACGCCGATGGTGCGGCTGCGTCCGGAGGACAGTGCGCGGGCGGCGCTGTTGCGGCGGTAGCCGAGCTGTTCGACGGCGGCCAGGACCTTGGTGCGGGTCTTCTCCTGCACGTTCGGGTGCCCGGAGAGCACGCGGGAGACGGTCTGTGCCGAGACCCCCGCGAGCCGGGCCACGTCCGCCATGGCGGGTGGTCTGTCCACTGCGGCAGTCCGATGTGCCATGTGCCCCTTCCCCGGGTCGGTGGGCTCGATGATATCGCCCACATGGCGGGGCCGGTGCGGGGCTGGACGGCCGGTGGCCACGCCTGTTGGCATCGATAACATTCTCTGCCATAGTTGCGGCCGTCGGCAGTCTGTAAGGGGAGATGTATGGAGCGGTCCGTTGCCCGTCGAGGAGCGTCCTCCCCGGGCGGGATATCGATAACACATCGCGGTCACGGCGCGGCGGCTCCCCTTCTGACGTACGCCGACGGAGCGCTGCTGCGCGCCGGGCGGCCGCACCGTGTGCTTGCCGGCTCCTTGCACTACTTCCGGGTGCACCCCGGGCAGTGGGCCGACCGGCTGTACCGACTCGCCGCGCTCGGGCTGAACACCGTGGACACGTATGTGCCGTGGAACTTCCACGAGCGCGCGCCGGGGGACGTCCGCTTCGACGGCCGGCGCGATGCCGCCCGCTTCCTGCGGCTGGCGCAGGAGCGGGGGCTGGACGCGATCGTGCGGCCCGGGCCGTACATCTGTGCCGAGTGGGACAACGGGGGGCTGCCCGCCTGGCTGACCGGCAGGCCCGGCGTGCAACTGCGGACCTCCGACCCGTCGTTCCTGGACGCGGTGGGCCGCTGGTTCGACCACGTCGTGCCGCGCATCGCGGAGTTGCAGGCCGGCCGCGGTGGGCCCGTCGTCGCGGTGCAGATCGAGAACGAGTACGGCAGTTACGGGGACGACGCGGCCTATCTGCGCTGGGTGCGCGACGCCCTGGTCGAGCGGGGGATCACCGAGCTGCTCTACACCGCCGACGGCCCGACCGCGCTGATGCAGGAGGGGGGCAGCGTGCCAGGGGAGCTGGCGGCGGCCACGTTCGGTTCGCGGCCCGAGGAGGCGGCCGCGCTGCTGCGGGCACGCCGGCCGGGGGAGCCGTTCCTGTGCGCGGAGTTCTGGAACGGCTGGTTCGACCACTGGGGCGAGAAGCACCACATACGCTCGGCCCGCAGCGCCGCCGAGGACGTCGGCGGCATCCTCGACGCGGGCGGCTCGGTCAGCCTGTACATGGCGCACGGCGGCACCAACTTCGGTCTGTGGGCGGGCGCCAACCATGACGGCGAGCGGCTCCGACCGACCGTCACCAGCTACGACTCGGACGCGCCGATCGCCGAACACGGGGCGCTCACCGAGAAGTTCTTCGCACTGCGGGAGCGGCTGGCCGCCGTGCGCGGTTGCGATCTGCCCTCGGTGCCCGCCGATCCGCCGGTGCTTGCGCCCCGCTCCCTTCCTGTGACGCACGGCGCCGCCCTGCTGGACGCGTTGCGCGCGACGGGCGAACCGGTGCGGGCCCCGGTGCCGCTCGGTTTCGAGCAGCTCGGTCAGTCGGCAGGTCTGGTGCTGTACGCGGCCGAACCGCTGCTGCCCGAGGGCCGCCACGAGGTGACGGTGACCGGACTGCACGACCGGGCCCAGGTGTTCGTCGACGGCGCACCCGTGGCCGTACTCGAGACGGAGTCCGCCTCGTTCACGGTGGACGGGGCCGGGGGGCGGGTCCGGCTGGCGCTGCTCGTGGAGAACCAGGGCCGGATCAACTACGGGCCGCTGCTCGGCCAGGGCAAGGGAATCCTCGGCGGGGTGCGGGTGGAGCGCCGGCTGGTGCACGGCTGGACCATGTACCGGCTGCCGCTGGACGAGTGGACGGCGCGGGACTTGGCGGTTGCCACGGCGGCGGCGCCGGCCGACGGACGGGCGGGACTCGCCACCGCGACCCTCACCGTCAGCGAGCCCACCGACACCTTTCTGCGTCTGCCCGGTTTCGGCAAGGGGTTCGTCTGGGTCAACGAGACGCTGCTCGGGCGTTATTGGGACGTCGGCCCGCAGAGCACCTACTACGTCCCGGGGCCGATGCTGCGGCCGGGTGAGAACACCCTGACGGTCCTGGAGCTCGAACACCTCGGTGAGCGCATCGCCCTGGAGGACCGGCCGGACCTCGGTCCGCCCGAGGAGTACGTCGAGACCTTCGACTGACAAGGACGGCGGCTCACGCCGGGGCCGGGCAGAGAACGGACGGCTTCCCTGCCCGGGCCCGGCTCGGACGGCGATCAGCCGGCGTCCGGGCCCGGCCGGCTCACGGGGCGATCGGCAGGCGGCGCTTGTGCTCCGTGATCCGGTAGCGGTGGACGATGGCGGCGAAGGCCTCCTCGCCGACCGGCTTGCCCTCGAGGAAGTCGTCGATGTCGTCGTAGGTGACGCCGAGGGCGTCCTCGTCGGGCCGGCCTGGGTTCAGCGTCTCCAGGTCGGCGGTCGGCGTCTTCCACACCAGCTCGGCGGGTGCGCCGAGGGCGTCCGCCAGCGCCCGCACGCGCCGCTTGGTGAGGCCGGTGAGCGGCACCACGTCGGCGGCGCCGTCGCCGTACTTGGTGAAGAAGCCGGAGACCGCCTCGGCCGCATGGTCGGTGCCGACGACCAGGCCGTCGTGCGCGCCGGCGACCGCGTACTGGGCGATCATGCGCTGCCTGGCCTTGACGTTGCCGTGCACGAAGTCCTGGTGGTGGTCGTCGCGGAAGACCGTGTCACCGGCCAGCAGTGCCGCCAGGGCCGCGTCGCTCGCGGGCCGGATGTCGACGGTCAGCACGCGGTCGGGCCGGATGAACTCCAGCGCCCGCTGCGCGTCGTGCTCGTCGGCCTGGACGCCGTAGGGCAGCCGCATCGCGAAGAACGTCGCCTCGTGCCCGGCCGCCCGGGCCCGCTCCACGGCGAGCTGGCACAGCCGGCCCGCGGTGGAGGAGTCCACGCCACCGCTGATGCCCAGCACCAGGGCGCGCAGGCCGGTGGAGGTCAGCCGGTCGGCGAGGAACGCCACCCGCCGCTCGATCTCGCGCTGTGCGTCGAAGTCGGCGCTCACCTCCAGCTCGCGGGCGATCTCCTGCTGCACGGCCATGGACGCCGGGTCGGTCACGGTTGCTCCTTCGGTACGGGTCTGCTGGGTCTTCAGGGACGGGTACCCGGCAACGGCGGGGTACCCGTGACGGACATGACCAGGGAGTACAGGGCGGTGTCGGCGGCGATGAACAGGCGGTTGCGCTTGGCGCCGCCGAAGCGGATGTTGGCGACGACGTCAGGGACCAGGATGCGGCCGAGGAGGGTGCCGTCGGGGTCGTAGCAGTGCACGCCGCCGTCCAGGGCGGCGGCCCACAGGCGGCCGGCGTCGTCGAAGCGGATGTTGTCGAAGCTGCCGGCCTTGCACTCGGCGAAGACCTCGCCCTCGCCGAGGGTGCCGTCCTCGCGGACGTCGAAGACGCGGATGTGGTTGGCGCGGCTGTCGGAGACGTACAGCCGGCGCTCGTCGCGGGAGAAGACGAGCCCGTTGGGTCCGCTGAAGCCGTCGGCGACGAGCCGGACCTCGCCGGTGCCGGGGTCCACGCGGTAGACGTTGCAGGCGCCGATCTCGCTGTCGGCGCGGTGGCCCTCGTAGTCGGTGGTGATCCCGAAGTCGGGGTCGGAGAACCAGATCGAACCGTCGGACTTCACGGCGGCGTCGTTCGGGCTGTTGAGCCGCTTGCCCCGGAACCGCTCGGCGAGCACGGTGAGGGAACCGTCGTGTTCGGTGCGGGTGACGCGGCGGTTGCCCTGCTCGCAGGTGATCAGGCGGCCCTCGCGGTCCAGGGTGTTGCCGTTGGGGTGGCCGGCGGGCGTTCGGAAGACGCCGACCGCGCCGGTGGTCTCGTCCCAGCGCAGCAGGCGGTCGTTGGGGATGTCGCTCCACAGCACGTACCGGCCGGCCGGCACGTAGAGCGGGCCCTCGGCCCAGCGGCAGCCGTCGTAGAGCTTCTCCAGCCGCGAGTCGCCCGCGTGGCACCGGCCCGTACGGAACCGCTCGTCGAGTATCTCGTAGAGCTGCGGTCGCTCACCGGGCATGCCGTCACCTCCACCGTACCTGCGGACATCGCTCAGACGATACGTCACGGCGCGCGCCCGGCTCGGTCCTGGGCCGGGCCTCCCGCGCTGGTCAGCCCGGTGGGACGGGCGGGCCGGTGACGCCTCGCGCCCGTACCGGGCGCCTCCGCGTCGCGGGGACGCTCCGCCCCGCCAATCCCCTTGCTCCGTCCGGCACGGGCTTCTAGCCTGACTTTGTGCCGCAAATAAACAAAACCCGTTCGCACAACGCCGTGCCGGGTCACCAGCCCCCACTCGTCCGACTCCGTATCGTCCTGACCGCCTTCTTCGCCCTCGACGGCTTCGTCTTCGCCGGCTGGGTGGTGCGCATCCCCGCCATCAAGCACCAGACCGGCGCCTCCGCGAGCGGCCTCGGCCTCGCGCTCCTCGGTGTCTCCGCCGGGGCGGTGATCACCATGACGCTGACCGGCCGGCTGTGCCGCCGTTACGGCAGCCACCGGGTGACCGTCGTCTGCGCCGTCCTGCTCTCCCTCAGCGTGGCCCTTCCCCCGCTCACCCACTCGGCGCCGACGCTGGGGGCGGTCCTCCTCGTTTTCGGCGCGGCCTACGGCGGCATCAACGTGGCCTTCAACAGCGCGGCGGTCGACCTGATCGCGGTGATGCGGCGGCCGATCATGCCCAGCTTCCACGCGGCCTTCAGCCTGGGCGGCATGGTCGGCGCCGGGCTGGGCGGCCTGGTGGCGGGACGGTTCACGCCGACCCAGCACCTGCTCGGCCTGACGGTCATCGGGCTGGTCATGACGGCCGTGGCGGGCCGGCCGTTGCTCCGGTACGGCGGCCTGGTGCCGCAGGCAATGGCGGACGGGGAGGCCGCGGCGCCCGGTGAGACCGCGGGGCAGGCACCGGGGCGGCGTCCTGACCGGCGCACCCGGGGGCTGGTCGTCGTCTTCGGGCTGATCGCGCTGTGCACCGCCTACGGCGAGGGCGCGATGGCGGACTGGGGCGCCCTGCATCTCGAGCAGGACCTCGGCACCTCGGCCGCCTTGGCCGCAGCCGGCTACTCCTGCTTCGCGCTGGCGATGACGCTCGGCCGGCTCACCGGGACGACCCTGCTGGAACGGCTCGGCCGCACCCGCACCGTCGTCGCGGGCGGCGCGATCGCCTCAGCCGGGATGTTCCTCGCCTCGCTCGCGCCGTCCGCCTGGGCCGCCCTGCTGGGCTTTGCCGTGACGGGGCTCGGCCTCGCCAACCTCTTCCCGGTCGCGGTGGAACGGGCGGGCGCGCTCGCCGGCCCGAGCGGCGTCGCCGTCGCCTCCACCCTCGGGTACGGCGGCATGCTGCTCGGCCCGCCCGCGATCGGTTTCATGGCCGACTGGTTCTCCCTGCCCGTGGCCCTGACGAGCGTGGCGGTCCTGGCGGCGATCGCGGCGGCGGTCGGCTTCGCGACGCGCGGATCGGCGGTCCGCTGACCCGGACGGGTCGATGGCGCGGCAGGGTCACACGACGACGGGGCGACGGACCCGTGAGCGGCGGTCGGCTTCGCGACGCGCGAGACAGCGGACCGCTGACCCGGACGGGCCGACAAGGCGGGGCGGCGCTCCCCTGATCGGGCGGCAGCGCCGCCCCGGCCCTCCTAGCCGCCCACCAACGCGGCCACCAGGCGCTCCATCGGTGCCTGTGGGTCCGGGGCGCCCGGCCAGCCGGTCATCAGCAGATGGTGGGCGGTGCCCACGACGGCGAGGGCCGCCGTGCCCGGGTCGACGGTGTCCCCCACCCTGCCGAGCCGCTGCTCGGCCTCCAGATAGCCGGTGATGGCCTGCTGGATCGCCGTGAAGCCGGGCGCCCCGCCCTCCAGGGCCTGGCGGATGCGCAGCGCGGCGGCGGGGCGGGTCATGGCCAGGCCGGAGATGGCCGGGCCGCCGGAGTCGAACAGGGCGAGGGCGACGGCGTTGAGGTTCTCCGCCACCGCGCCCTGTCCGACGCGCCCGGACAGGGCATCGGCCTGCGCCGCCGTACGCGCGAAGCGGTCGAGGCACAGCTCGGCCACGAACTCGTCCAGGCCCGCGAAGTGCGCGTGCAGCAGGCCCTTGGCGCAGCCCGCCTCGGTGGTGACGGCACGGCTGGTGAGCGCGCCCGGCCCGTCCCTCTCCACGACCCGCTCCGCCGCCGCGAACAGCCGCTCGCGCGCGTCCGGCGTCGCCACTCCACGCGGTGACATGAACCCCTCTTCCGTCGCGCCGCTGCGCCCTCCCGCGGCGCAACGCCTCGGATCGTAACCGCCATTGCCAGTTTGGGCACATGCCCATACTGTTTGGGCGTACGCCCATTCTCCGCCCTCGAGCACAGGAGGCACCATGCCGGACGTCGTCAACACCGAGCAGGCGCAGGCGTGGAACGGCCCGGAAGGCGACCACTGGGCCCACCACCAGGACCGCTGGAACGCCGTGAACCAGGGCTTCAACGAGCCGCTCCTCGACGCCGCCGGGATCACCGGTGCCCACCGGGTCCTCGACCTCGGCTGCGGCACCGGACAGACCACGCGGCTCGCCGCACTCCGGGCACCGCGCGGGCACGCGGTGGGTCTCGACCTGTCCGGCCCGATGCTGGCCGCCGCACGGGACCGGGCAGAACGGGAGGGCATCGCCAACGTCTCCTTCGTCCAGGGCGACACGCAGGTGCACCCCTTCGAGGCGGACACGTACGACGCGGCGATCAGCCGCTACGGGGTGATGTTCTTCGCCGACCCCGCCGCCGCCTTCGGCAACGTGG
This sequence comes from Streptomyces sp. NPDC049915, assembly GCF_040656475.1. Lineage (NCBI taxonomy): Bacteria > Bacillati > Actinomycetota > Actinomycetes > Kitasatosporales > Streptomycetaceae > Streptomyces > Streptomyces sp. NPDC049915. The sequence goes on from NZ_JBFAMH010000010.1 coordinate 12,205, forward strand.
GCCGTGCCCTGCGCCCCGGCGGGCGGCTCGCGTTCGTCTGCCCGGCCGAGGCCTCGCTCAACGACTGGGTGACGGCGATCGCGTCACTGCGCGGCCTCCTGCCCGTCGGGGACTTCGGGGCCCCGGGCCTTCCCGGCATGTTCTCGCTGGCCGCACCGGACCGCCTTCGCGCCGTCCTCACCACGGCCGGCTTCACGGATGTCGACGTCCAGCAGGTGCAGGCCCAGGGAACGTGGGGGGCCGACGCCGAGGACGCGGCGGCTTTCCTGCTGGGTACCGGCCCCGGCCGCCACCTGCTGGAGCAGGCCGACGCGACCGCCCGGGCCCGCGCCCACAGCACGCTCACCGCCCATCTGCGCCACCACGAGGCGGCGGACGGCACGGTCCGGCTGCGCAGCACGTCCTGGCTGGTCACGGCGGACGGGCCGGCCGGCTGAGCGGTCCCGGGGCGGAAGCGGTCTCCTGGGGGCCTCTGGTCGCTACGATCGCGGCAGCACAAGGGGGTGGGACGACGTGGCGGCCAGACCGAGGATCAAGGACGTGGCGGAGTACGCGGGCGTCTCCCCCAAGACGGTGTCCAACGTGATCAACGACTTCGAGCACGTCTCCGCGCACACCCGCGCCGCCGTCCAGGAGGCGATCCGGGTGCTGGGCTACCGCGTCAACCTCGCCGGACGCCGGCTGCGCCAGGGCCGTACAGGCATGATCACCCTCGCGGTGCCCGAGCTGGACGTGGCGTACTTCGCCGAGCTGGCCAAGCATGTGATGGCGGAGGCGGAGCGGCGCGGGCGCACCGTGCTGCTGCACCAGACCGGCGGCGTGCGGGAGCGGGAGCTTGCGGCGCTGCACGGCTTCGACGCGCAGTTCTCCGACGGTGTGATCCTCAGCCCGCTGTCCCTGCTCCCCCGCGACCTCGCCACCCGGGACCCACGGCTGCCGGTGGTGCTGCTCGGTGAGCGGTCCGCCGAGGGCGGCGCCGACCACGTCGGCATCGACAACGTACGGGCGGCGCGGGAGGCCGCCGCCCATCTGCTCGCGCGGGGCCGGCGCCGGATCGCCGTCGTCGGCGGGACCGTGCGCGGCCCGCAGGGCACCGGCCGGCTGCGCACCGACGGCTACCGCCAGGCGCTGCGGGCTGCGGGGGTGCGGTTCGACGCGGACCTGGTGGTGCCGGTGGACGCCTTCCTCTGGCAGGACGGCGCGCGGGCGGCGGCCGCGCTGATGGACCGCGATCCGCGGCCCGACGCCCTGCTCTGCCTCAACGACCACCTCGCCCTCGGCGCGTTGCGCGCGCTGCACGAGCGGGGACGGAGCGTGCCGGACGAGGTGGACGTGGTCGGCTTCGACGACATCGAGGCCTCCCGTTTCAGCGTGCCGAGCCTGACCACGGTGGCCCCCGACAAACAGGGTATCGCCCGGGCCGCGGTGTCCCTGCTCGTGGGGCGCATCGACGCACCGGACACGGTGGCCGTACGGGACGAGGTGGTGGAGCACCGGCTCATCGTGCGGGAGAGCACGGGCGGTCGTGACACGTCGGATGCAACCTTCACCGGGGCATAGGTGTCTCAAGGAGCAGAGACGCAATTGCGGCTTTCACGGCCATCGGCCCACATCCTTCACCGGGCCGTCGACACACATCCCACGGAGGTGTCGTGCCATGCCACTCACCCTCTCCCTCCCCCGCAAGCTGGCCGCCGCCGGCCTCGCGGCCGCGGTCGTCGCCGGCGGAGCCGCCGCCGCTGCCGTGGCCGCGCAGCCGGCGAGCGCCGCGGTGCCCACGTGCGCCGCGAGCAACCTGTACCTCTCCATGGGGCGCCAGGACCACGGCGCCGGCCAGCTGTACTGGCCCCTGCGGTTCACCAACACCGGCACCGGCTCCTGCGCGCTGCGCGGGTACCCCGGCGTGAGCGTGCTGGACGTCGCCCACCGGCAGACCGGTCCGGCGGCCACACGCACCGGGCAGTCGGTCGCCACGGTGACGCTGCGCCCGGCGCAGACGGTCAGCGCCGTGATCCACACGACCAACGGCCCGATCGGCGGCCCGTGCCGGCCCACCGGCACGTATCTGCGGGTCTATCCGCCCGGCTCGCGCCAGGCCCTCCTGGTTCCCGCGTCGCTCCGCGTCTGCTCGAACGTCTTCACCGTCACACCGATATCACGCTGACCGCGGTCCACGGTCCGCGAGCCACAGTGCGCAGTGCGCAGTGCGCGGGACAATGTCCCCATGGCGCCCGAGACGAGCGGCCCCGTGGACGAGGCCCTGCACACGGCCCCCGCAGCCCCGCTGCGCGGCCTGGTGGGCTGGTACTCGGGCTACCGTCAGCGCGGCGTCCCGCACGGCCGGCACCTCGGGCTGCCGTCGCCGTGGCTGACCCTGATCCTCACCCTCGACGAGCCGCTCAGCATCGCCGCGCACCCCGACCCGCGGGCGCCCGGTGGTGACTACCCGACGCTGCTGGGCGGACTGCACCTGGCGCCGGCGCACATCGCCGTGCCCGGCCGCCAGTCCGGCGTCCAGGTGGCGCTCAGCCCCCTCGGGGCCCGGCTGCTGCTGGGGCTGCCGGCGGGCGAGCTGGCCGGTACGGACGTGCCCGCCGGCGACGTGCTGGGCGCCGAGGTGGCCGAGGTGCACGAACGGCTGCGCTCGGCCGCCGACTGGCCGGCCCGCTTCGCCGTCGTCGACGGCTGGCTGCTGCGCCGTCTGGCCCGGCACACGGCCCCGGCCGCCGAGGTCGCGCCCGAGGTCGTCCAGGCGTGGCAGCGGCTGCTCGCGGACGGCGGCCGGGTACGGATCGACGCGCTCGCCGCCGAGGTCGGCTGGAGCGACCGGCATCTGCGCACCCGTTTCCGCCAGGAGATCGGCCTGACGCCGAAGGCGGCGGCCCGCGTCGTCCGCTTCGACCGGGCCAGGCGCCGGCTCGCCGCCCGGCCGCACCGGCCCGGCCTCGCCGGCCTGGCCGCCGACCTGGGCTACGCCGACCAGTCGCACCTGGACCGCGAGTTCACGGCGCTGGCGTCCTGCGCCCCGAGCGTGTGGCTCGCCAGGGAGTTCCGAAACATCCAAGCCGGGCACAGCCCGCCCGCCTGATCCTGACGGTGTCGGCACCCGATCCTCACCGAAGGGAACCACCGCCATGAGCACGAACCCGCAGACCACGACCGCCCCGGCCGGTACCTCACCGCGCCCGCCCGCGCCGCAGGTCTGGCCGACCCTGCGCGCCCGGGACGCGCGCGCCCTCATCCGCTTCCTGGTGGACGCCTTCGGCTTCCGGGAGACCGTCGTGTACGACAGCGACCGGGACGACGACCTGGTGCAGCACGCGGAGCTGGCCTGGCCGGAGGGCGGCGGCGTCATGCTGGGCTCGCTGCGTCCGGACGCGAAGCAGGACGCGTGGCGTTTCCAGCCGGGCTCCTTCGGCGCGTACGTCGTCACGGCCGACCCGGACGCGGTGTACGCGCGCGCCACGGCGGCCGGCGCCGAGATCGTCTCCGAGCCGCACGTCACCGACTACGGCTCCCGCGACTTCGCCGCCCGCGACCCCGAGGGCAACCTGTGGAACTTCGGCACGTATCCCGGCGAACCGCGCTGAGGCGCCCCCCGCACGGCTCCGCAGGGCGCCGTCCACACCCCGGTGAAGCGTCCGCCGTTCGGGCGGGCCTGCCCTCGGGCCCGCTCCATCCGGCACACTCCCTCCCATGGAGACAGCCGACTTCGTTGACATCCTGAGCCGTGAGGGCGCCCTGCTGGCCGCGTCCGCCGAGGAGGCGGGGCCGGAGGCGAAGGTGCCGACCTGCCCCGACTGGCAGGTGCGGGACCTGCTGCGGCACACCGGCGCCGTACACCGCTGGGCGGCCCGCTTCGTCGCCGAGGGCATCACCGAGCCGCGGCCCATCGACGCCGAACCGGAGCTGGACGGCGGGGAGCTGCTGCGCTGGTACCGGGACAGCCACCGCAACCTGGTCGACACCCTGGCGGCGGCCCCGGCGGACGCGCCTGCCTGGACGTTCCTTCCCGCGCCCGTCGCCTCCGCGCTGACCTTCTGGGCCCGCCGGCAGGCGCACGAGACGGCGATCCACCGCTATGACGCCGAGTCCGCGCGCGGCGGCACGCCCACCCCGATCGGCACCCGCTTCGCGGCGGACGGCATCGACGAGCTGCTGCGCGGCTTCCACGCCCGGCCGAAGAGCCGCGTGCGGACCGAGGAGCCGCGGGTCCTGCGCGTGCGCGCCACGGACACGGACGACGCGGTGTGGACCGTACGGCTGTCGGCGGAGCCGCCCGTGGCCGTGCCCGGCGACTCCGGCGAGGCGGAGACCGAACTGGCCGGTGGAGCCGAGCAGTTGTACCTGGCGCTGTGGAACCGCGTCCCGGTGCCGTCCGTGACGGGTGACCCCGCACTGGCCAACCTGTGGCGGGAGAAGTCGGCGATCATCTGATCCCGGGGTAGGCGGTCGGCCGGCGGCCGGGGTCTCGTCAGCCGTCCGCCAGCATCCTCGTCAGCACCGCGCGCTGCACCGGCCGTACTTCGCCGTGCAGCGCGCGGCCCTTGTCGGTGAGGGCGACGCGCACGCCCCGCCGGTCCTCCGCGCACAGTGCGCGGTCCACCAGGCCGTCCTTCTCCAGCCGGGCGATGAGCCGGGACAGTGCGCTCTGGCTGAGGTGGACCCGGTCGGCGATCTCCTGGACGCGCCAGGCCGGGGAACCGTCCGCGGTCGTGCCCTCCGCCAGGACGTCGAGCACCTCGAAGTCGCTTGCGCACAGGCCGTGCCCGCCGAGTGCCCGGTCCAGTTCGCACTGGGTGCGGGCGTGCAGCGCGAGGATGTCCCGCCACTGGTCCACGAGCGCCTGTTCGGCCTTCTTCGCCGCCATGTCCGCACCGTAGCAGAGAAGCAATTTCATTGCACCATCATTAAATGCACTTGCATTGAATGCAGGCGCATGGAAGAGTCCGGGCCATGACCTCTCCGCTCATCCCCTCGGCGTCCGCGTCCGCGACGGTGCGCTGGACCCCCCGGCTGTGGGGCACCCTGCTGGTGCTCTGCGCCGCGATGTTCCTCGACGCGCTCGACGTGTCGATGGTCGGTGTGGCCCTGCCGTCCATCGGCGCCGACCTGCACCTGTCCACCTCGACCCTGCAGTGGATCGTCAGCGGCTACATCCTCGGCTACGGCGGTCTGCTCCTGCTCGGCGGACGCACCGCCGACCTGCTGGGCCGGCGTCAGGTGTTCCTCGTCGCGCTCGGCGTGTTCGCGCTCGCCTCACTGCTGGGCGGCCTCGTCGACTCCGGTCCGCTGCTGATCGCCAGCCGCTTCATCAAGGGCCTGAGCGCCGCCTTCACCGCACCCGCCGGCCTGTCGATCATCACGACCACGTTCCCCGAGGGTCCGCTGCGCAACCGCGCCCTGTCCATCTACACCACGTGCGCGGCCACCGGCTTCTCCATGGGCCTGGTGCTGTCCGGGCTGCTCACCGAGGCCAGCTGGCGCCTGACCATGCTGCTGCCCGCGCCCATCGCCCTGATCGCGCTGCTGGCCGGCCTGAAGCTGCTGCCGCGCAGCGCCCGCGAGGAGAACCACAGCGGCTACGACATCCCCGGCGCCGTCCTCGGCACCGCCTCGATGCTGCTGCTGGTCTTCACCGTCGTCCAGGCCCCCCAGACCGGCTGGGCGTCGGCGCGCACCCTGCTGTCGTTCCTCGCCGTGGCGGTCCTGCTGACCGCGTTCGTCCTGGTCGAGCGGCGCTCGCCGGGGCCGCTGGTGCGGCTCGGGGTGCTGCGCTCCGGCAACCAGGTGCGCGCCCAGCTCGGCGCGGTGGCCTTCTTCGGCTCCTACGTCGGCTTCCAGTTCCTGACCACGCTCTACATGCAGTCCCTGCTCGGCTGGTCCGCGCTGCACACCGCGCTGGCCTTCCTGCCGGCCGGCGCGCTGGTGGCGGTGTCCTCGACCAAGGTCGGCTCGATCGTCGACCGGTTCGGCACCCGGCGGCTCATCCCGGCGGGCTTCGCGCTGATGGCCGCCGGCTACGCCCTGTTCCTGAACGTCGACCTGGACCCGGTGTACGCGGCGGCGATCCTGCCGTCGATGCTGCTGATCGGCGCCGCGTGCGCGCTGGTCTTCCCCTCGCTCAACATCCAGGCCACCAACGGCGTCGAGGACCACGAGCAGGGCATGGTCTCCGGGCTGCTGAACACCTCGGTGCAGGTGGGCGGGGCGATCTTCCTCGCCGTGGTGACGGCCGTGGTTACCGCGAACGCCCCGGCCCACGCCACCCCGCAGGCCGTCCTGGACAGCTACCGGCCCGGGTTCGTGGTGGCGACGGGCATCGCCCTCGCCGGACTCCTGATCAGCCTGACCGGCCTCGGGAAGCGGCGCCCGCAGCACTCGGTCGTGGTCGCACGGTCCACCGTGACGGAGGCGAAGAAGGACCGCGTCCCGGTCCGTGACTGAGGGGACTTCGCCTCCAAGGGTGCCCGGCGGGTTGCTTGCCCGCCGGGCACCCGGCTGTTTGACTCGCCGTGTGGAGTACTACGGGGGACGGCGTACCAGGGCCGAGCAGGACGCGGCGACGGTGGAGATCGGGTACGCGCTGTGCAGCGCGGCGTTCGCGGCGGCCGTCGTGTTCGGGGCGATCGCCGGTCCGGCGCTGCTGTTCGACCTGCCGAGGACGGCCGAGCTGCTGCTGGTCAAGGCCGGGGAGATCGTCGCGCCGGTGCTGTTCTTCGCGCGCGTCGTCAGCGTGCTGCTGCGGTTCCGGCACCCCGGCGGCCGGTCTCAGCCCAGCCAGCCCGGCCGGACCAACCCCGACTCATAGGCCTGCACGACGAGTTGGGCCCGGTCGCGGGCGCCCAGCTTCACCATCGTGCGGCTGACATGGGTCTTCGCGGTGAGCGGGCTGACCACCAGGCGCCGGGCGATCTCCTCGTTGGACAGGCCGAGCCCGACCAGGGCGAGCACCTCCCGCTCCCGCTCGGTGAGCCGGGACAGCGTCTTCACGGCCGCCGGTTCCTTGGACCGGGCGGCGAACTCGGCGATCAGCCGCCGAGTCACCCCCGGTGACAGCAGCGCGTCACCGGCCACCACCGCCCGTACCGCGCGCAGGAGTTCCTCCGGCTCGGTGTCCTTGACCAGGAAGCCGGAGGCGCCCGCGCGCAACGCCTCGAAGACGTACTCGTCGAGTTCGAAGGTGGTCAGCATGACCACCTTCACCTCCGTCAGCCGCTCGTCGTCCGTGATGCGGCGGGTGGCGGCCAGGCCGTCCAGCAGGGGCATGCGGATGTCCATCAGCACGACGTCCGGCCGCAGTTCGGCGACCGCGCGCACCGCCTGCTCGCCGTCGGCGGCCTCCCCGGCCACCTCGATGTCCGGCTGGGCGTCGAGCAACGCACGGAACCCCGCGCGGACCAGCGACTGGTCGTCGGCGAGCAGTACGCGGATCACCGGTCCTCCTTGCTGTTCAAGGGCAGTTCGGCCAGCACCCGCCAGCCGCCGTCGGGGCGCGGACCCGCCTCGATCGTGCCACCCAGCGCGGCCGCCCGCTCCCGCATTCCGGCCAGTCCGTTGCCGCTGCCGCCCGCGTCCGCGCCGGACGCCGGTCCGTCGTCGTCGATCCGCAGCCGCAGCGCACGTCCGCTCTGGTCCAGCCGCACGCGCGCGTGCCGCGACTGCGAGTGCCGTACGACGTTGGTGAGGGCCTCCTGGACGATGCGGAACGCGGCGAGGTCGGCGCCCGGGGCGAGCGGCGGGGCCGTGCCCTCGACGTCGACGGCGAGGCCGGCGCTCGCCGCCTGCTCGACCAGTTCCGGCAGCCGGTCCAGGCCCGGCGCGGGAGATCGCGGTGCGGCGCCGGGTGCGCGCAGGGTGTCGAGGACCTGGCGCACCTCGCCGAGCGCCTCCTTGCTCTGGGCCTTGATGGTGGTGAGGGCCTGGCGGGCCTGCTCCGGGTCGGAGTCCAGCAGCGCCAGGCCGACACCGGCCTGCACATTGATCACGGAGATGCTGTGGGCGAGGACGTCGTGCAGTTCGCGGGCGATGCGCAGCCGCTCCTCGTCGGCGCGCCGCTTCGCGGCCTGCGCCCGCTCGGCGCGCTCGCGCGCCCACTGCTCGCGTCGGGCCCGGGCCAGCTCGGCGACGGCGGCGATCGCCACCACCCAGGTGGCGACGACGAGTTCCTGCCCCCAGGGAGCGGCCGTGTCCCCGGACGGCGGCAGCCAGCGGTAGAGCCAGTGCGCGATCACCACATGACCGGCCCACAGCATCCCTACGGCCGACCAGGCGGCCCACCGGCGCCCGGCCAGGATCGCGTTGAAGCAGGCCACGGCGACGGTGAGGAACACCGGGCCGTACGGATAACCGGCGCCCAGGTAGACCATGGTGGCCGCGGACGTACCGAAGACGACCGCCACCGGGTACCGCTTGCGCCACAGCAGCAGCCCGGCTGCGACGACGAGCAGCACGCGCGCGAACGTGTCGAGCGGGGCCCGTGCACCGTGCTGCTGGTGCGCGGCGAAGTGCGAGCCGGCCAGCACGACGGCCGTGACGATCAGAGTCGACGGCCAGGGCCAGTGCGCGCGGTGGTCCGTCTCGTCCCTCCGGCCCGCCCACGGCGGCCCCTGCCGCCACCACTGCGGCGGGCCGCCGCGCACACGCTCTCGCTCCATGCCGTCACGCTAGACGCCCCGCGCGCCGCGAGGCGTCAGCCGGGCGAGGTGATCACACGTACTCCCCGCGAAGTACGCCGCCGGACAGCGCACGAGGTGCGGGGCGGCCATCCTGGTAGCAGGGCCGGCGCGCGGGAGGCGGGTGCAGGATGACGATCGACGTGACGGTGCGGCGCACGATCCCGGTGCCGGCCGAGGAGGTGGCCGCGTACGCCATGGACTGGCGCAACGACAGCCGCTGGACCCAGGGCATCCGGCGGGCCGAGCTGACCCGGCCGGCGGACACGGGCGGCTTCGGAACGGGCGCCGAGGTCACGCGCACGGCGTACTTCCTGAGGCGCCGCATCGACTATGTGCTGCGCGTGGCCGCGTACGAGCCGCCCCGGTTGCTGGACATGGTCTCCGTGGCCGGGCCCATGCCGATGCACGTGACGTACACCTTCGCTCCCGACCCGCGCGGCACGCTGGCCGCCATCCGCGTGCGCGGCGGTCCGGGCGGTCTCTTCCGTCTGGCGGCGCCCCTGCTCGCCCGGCAGGTCCGCTCCTCCCTCACCAGGGACCTGCGGGACCTCGAACGGCGGCTGACCGAGCGGGACGGAGGTGCGTGATGGCGTACGACGAAGGGCTCGCCGAACGGGTCCGGGCGCTGCTGCGCGGTGCGCCGGGGCTCGTCGAGAAACGCATGTTCGGCGGGCTCGCGTTCCTGCTGGGCGGCAACATGGCGGTCGCGGTGACCGGGGACGACCTGCTGGTGCGGGTGGCGCCGGACGGCACCGAGGCCGCGCTGGCCCGGCCGGGGGCGCGCGTCTTCGACATGTCCGGCCGTCCCATGCGCGGCTGGGTGGTGGTGGCCGGCCCCTCCGTGGCCGAGGACGACGCGCTCGCCATGTGGGTCACCGAGGGGCGCATCTTCGCGGCGGGCCTGCCGCCGAAGTGACGGCGTCGCCGACGGGCAGGCGGGAGCGGTCCGGCCGGCACTACCCCGCCGCCATCGCCTCCCGCATCGCCCGAGCCGTCGCCATGGGGTCGTAGGCCTCGGGGACGCCCGGGACGAGGATGATGTCGCCCTCGATGTGGCGGGAGCGCAGGGGGGCGATCTCCCGGTAGGCGGGCGAGTCCCACCAGGCCCGGGCCTCGTCCATGCCGGGGAAGGTGATCACCACCACATGCCCCGGCCAGGTGCCCTCCTTCACCTCGTGCTGTGCCGCGTGCACGAGGAAGCGCCCGCCGTACGGCGCGAACGTGGCGCCGACGCGCTCGATGTACTCGGCGATCTCCGGGTGCGGCGCGGCCTCCCGCAGATGGCCGATCACGTAGGCGGTCATGGCGTCCTCCGGTCTCCTCGGGCTGCTGACACCCACGATCGTGGCAGCAGCCCGCCCCGGGGTCGATGACCTCTCAGGTAAGCGGCAGGCCGACGCCCTCCGCCAGCCGGAGCGCCGCGTGCCGGAAGAACTCCTCACGGTCCTCCACCACCCGGTTGAACTGGCCGAACAGCTCGAAGTTCACCAGTCCGAACAGCTGCGCCCAGGCCGCCACCAGGGCGGTCACCGTCTCCGGGGGGAGGTCTGGGGCGAGGTCGGCGGCCATCCGGGCGGCCTCGTCCCGCAGGGCGGCCGGTACAGGGGGCTCGGTCAGCACGCCCGCGCGGTGGGCGTCGCCGACGATTGCGAAGAACAGGCGGCCGACGCGGGCGGCGGGCGGCACGGTCGTCATCGGCGCGTTGTAGCCCGGCACGGGTGAGCCGTAGATGAGGGCGTACTCGTGCGGATGCGCCAGCGCCCAGTGGCGTACGGCCTCGCAGACCTCCGTCCAGCGCCGGGCGGGCGGGGCGTCGGCGACCGCCGCGGCGGCGGACTCCGCGGCCTCGCCGAGGGAGTCGTAGGCGTCGATGATGAGCGCGGTCAGCAGGTCGTCGCGGCTGGGGAAGTAGCGGTAGAGGGCGGAGGAGACCATGCCGAGGGCCCGGGCGACCGCTCGCAGCGAGAGCTTGGCGGCCCCCTCCTCGGCCAGCTGTCTGCGCGCCTCGTCCTTGATGGCGGCGGTGATCTCGATCCGGGCCCGGGCCCGGGCGCCCCGTGCGATGTCCCTGCTCATGGCGACCAGTCTGCCACGGGGAGAGAGCGGCGCACACAAATGTGAGCGCCGCTCTTGCTTTGGATCGCCGATCACGCAAGACTGATGGCGAGCGAGAGCACCGCTCTCGGTTTTGGCCCCTGGAGGCAGTCATGTCCGCACACGTCCGCAAGCCCGGCTGGTTCACCGTCAACGTCCTCAACCGCGCCGTCGCGTGGCTGACGCGCCGCGGCGTCAGCGTCTGGGGCTCGCGGGTGCTCGCCGTCCGCGGCCGCAAGAGCGGGCAGTGGCGCACCACCCCGGTCAATCTGCTGACGGTCGACGGCGCGCAGTACCTCGTCGCCCCACGCGGGCACGTGCAGTGGACGCACAACATGCGTGCGGCCGGCGGCGGCGAGCTGCGGCTCGGCAAGCAGGTGGACGAGTTCACCGCGACCGAGGTCGCCGACGACGACAAGGCACCGATCCTGCGCGCCTACCTCAAGCGCTGGAAGGCCGAGGTCGGCGTCTTCTTCAACGGGGTGGGCCCGGACTCCCCCGAGTCCGAGCTGCGCCGGATCGCCCCCGACCACCCCGTCTTCCGCGTGACCGTCAGGAGCTGACCGCCGTCATCGTCAGGACGACCGCCCTCACCGTCAGGAACTGACCGCCGCCCCCGTCAGGCGCCGGCCTCGCCCTGCGCGGCCCGGCGTCGGTCCAGTGCGCTCAGCGCGCGCTGGGCGGCCGGGCGGGTGCGGACCATCTCGCCCAGGGACGTCGAGCCGCGGGTGATGTCCGTGAACGCCCGCCAGGCCGGGCGCAGGCCGGTCAGGGCCGCGTGGAAGAGGCCGGGGCGCCGCTCGAAGGCGGACAGCAGCCGCTTACCGACGGCCATCTCGACGCCCAGCCCGGCCTTGACGGCGAACGCGTAGTTCAGGGCCTGACGCCGGGTGTCCACCGCGTCGTGCGCCTCGGCGATCCGCACCGCCCACTCCCCCGCGAGCCGGCCCGAGCGCAGCGCGAAGGAGATCCCCTCACGGGTCCACGGCTCCAGCAGTCCGGCCGCGTCCCCGCACACCAGCACCCGCCCGCGCGAGAGCGGCGAGTCGTCGGCGCGGCAGCGGGTGAGATGCCCGGAGGAGATGCTCGGCTCGAAACCGGCGAGGCCCAGCCGCCCGATGAAGTCCTCCAGATAGCGCTTGGTCACGGCGCCCTCGCCGCGCGCCGAGATCACCCCGACCGTCAGCGTGTCCCCCTTCGGGAACACCCAGCCGTAACTGCCGGGCAGCGGACCCCAGTCGATCAGCACCCGGCCCTTCCAGTCCTCGGCGACGGTGTCCGGCACCGGGATCTCCGCCTCCAGGCCCAGGTCGACCTGGTCGACCTTTACGCCCACATGGGCCCCTATCCGGCTGGCGCTGCCGTCGGCGCCGACCACGGCGCGCGCCAGCAGCGTCTCGCCGCCCTGGAGAACGACGGCGACCGTGCGCCGGTCGGGGACGGCCGCGCCGTGCTGCTCGACCCGCTGCACGGTGGCACCGGTGCGCAGCTCGGCGCCCGCCTTCTGCGCGTGCTCGACGAGCTGCTGGTCGAACTCGGGCCGGTTGATCAGCCCGAACAGCATCTGCCGGGAGCGCCGGGTGCGGGTGAAACGACCCCCCAGCGAGAACGTCACCGCGTGCACACGGTCCTTCAGCGGCAGCTCGAAACCGGGCGGCAGCGCGTCGCGCGAGGGGCCGATGATGCCACCGCCGCAGGTCTTGTACCGCGGCAGCTCCGCCTTCTCCAGCAGGAGCACCCGCCGCCCCGCGACCGCGGCGGCGTAGGCGGCCGAGGCCCCCGCGGGTCCCGCGCCCACCACGACGACGTCCCACACCTGCCGTCCGTCGTCCGCCGAAGAGTTGTCGCTGCTCACGATGGTCTACCGCTCCCGATCACGCCGCTGCCGCTGCTGCCACAGGCATCCTACGGCGGAGATCGTCAGGGCCCGCTGTGGGAGGATCGGCAGCACTCACCTGTAACAACGTCGCACCCACGAGGAGCGTGCCCATGTCGTCGCATCCGGTCGCCGAGACCGTCGCCGCGCTGATGCCCCGGGCCAAGGCGGAACTCGCCGAGCTGGTGGCCTTCAAGTCGGTGGCGGACTTCGCGCAGTTCCCGAAGAGCGAGAGCGAGCAGGCCGCCCGCTGGGTCGCCGACGCGCTCACCGCCGAGGGCTTCACGGACGTGGCGCTGCTGGACACCCCGGACGGCACGCAGTCGGTGTACGGCTACCTGCCCGGCCCCGAGGGCGCGAAGACCGTGCTGCTGTACGCGCACTACGACGTGCAGCCCCCGCTGGACGAGGCCGGCTGGGCCACCCCGCCCTTCGAGCTGTCCGAGCGCGACGGCCGCTGGTACGGCCGCGGCACCGCCGACTGCAAGGGCGGCGTCATCATGCATCTGCTGGCGCTGCGCGCGCTGAAGGCGAACGGCGGCATACCCGTCCACATCAAGGTGATCGCCGAGGGCTCCGAGGAGCAGGGCACGGGCGGCCTGGAGCGCTACGCCGAGCAGCACCCGGAGCTGCTGCGGGCGGACTCGATCGTCATCGGCGACGCCGGCAACTTCCGCGTCGGCCTGCCGACGGTCACCACCACCCTGCGCGGCATGATCCTGCTTCGCGTCCAGGTCGACACGCTGGCGGGCAATCTGCACTCCGGCCAGTTCGGCGGCGCCGCCCCGGACGCGCTGGCCGCGCTGATCCGGGTCCTGGACTCGCTGCGTGCCGAGGACGGCTCCACCACGGTCGACGGGCTGGCCGGCGACGCCGTGTGGGAGGGCCTGGAGTACGAGGAAGAGCAGTTCCGCAAGGACGCCAAGGTGCTCGACGGCGTCGAGCTGATCGGCTCCGGCACGGTCGCCGACCGCATCTGGGCCCGCCCCGCCGTCACCGTGCTCGGCATCGACTGCCCGCCGGTGGTCGGCGCCACGCCGTCCGTGCAGGCGAGCGCCCGCGCCCTGATCAACCTGCGGGTGCCGCCGGGCGTGGACACCGTCGAGGCGACCAAGCTGCTCCAGGCCCACGTCGAGGCGCACACCCCGTGGGGCGCCCGGGTCGCCCTCGAGCAGGTCGGCCAGGGTCAGGCCTTCCGCGCCGACACCGCCGGCCCCGCCTACCGGGCGATGGCCGACGCGATGGCGGTGGCCTACCCGGGCCAGGAGATGAGTCACGCCGGTCAGGGCGGCTCCATCCCGCTGTGCAACACCCTCGCCGCGCTCTACCCGCAGGCGGAGATCCTGCTGATCGGACTGAGCGAGCCCGAGGCGCAGATCCACGCAGTCAACGAGAGCGTGTCGCCCGAGGAGCTGGAGCGGCTGTCCGTCGCCGAGGCGCTGTTCCTGCGCAACTACGCGGCCGGCTGACCGGCTCCGCCCGCGGCAGAGCGAGCCACGCGGGTCCTCACGTTCGCCCATGGCGTCATCGCGCTGCTCCCCCGCCGAGCGAGCCGTCCCCGCCGCCGGTGGCCCACGCGGCGTCCGGCGGCGGCGTCCTGGACGTCGGGGACGGCGCGCGCGTGGTGCACGCCCCCGGGCGCGCGTAGTTGCCGGCCCACGGGGTGCTGTTCACCGGGCACACGATCGCCGCGTCCCCGGTGGACGGCACGGTGATGCCGGTGCGTTCACCCTCGGCCGGGAACGGGCGCCGGTGTCGCTGCGGCGGCCGGCCTCGCGACGGAGGTGGCCTGCTTCGGCGACCGGGACGCGATGACCTCGGGGGCGGGTGAGGTGCTGCGGGCGGCGGCGGACGGACATGCCCGGCCCGGCCCACGCGGCTGCCTCACCCCACCGGCCGGCCCGCCTCCAGATAGAGCGCGGCGCCGCGTTCGCGGGCGCGCAGGGCCCAGCGCAGTCGCTCGTAGCGGACCGGCGGGAGCAGGCCGGCGGCCTCGTGTTCGGTGACGAAGCGCCAGCCGCGCAGTTCGGGCCCCGGCAGCAGCACCTGACGGGCGGCGGCGGAGTCGAGGCGGCCGCCGTCGAAGAGCAGGCGCAGACCGCCGTAGCCGGGTGGCGCGGGCCGCTCCCAGTCGACGACGAGGAGCCGGGGCACCTCGTCGAGCCGTATCCCGGTCTCCTCGGCGACCTCCCGCATGCCCGCGCGGGCCGGCGCCTCGCCGGGCTCGACGACACCGCCGGGGAACTCCCAGCCGGCCTTGTAGGTGGGGTCGACGAGCAGCACCCGGTCCTGCTCGTCGAAGAGGAGCACCCCTGCGGCCAGGGTCTCGGCGGTGGGTTCCGGTGTCTGCACGATGTCGCAGACCGGCGCGGTGTCACTGCCGACCGCCTCGGCGATCCGCACGGCGGTCTCGTACGGCGTGAGGGCACCGGTGTCGACGAGGTGCGCGTCGGCGGTGAGCCAGGAGGCGAGGGCCGCGCGGTAGGGCTCGATGTGGTCGTAGGCCCACTGCCGGACGCGTATCTCGCCGTCCGGGAGGTCAGGCGGGACCGGGCGGTGGGCTATCCGCTCGCGCAGGATCGTTTCAGCCGGAGCCAGGAGAATGTGCCGGACCGCAATGCGGCGGGCGGCGAGACCGCCGAAGATCTCGTCCCGGTACTCCTGGCGCAGCAGGGTCATGGGGACCACGAGGGTGCCGCCCAGTTCGGCGAGCATCGCGGCGGCGGTGTCGATGACGAGGCGGCGCCAGATGGGCAGGTCCTGGAAGTCGCCGACCTCGGCGAGGCGTTTGGGTGGCAGCAGGTGCTGGAGTGCTCCGCCGATGAGCTCGGGGTCGAAGAGCGTGCTGTTCGGGATCACGTCGATCAGTTCGCGCGCGGTGGTGGACTTCCCCGCTCCGAACGCACCGTTGATCCAGACGACGGTCACGGTTCCCCCTCTTCTGTTGGCCCCCTGTGGCTTGCCCGCTCCACCCTGCCACGGAAACCAGCGCCAGTTGAGGGCGCATGACGCGGCGGTGCCGCCCCTCTCGCACATTCACGCGCGGGAGGGGCGGCACCGTCCGAGGCCCGGCCTGCTTCTCGTCAGTCGAGTCCGCCGAGCGAGCCCTCGTCGACCTGGAAACTGTCCTGGGCGACGGTGTGGTCCAGGGTGCTGAGGGTGTCGCCCACGTTCTGGTTCGTCAGGTCCTCGGTGTCCAGACCGTGCGAGGGGGTGATCGCGGCGACGACGAACCCGGTGGCGAGGGAGGCGATGGCGAGCATGCTGCGCTTCTTCATGCCCGGCTCAACTGCGCGGACGGCCAGAGGTCACGCGCCGGCTGATTTCACCTCACCTTCACGAGTGGCTTACCGTGTTCCGGTTCCATGCTTACCGTTTTCACACCGCGCCTCGCCGGCGCCGTCTGCTCATTCGGGGGGAATCATGCGTATCCGCGTTCTCAGTGCCGTTCTGCTGTGTTGCGCCACCGGCGCGCTGCTCGGCTGCCAGCCGAACGACACCGCCAAGCCGCCCGCCCCGAGCTTCACCCTGCCCTCCGTCCCGGCCGTTCCCACAGCCGGCCGCACGCCGGACGACAAGCCGTCCGCCGCCGAGCGCAAGAAGGTGCCCTCGTTCGTCGGCATGGGGCTCCAGTCCGCCCAGGACACCGCCCAGGCGCAGGGCTTCTACGCGCTCACCTCGCACGACGCGCTGGGCCGCGACCGGATGCAGGTGCTCGACCGCAACTGGAAGGTGTGCAGCCAGAACGTCGCCGCCGGCACGACCGTGCCGACCGACACCACCCTCGACTTCGGCGCGGTGAAACTCGAGGAGACCTGCCCGGCCAAGGAGGAGACGGCCCCCTCGACGGCCGCGGGAAAGATGCCGGACTTCACGGGCAAGTCGGTGAAGGCGGCCCGGGCCGCCCTCGACTCGGGCACGTCGATCACCGTCAAGGACGCCTCGCCGCAGGAGCGTTGGGTGCTGGTGGAGAGCAACTGGCAGGTGTGCACCCAGTCCCCGGCCGCCGGCAGCGCCCTGAACGGCCGCCCGGTCGCCTTCACCGCGGTGAAGTTCGGCGAGAGCTGCCCCTGACAAACCGGATCCGCAGTTCTCATCACGACCCGCCATCTTCCAACAGAGTCCGACACGTTCTACCGTGAACGCGCAGCGATGACGAGCACATGACGTCATGTTCCCTCTTGCTGGTCGGAGGCACGTCACCATGCGTCACACCCGCACACCGCGTCACAGAATCGTCGGAGCCCTCGCCGCGGGGCTCCTGTGTACGGCCGGACTCACCGTCCCGGCCGTCGCCGTGTCCGGCGCCCCCGCGCCGGACACGCCCACTCTGGCCGACGGGCTCGCGCTCACCCCGCCGATGGGCTTCAACAACTGGAACTCCACCCACTGCCGGGCCGAGTTCAACGAGGCGATGGTCAAGGGCATCGCCGACCTCTTCGTCGCCAAGGGCCTCAAGGCCGCCGGGTACCAGTACGTCAACCTCGACGACTGCTGGGCACTCCCCCAGCGCGACGCCGACGGCAAGCTGGTACCCGACCCGGCCCGCTTCCCGGGCGGCATCAAGGCGGTCGCCGACTACGTCCACGCCAAGGGCCTCAAGCTCGGCATCTACACCAGCGCCGGCACCAAGACGTGCAGCGACATCGGCTTCCCCGGCGGACTGGGCCACGAGTACAGCGACGCCCGGCAGTTCGCCGACTGGGGCGTGGACTACCTCAAGTACGACAACTGCAACAACCAGGGCGTCGACGCCAAGCAGCGCTACACCACCATGCGCGACGCGCTCAAGGCCACCGGGCGGCCCATCGTCTTCAGCATCTGCGAGTGGGGCCAGAACAAGCCCTGGGAGTGGGCCGCCGACGTCGGGCACCTGTGGCGCACCACCGGCGACATCTCCGACAGCTGGGGCTCGATGCTGTCCATCGCCAAGCAGAACCTGCCGCTCGCCCCGTACGCCGGTCCCGGCCACTGGAACGACCCCGACATGCTGGAGGTCGGCAACGGCGGCATGACGGACACCGAGTACCGCTCGCACTTCTCCCTGTGGTCGGTCATGGCGGCGCCGCTGCTCATCGGCACCGACCTGCGCAAGGCCTCGGACGCGACGTACGAGATCCTCGGCAACAAGGAGGTCATCGCCGTCGACCAGGACCCGCTGGGCAGGCAGGGAACCGTGATCTCCTCGGCCGGTGGGCGCTGGGTGATCGCCAAGCTGATGCGGGACGGCAGCCGGGCCGTCGCCCTGTTCAACGAGTCGTCCACCGCGCAGCGCATCGCCACCACCGCCCAGGCCGTCGGGCTGCCGGCCGCCGACGGTTACACCCTGCGCGACCTGTGGCGGCACACGTCGTACAACACCGCGGGGACCATCTCGGCCACGGTTCCCGCGCACGGCACGGTGCTGGTCCGCGTCGCCGCCGACGGCGGCTGGGCCGCGCAGCCGCCGGCCGTCGAGGCCGGTCTGGACGGCGGCGCGTACGTGGAGGCGGGCAAGCCCGTCACCGTGACGTCCACCGTCACCGACCTCGGCCGCACCCCGGCCCGCGCCGTCTCCGTCACCCTGACCGGCCCCGCCGGCTGGACGGTGCAGGCCGCCTCACCGACCACGGCGGACTCTGTGCCGACGGGACGCTCGCTGCGCACCGGCTGGACGGTCACCGCTCCCCCGGGGACGCCGACCGGGTCGTACGGCCTGACCCTGACGACGAGTTACCGCTCGCCGACCGGTGTGCGGGCCGCGAACACGCTGACCGTGACGGCGTCCGTGGTCGTCCCGCCGCCCACCGGGGTGTCCTCGCTCGGCGACCTGCCGTGGCTGTCGGCCGACAGCGGCTGGGGGCCGGTGGAGCGCAACACCAGCAACGGCGAGAGCGCGGCCGGTGACGGTCGTCCGATCACCATCGGCGGCGTGGTGTACGGCAAGGGGCTCGGCGTGCACGCGCCCAGCACCGTGGCCTACTACACGGGGCGCTCCTGCGAGACGGTCAGCGCGTCCGTCGGCGTCGACGACGAGAAGGGCACGAAGGGCACGGTCGCCTTCGAGGTGCGCGCGGACGGCAGGACGGTCGCCTCGACCGGGGTGCTGACCAATGCCATGCCCCCGCAGTCCCTCACCGCGGACGTCTCCGGCGCGCAGGTGGTGGAGCTGGTGGTCACCGACGGCGGCGACGGAGTCGACTCCGACCACGCCGACTGGGCGGACGCCCGGCTGACCTGCTGACGGCACCGTCCCCCGGCGCCCACCCCGAGCCGAGCCGGCCGGGGTGGGCGTCCGGCCGTCCGGCCCGCGCCCGAGGCGGCGGATGCGCTCAGACCCCCGCCGCCGCGGCCCCCGCCACCTTCGTGAGCGCGGCCGCGGCCGCTCCCACCAGGCCCGCGTCGGTGCCCATCTGCGCCGGGGCGACCGTCAGCCGGTGGACGAAGGACAGGGTCGCGTAGTCGGCCAGGGAGCGGCGCAGGGGGGCGAAGAGGACCTCGCCGGCCTTGCCGACGCCCCCGCCGATGACCGCGATGTCGATCTCCACCAGGGTCGCGGTGGCCGCGATGCCTGCGGCCAGCGCCTGTGCGGCCCGCTCGAAGGAGGCGACGGCCACCGGGTCCCCGGCCCGCGCGGCGGCGGCCACCGCGACGGCGGACGAGTCGCCGTCGGGGCCGGGCCGCCAGCCGTCGTCCAGGGCGCGGCGGGCGATGTTGGGACCGCTGGCGATGCGCTCGACGCAGCCGCGCGAACCACACGGACACAGGTCGCCGTCGAGGTCGACGCTGATGTGCCCGATGTGACCGGCGTTGCCGGTGGGGCCGGGGTGCAGCCGGCCGTTCAGCACCAGGCCGCCACCCACTCCGGTGGACACCACCATGCACAGGGCGTTGGCATACCCGCGGGCCGCGCCCTGCCAGTGTTCGGCGGCGGTGATCGCCACCCCGTCGCCGATCAGCTCCACGGGGAGACCGCCGGTCGCCGCGCGGGCCCGCTCCACGAGGGGAAAGTCCCGCCAGCCGGGGATGTTCACCGGGCTCACCGTGCCCGTCGAGGCGTCCACGGGACCCGCGCTGCCGATGCCGAGCGCCCGCGCGCGCCCCCACAGCGGCGACGCCGCCAGCTCGCCGAGCACCTCCTCGACGGCCCGCATCACGGTGTCGCCGTCCTCCCGGGCGGGCGTCGGGCACTGGGCCCGCACCAGGATCGTGCCGCGGTCGTCGACCAGCGCGCCGGCGATCTTGGTGCCGCCTATGTCGAGCGCGGCCACGAGGTCGGTGGTCATCAGTGTCGGATCTCCCCGTTCGGTGATGGGAATCGAGCGGAACCAGAAAACATGCGGAAAGCTCCTGGCCGGCCTGCGGTGGGGGCGCGGGCCGGAGTGGGCGGTGGACAGTCTCTCCCGTGCGTGACAACGTTGTCCAGGCTCTATGCTCGACGCCACATCCTCATACAAGCCATGGACCTCCGCATCCGCTCGGCGGTTGGATGGGGCCGACGGACCCGTCGCCCCCCCCCGTGGACCACAGGACAGGACAGCCCACCGTGCCCGAGACCGCCCGCAGCACCGCCCGCCTCACCGACCGCCTGCCCGGCAGCCGGTACGGCAACCGTCCCACCATGAAGGACGTCGCGGCCCGCGCCGGAGTAGGCCTCAAGACCGTCTCGCGGGTCGTCAACGGCGAACCCGGCGTCACCCCGGACACCGAGCGGCGCGTGCAGGAGGCCATCGAGGCGCTGGGCTTCCGCCGCAACGACAGCGCGCGCGTGCTGCGCAAGGGCCGTACCGCCAGCATCGGACTGGTGCTGGAGGACCTCGCCGACCCGTTCTACGGCCCGCTCAGCCGCGCGGTGGAGGAGGTGGCCCGGGCGCACGGCGCGCTGCTGATCAACGGCTCCAGCGCCGAGGACCCGGACCGCGAGCAGGAGCTGGCCCTCGCGCTGTGCGCACGGCGGGTGGACGGCCTGGTGGTGATCCCCGCCGGGGACGACCACCGCTATCTGGAGCCGGAGATCCGGGCCGGTGTGGCGACCGTGTTCGTGGACCGCCCGGCGGGCCGCATCGACGCGGACTGCGTCCTGTCGGACAACTACGGCGGCGCCCGGGACGGCGTGGCCCATCTGATCGCGCACGGGCACCGCCGGATCGGCTTCATCGGCGACATGCCCCGTATCCACACGGCCGCCGAGCGGTTGCGCGGCTACCGGGCCGCGATGGAGGACGCGGGCATAGCCGTGGCGGACTCCTGGATGTCGCTGGGGGTCACCGACCCCGAGCGGGTACGCCGGGCCGCCGAGGACATGCTGACCGGACCCGAGCCGGTCACCGCGATCTTCACCGGCAACAACCGGGTCTCGGTGACCGTGATCCGCGTGCTCGCGGCCCACGACCGCCCGGTCGCCCTCGTCGGCTTCGACGACGTCGAACTCGCCGACCTGCTCCAGCCGGGGCTCACGGTCGTCGCCCAGGACGCGGCGGCCCTCGGCCGCACCGCCGCCGAACGGCTCTTCCGCCAGCTGGACGGCGAACTCGTCACCCCCGAACGCGTCGAACTCCCGACCCGGCTGATCACCCGCGGGTCCGGCGAGCTGCCTCCGGCGCAGTAGGCACGGCCGACGACCGCCTAGTCTGGGCACCGATGGTGGACTTCACCCTGGCGGCGCTCGGCCTGGCCGAGGTGCCGCGCGAGAACCCGCTGCTGTACCCCGGGGTCTGGCCGCGGGACTCAGGGCTGCTCGACGGGGACCGCCTGCTGCCACTCGACCGACTGGTGTACGACGACCGCGCCCCCGTCCTGGCCGTCGGCTCCAACGCCTGCCCCGGCCAGCTGCGGCACAAGATGGACGAGTTCGGGATCTCCTCGCCGGTGCCGATGGTGCGGACCCGGGTGACCGGTGTCGACATCGGAGTCTCGGCTCACGTCAGCCGCCTGGGCTATGTGTCGGCCTCGCCGGTCCGCTCCCCTTCCTGCGTACGGGACCTGTTCGTCGTCTGGTTCGACGCCGAGCAGCTCACCGTCATCGACGCGAGCGAGGGCGTGCCACTGCCGGACGGCAACTTCCGCCGGGCCTGGCTGCCCGCGCCGGACGTACGCGTCGAAGTCGCGGACGGGCGGATCCTGCCGGGGGTGTACTCCTACGTCAACCGCCGCGGTGTCCTGCACAACGGCGACCGGGCACCCCGCCGCCACCCCGGGCAGCGGGCCCTGCTCACCGAACTGCTGGCCTCCGAGCGGTGGCGGGAGCTGTTCGGGGTGACTCCGGAGGAGTTCTGCGCCCGGGCCCGGGCCGACGTGGGGCTGTGCGCGCGGGGGACGCGGC
This sequence comes from Streptomyces sp. NPDC049915, assembly GCF_040656475.1. Taxonomy (NCBI): domain Bacteria; kingdom Bacillati; phylum Actinomycetota; class Actinomycetes; order Kitasatosporales; family Streptomycetaceae; genus Streptomyces; species Streptomyces sp. NPDC049915. Next base: position 34,154 of record NZ_JBFAMH010000010.1, read on the forward strand.
TGCTGGCCGAGGCCAGGCTGGTCACCGCTTCCGGCCTGGAGCGCTACGCAAACAAGCGTCCGGGCACAGGCTCATCCCTGTTCCCGCCGCTCGGGTAGCCGCCGACGGCGGGAAGGGGCGGGGGTGGGGGGGTCCGCCCGCAGCGGCCGGCACCGGGACACAGTGAGGCCGTCGGGAACGGGCGGCTGGACCGAGGACGGACACCCCCCACCCCGGCCCCGACCCACAGACAACCGCAGGCACGACACCAAGCCACCCACCGGACAGCAACGGGCCGCCGCAGGCACAAAAGGGGCGCGGGGAACGGCGCGACCAGCCACAACGCAACCCGCGCAGGCCGCCGCAGGCAACCCGCGACCCGCCACAACGCACCCGCACCCGAAACACGACCCGGCGCCGCAGGCCCCCGCACCCCGAACAGCCGCCGGCAGGCTACTGCGCCGACGCCGTAAGATCCCCACGCCGCGGCGCCGCGAAGCCCTCCAGGTCGGCCCGGGTCAGCCCGGTGGCCCGGGCGACCTCGGCGACGTCGAGGGCACCGCAGTCCAGCCCGCGCAGCAGGTAGCCGCTGAGCGCCTTCGCGGTGGCCGGCTCGTCCATGACGTCACCGTCGACATGGCCGGCGTAGCGGGCGAGGCGGGCGGCGGCCTGCTCGAAGCCCTCGCGGTAGAAGGCGAAGACTGCGGCGTAGCGGGTGGGGATGTGCCCGGGGTGCATGTCCCAGCCCTGGTAGTAGGCGCGGGAGAGCGCGCGGCGGGTCAGGCCGTAGTGCAGCCGCCAGGCGTCGTGGACCTTCTCGGTGGGGCCGACCGGCAGGACGTTGGTGGAGCCGTCCGAGACGCGTACGCCGGTGCCGGCGGCCGCGACCTGCATGACGGCCTTGGCGTGGTCGGCGGCCGGGTGGTCGCTGGCCTGGTAGGCGGCGGAGACGCCGAGGCAGGCGCTGTAGTCGAAGGTGCCGTAGTGCAGTCCGGTGGCGCGGCCCTCGGCGGCCTGGATCATGCGCGCCACGGTCGCGGTGCCGTCGGTGGCGAGGATGGACTGGCTGGTCTCGATCTGGATCTCGAAGCCGATACGGCCGGGCTCGAGCCCGCGGGCCTTCTCGAACGCCTCCAGGAGCCGGACCATGGCGGTGACCTGCTCGGGGTAGGTCACCTTGGGCAGGGTGAGCACCAGGCCGTCCGGCAGCCCGCCGTGCTCCAGCAGGCCGGTGAGGAAGATGTCCAGGGTGCGGATGCCCCGGTCCCGGACCGCGGCCTCCATGCACTTCATCCGGATGCCCATGTACGGCGCGGCCGTGCCGGTCGCGTACGCCTCGGCGATGAGACGGGCGGCGCGGGCGGCATCCTCGTCCTCGTCCTTGCCGTGGTAGCCGTCCTCGAAGTCGACGCGCAGGTCCTCGATGGGCTCGCGCTCCAGCTTGGCGCGTACGCGCGTGTGGACGGGCTCGGCGAGGTCGTCGGCGAGGCCGAGGACGCGAGCGAAGGAGGCGGCGTCCGGGGCGTGCTCGTCGAGCGCGGCGAGGGCCTTGTCGCCCCAGGAGCGGATGGTGTCGGCGGCGAAGGCGTCACCGGGTACGTAGACGGTGTGCACGGGCTGTCGGGTGCCGGGGTCGCCCGGGTAGCGGCGCTCCAGTTCGGCGTCGACCGGCGCGAGGGAGGCGCTGATCTCCTCGCTGACGGCGCCCGCGAGGCTCGTCGCCACCTTCTCCTGCTGGCCCTGACCCATCCCGCACCCTCCTATTTTCCGCTCTATGGAATCAATAATCCGTAGAGTGAAGTTATCCGTCGATCTTCCTCCTGGTCAACACCCTGTCCACAGCATGAGCCGTCGGCCGCGACGCGGCGAGGCCCCCGCGACCACGCAGGTCACGGGGGCCTCGGCGAGCCGGGCGGGGATCAGCCCTTGCGGGACTTGACCTCGTCGGTCAGCTGCGGGACGACGTCGAAGAGGTCGCCGACGATGCCGTAGTCGACCAGCTCGAAGATCGGGGCCTCGGGGTCCTTGTTGACGGCCACGATGGTCTTCGAGGTCTGCATACCGGCGCGGTGCTGGATCGCGCCGGAGATGCCGCAGGCGACGTACAGCTGCGGGGACACGCTCTTGCCGGTCTGGCCGACCTGGTTGGTGTGCGGGTACCAGCCGGCGTCGACGGCGGCACGCGAGGCGCCGACGGCCGCACCGAGCTGGTCGGCGAGACCCTCGATGAGGGAGAAGTTCTCCGCGCCGTTCACACCGCGGCCACCGGAGACCACGATCGCGGCCTCGGTGAGCTCCGGGCGGCCCGTCGACTCACGCGGCGTACGGCCGGTGATCTTGGTGCCGGTCGCCTTCTCGGAGAAGGACACGTTCAGCGCCTCGACGCCGCCGGCGGCCGGGGCGGCCTCCACGGCGGCCGAGTTCGGCTTGACCGTGATGACCGGGGTGCCCTTGACGACACGGGACTTGGTGGTGAAGGACGCGGCGAACACCGACTGGGTGGCCACCGGGCCGTCGTCGCCGGCCTCGAGGTCGACGGCGTCGGTGATGATGCCGGAGCCGATGCGCAGCGCCAGACGCGCGGCGATCTCCTTGCCCTCGGCGGAGGACGGCACCAGCACGGCGGCCGGGGAGACGGCCTCGACGGCGGCCTGCAGCGCGTCCACCTTCGGCACGACCAGGTACTCGGCGTACTCGGAGGCGTCGTGGGTGAGGACCTTCACCGCGCCGTGCTCGGCGAGCGCGGCGGCGGTGTCACCGGCGCCGTTGCCCAGCGCGACGGCGACCGGCTCGCCGATACGGCGGGCCAGCGTCAGCAGCTCCAGAGTGGGCTTGCGGACGGCACCGTCCACGTGGTCGACGTAGACGAGAACTTCAGCCATGGGAATGCATCTCCTGCGGGGATTGCGAAGTCTGAGGGGCGGTCAGGGAGGCGGTCCCTGCTCCAGGGACGAAACGGGTCCCTTAGATGAACTTCTGGCTCGCGAGGAACTCAGCGAGCTGCTTGCCGCCCTCGCCCTCGTCCTTGACGATCGTGCCCGCGGTGCGCGCGGGGCGCTCGTTCGCGGCCTCGACCTTGGTGAACGCGCCCTCCAGACCGACCTCTTCGGCCTCGATGTCGAGGTCGGACAGGTCCCAGGACTCCACCGGCTTCTTCTTGGCCGCCATGATGCCCTTGAAGGAGGGGTAACGGGCCTCGCCGGACTGGTCGGTGACCGACACGACGGCCGGCAGGGAGGCCTCCAGGTTCTCGGAGGCGGCGTCGCCGTCGCGGCGGCCCTTGACCGTGCCGTCCTCGACCGAGACCTCGGACAGCAGGGTCACCTGCGGGACGCCGAGGCGCTCGGCGACCAGCGCCGGGACGACGCCCATGGTGCCGTCGGTGGAGGCCATGCCGGAGATCACCAGGTCGTAGCCGGCCTTCTCGATCGCCTTGGCGAGCACCAGGGAGGTGCCGATGGCGTCGGTGCCGTGCAGGTCGTCGTCCTCGACGTGGATCGCCTTGTCGGCGCCCATGGAGAGCGCCTTGCGCAGCGCGTCCTTGGCGTCCTCGGGGCCGATGGTGAGGACGGTGACCTCGACGTCGTCGTCGGAGTTCTCGGCGATCTGCAGCGCCTGCTCGACGGCGTACTCGTCCAGCTCGGAGAGCAGACCGTCCACGTCGTCCCGGTCGACGGTCAGGTCATCGGCGAAGTGCCGGTCGCCAGTGGCGTCGGGCACGTACTTCACAGTGACAACGATCCTCAAGCTCACGCCGGCTCTCCTACTGCCTCGTCATTTCTCGGCTGCCTACTTGCAGGCAGCATAGGCGCCCCAAGCGGCCGATTCCGGTACGGGGCGGTCCCCGCTCCGACCGAAAGATTACTCGTCAGTACACCCAGTTCATGCCCGCTAAGCAAGCGCTTTGAACTGTGACCTTTGCAACGCAGCGTAACCGGAACTCGACCGCTTCGCAGAGGAGCCGGAACGTGACTAATCGCGCAGAGCAGTGAAGCGGCCCTGGTGATAAAGGAGCGGGCGGCCGGGCCCCTCGGGGTCACCGAGGACGACCTTGGCGAGGACGACGCGGTGGTCGCCGGCGGGCACCCGGGCGATCACCCGGCACACCAGCCAGGCCAGGACGTCGTCCAGCACGGGAACGCCTTCGGGGCCCTCGCGCCAGGCGGTGGGGGCGCCGAAGCGGTCGGCGCCGCTGCGGGCGAAGGTGGCGGCCAGCTCCTGCTGGTGCTCGCCGAGGATGTGCACGCCGACGTGGTCGGCCTCGGATATCGCCGGCCAGCTGGAGGCGCCGGTGCCGATCCCGAAGGACAGCAGCGGGGGCTCGGCGGAGACGGAGGTGAGGGACGTGGCGGTGAAACCGACCGGCCCCGACGCGCCGCGTGCGGTGATCACGGCGACCCCCGCCGCGTGCCGCCGGAAGACGGAGCGGAGGAGGTCGGGCGAGGCGAGCTGGGGGGTACGCAGGTCGGGCGAGGCCGTCATGGAGTTGTCCTTCAAGAGGGAGGGGCGAGGGGGCGCGGGGGGGCTAGTGGCCGGGACAGCGCGCGCTCGCGGTGCGGACGAGGTCGACGTGCACCCGTCCATGAAGAAGGAGTTCCGAAGGCATGAGGTCAGGCTGACGATAGGTGGCGAGCACAGTCAAGTACGTCCCGTGGAGTGGGAGACAGCTCACCGTGACCGTCTCGGGCGTCACACCGCCTCGCCGAGGGCCGCGATGACGTCGGCCTTGCGGGGCCGGCCGGTGGCCCGGCGCACCACACGGCCGTCGGCGTCGAGGACCAGTACCGTCGGGGTCTTCAGGATGTCGAGCGCGCGCACCAGCTCCAGGCGGGCCTCGGCGTCGATCTCCAGGTGCGTGACGCCCGGGACCAGGCCGGCGACCTCGCCGAGGATCCTCCGGGTGGCCCGGCAGGGGGCGCAGAAGGCGCTGGAGAACTGCACCAGGGTGGCCCGCTCGCCCAGCTCGCCGCCGAGTTCGGCCGCCGTGAGCCGCTTGTCCTGATCGCGCACCCGCACCCGTACTCTCCCGCCCCGCCGTCGCTGCATCAGGCCGTAGGCGCTCGCCAGCGCGAGCACCACGACGCACACCACCAGTCCGGTCATCATCTCCACCAGCGTTCATCAGACTGCAAAGATTCCCCGCCCCCGGAAGTCCACCGGTTGCGGAATCCTAGGCTCCATGGACATCGACGCGAGAGGGCCGCGGTTCGGTGCGGCCGTGACGGCCGTGGTGCTGGCCGTCGTACTGATCACCGGCAACGTCTGGCTGCTGGCCTGGCAGACGCTGGCGTTCGCGCTGGGCGCCGCGGGCGGGGTGCAGCGCTCGCCGTACGGCTGGGCGTTCCGGACGGCGGTGCGGCCGCGGCTCGGGCCGCCGAGGGCGTTCGAGGCGCCGCAGCCGCCGCGGTTCGCGCAGGCGGTGGGGCTGGCGTTCGCCGGTCTCGGCCTGGCCGGCTACACCCTGGGGCCGCACTGGCTGGGCATGGCCGCGACGGCGGCGGCCTTGGCGGCGGCCTTCCTGAATGCGGTGTTCGCGTACTGCCTCGGGTGCGAGATGTACCTTCTGGTACGGCGTGCGGCGGTTCGCGCATAGTAAAGGCAGCATAAAGATGCAGGTGGATCATGGGGTGACGTGACGAGGATCTCGCGGCGGACGGGCACCAGGACTGGCTCCCCGCCCGTTGTTTGGGGCACGATCTGCGACAAGCCGTGAACCTACGGCTGCGTAACTTGACTTCCGCCGGGAACCTCTTTCTCTGACATTCCCTGGCACCGGATGAAGCAGGAAGGGTCCGTCCCGCCCATGGCAGAACTCGTTTACCGCCCCGTCATCGGTCTCGCCAAAACCTTGTTCAAGGCATGGGACCTCAAGATCGACTGCCGGGGGTCGGAGAACATTCCGCGCACGGGCGGTGCGGTGCTGGTGAGCAATCACATCAGCTACCTGGACTTCATCTTCAACGGCCTCGCGGCGCTCCCGCAGAAGCGTCTGGTGCGCTTCATGGCGAAGGAGGCGGTGTTCCGGCACCGGATCTCCGGTCCGCTGATGCGCGGGATGAAGCACATCCCGGTGGACCGCAAGCAGGGCGAGGCCGCCTACGCGCACGCGCTGGACGCGCTGCGCTCCGGCGAGGTGATCGGGGTGTTCCCGGAGGCCACCATCTCGCCGTCGTTCACCCTGAAGAGCTTCAAGTCGGGTGCCGCCCGCCTCGCCCAGGAGGCCGGTGTGCCGCTGATCCCGATGGCGGTGTGGGGGACGCAGCGGCTGTGGACCAAGGGCCACCCGCGCAACTTCAAGCGCAGCCACACCCCGATCACCATCCGGGTGGGCGAGGCCCTCGAGGCGCCACGCGACCAGTACGCGGGCGCGATCACCCGCCGCCTGCGCGAGCGCGTGCAGGAGCTGCTGGAGGCCGCCCAGCGCGCCTACCCGGTCCGTCCCAAGGACGCGAGCGACACTTGGTGGATGCCGGCCCACCTCGGCGGTACGGCGCCGACGCCGGAGCAGGTCCGGGCGGCGGAGGCGCACTGACCGCCCGCACGCCGGCCCTCCCTCACAGAGCGGCCGGACAGCTCCGCCACAGGGACGGGACGTCCGGTGCGTCGCGCAGCGCCGCGAGGATCGCCGGGTGCGGGGTGGCGTACAGCTCCGGGTAGTCCCGCTCACCCGCCTCGGGGTCGGGTACGAAGGCCAGCTGCTCCCCGTCCAGGCGGAACGCCGCGCTCTCGCCGGGTTCGCCGCCGCGCGGGTCCTGGCGGTGCCAGGCGCCGTCGAAGCGGACCGCGACCAGGCCGTGCACCACCTCGAACTTCTGATAGCACAGCGCCGTCGGGATGTCCTCGGCGCGCAGCAGCGCGGCCAGGGCGTGGGCCTTGGCGCAGCAGATGCCGGTGCGCCGCTCGATCACGTCGGAGGCGCGCCAGGTCTGGCGCGGGTCACCGGTGTCCAGCGAGTGCGGAATCTCGTCGCGCACGAACTCGAAGGCCAGGCGCGCATAGTCATACGAGTCGTTAGCGCCGTCGGCCAGTCGCGCAGCCGTCTGCCGCACCACCGGGTGATGGTGGTCGATGGCCTCGTCGGCCGCCAAGTATGCCGAAAGATCCGGGGTGTTCTGGATCAGCTCCATGCCCGCAGAGCATAGGAATGCGGCCACCCGAACGTCAATGACTTTTCAGGTGACCGCATATCTATGCCGCAATGGCGACTACCGCGCCATCTCGTCCTTCAGTGCGGCGAGGAACGCGTCCACGTCGTCCTCCGTGGTGTCGAAGGAGCACATCCAGCGCACCACGCCGTCGGCCTCGTCCCAGAAGTAGAAGCGGAAGCGCTTCTGCAGCCGCTCGCTCACATCGTGCGGCAGCCGGGCGAAGACGCCGTTGGCCTGGACGGGGTGGAGAATCTCCACTCCGTGCACGGACCGCACGCCCTCGGCCAGCCGCTGGGCCATCTCGTTGGCGTGCCGCGCGTTGCGCAGCCACAGATCCTTGGCGAACAGCGCCTCCAGCTGGACCGAGACGAAGCGCATCTTGGAGGCCAGCTGCATCGACATCTTCCGCAGGTGCTTCATCTGCCGCACCGCGTCCTGGTTGATGACGACGACCGCCTCGCCGAACAGCGCGCCGTTCTTCGTCCCGCCCAAGGAGAGGATGTCCACGCCGACCGCGTTGGTGAAGGTGCGCAGGGGCACGTTCAGCGACGCCGCCGCGTTCGATATCCGGGAGCCGTCCAGGTGCACCCGCATGCCGTGGGCGTGGGCGTGCTCGCAGATCGCGCGGATCTCGTCGGGCGTGTAGAGGGTGCCCAGCTCGGTGGACTGGGTGATCGAGACGACCTGCGGCATCGCGCGGTGCTCGTCCTCGAAGCCCCACGCCTGCCGGTCGATCAGCTCGGGCGTGAGCTTGCCGTCCGGAGTGGAGACGGTGAGCAGCTTCAGGCCACCCATCCGCTCCGGCGCGCCGCCCTCGTCGACGTTGATGTGCGCACTCTCGGCGCAGATCACCGCGCCCCAGCGGTCGGTGACCGCCTGGAGCGCCACGACGTTGGCGCCGGTGCCGTTGAACACCGGGAACGCCTCGGCCGTGGCGCCGAAGTGGCTGCGCACGATCCGCTGGAGGTTGCCGGTGTAGTCGTCCTCGCCGTAGGCCACCTGGTGCCCGCCGTTGGCCAGGGCCAGGGCGGCGAGCACCTCGGGGTGGGCGCCGGCGTAGTTGTCACTGGCGAAACCGCGGACCTCGGGGTCGTGATGGCGACGCGCGTCGGTCTTGGGTGGGTTCACGGCTTCTCGGTCAGCCACAGACGGTTTCCGTTCACTTCCGCGGCGGGCTTGTCCCAGACGCTCACGATCGCCTCGGCGAGGTCCTTGACGTCCGTGAAGCCCGCGAACTTCGCATTGGGGCGGTCGGCGCGCATCGCGTCGTGCACCAACGCCTTCACCACCAGGATGACAGCCGCCGAGGTGGGCCCGTCGGCGCCCTCGGCGATCCCGGCCTTGCGGAAGTAGTCCGCCATGGCCAGCGTCCATGCCTCGGAGGCGGCCTTCGCGGCGGCGTACGCCGCGTTGCCCGCGGTCGGCTTGGTGGCACCGGAGGCGCTGATCAGGACGTAGCGACCGCGGTCGCTGCGCTGCAGCGACTCCGAGAACGCGAGGGAGGTGTGCTGGACCGTACGGATGAGCAGCAGCTCCAGGAAGTCCCAGTCGTCCAGGCTGGTCTTGATGAAGGTCTCGCTGCCGCGCCAGCCGCCCACCAGATGGACCACGCCGTCGACGCGACCGAACTCCTTCTCGGTGCGCGTGGCCCAGTCCCGGGTGGCCTCCAGGTTCAGCAGGTCGACGGTCTCGCCCGTGACCGTCGCGCCGCCCTGCGCGTAGCGGGCCGCGTCCACGGCCTCGGACAGCCGCTCCGGGTCGTTGTCGGCGCCGACGACCGTCGCACCGGCCTCGGCGAGTCGCAGCAGCGCCGCCCGGCCGGCCGGTCCGCCCGCGCCGGCAACCGCGATCACCGCACCGCTGAGAGCCCCGTTCGCCATCTTCTTCGCCTCCGTAGCAGTGTTCTGGACGCGGTCGCTCACGCGGCGATCCGCTCGGCGCCGTCCGCCGTGATGCCCTTGGTCGAGGCAATCACGTTCTTGAGTTTCTTGGACAGCGCCTCATAGAACATGCTCAGCGGAAACTCGTCCGGAAGCACGTCATCGACGAGCTTGCGCGGCGGCTGGGTCAGGTCCAGGGCGTCGGGACCCTTGGCCCACTTGGAGCCGGGGTGCGGGGCGAGGTAGGTGGAGACCAGCTCGTAGCCGGCGAACCAGTGCACGAGCTTCGGGCGGTCGATGCCGTCGCGGTACAGCTTCTCGATCTCGGCGCACAGCTGGTTGGTGACCTGCGGGGCGCGCTCCCAGTCGATGGAGAGCTCGTTGTCCGTCCACCGCACGACGTCGTGCTTGTGCAGGTAGGCGAAGAGCAACTGGCCGCCCAGGCCGTCGTAGTTGCGGTTGCGGTCGCCGGTGACCGGGAAGCGGAACATCCGGTCGAAGAGCACGGCGTACTGCACGTCACGGGCCTGTGGGACGCCGTCCGCCTGCAGCTTCACGGCCTCCTTGAAGGCGGTGAGGTCGCAGCGCAGTTCCTCCAGGCCGTACATCCAGAACGGCTGGCGCTGCTTGATCATGAACGGGTCGAAGGGCAGGTCGCCGTGGCTGTGGGTGCGGTCGTGGACCAAGTCCCACAGCACGAAGGCGTCCTCGCAGCGCTTCTGGTCGTGGACCATCGCGGCGATGTCCTCGGGCAGCTGCAGGCCGAGCAGGTCGACGGCGGCCTCGGTCACCCGGCGGAAGCGGGCGGCCTCGCGGTCGCAGAAGATGCCACCCCAGGAGAATGGTTCCGGCGCCTGGCGCACGGCGATGGTCTCCGGGAAGAGCACCGCGGAGTTGGTGTCGTAGCCCGAGGTGAAGTCCTCGAAGGTGATGCCGCAGAACAGCGGGTTGTCGTAGCGGGTGCGCTCCAGCTCGGCCAGCCAGTCGGGCCACACCATGCGCAGCACGACCGCCTCGAGGTTGCGGTCGGGGTTGCCGTTCTGCGTGTACATCGGGAAGACGACCAGGTGCTGCAGGCCGTCCCGGCGGTCGGCCGCGGGCTGGAAGGCCAGCAGCGCGTCCAGGAAGTCCGGCACCTCGAAGCCGCCCTCGGACCACCGCTGCAGGTCCTTGACCAGTGCCTCGTGGTAGGCGGCGTCGTGCGGCAGCAGCGGGGACAGCTCACGCACGGCCTCGACGACCTCGTGGACCGCACCCTCGGCCTCGGCGCGCTGCGGGGCGCCCTCGGCCGTGAAGTTGATCGAGCCGTCCGTGGACTGCCAGGGCCGGATGCGCTCCACGGCGTCCTTGAGCCGGGGCCAGGCCGGGTGCTCCACCACCCTGCTCGCCGGAGGAACCTGCTCCTCCGCACCCGCCTGCACAAGAATTTCCGTCATGTCCCATCCTCCACTGCAAGACCTCGCGTAAGAAGACCGTATACATACACGGTTCCTCCCAGCAAGGGGCGGCTCCGGAAATTATCCTGCGCGACCCCTATGGTCACCGTAGTTTTTCCCGTCCGATGTCGGAGGAGGGGTTTCTTCCCTTTTTGCGGGGTACGGATGGCTCCGTCGCCGACGGAAGTGAGCGGACCTTGAACTTCATCACCATTGGACACCGCGGCGTCATGGGCGTCGAGCCGGAGAACACGCTGCGCTCCTTCGTGGCCGCGGAGCGTGCCGGTCTCGACGCGATCGAGCTCGACCTGCACCTGAGCAAGGACGGTGCGCTCGTCGTCATGCACGACGAGCGGGTGGACCGGACGACCGACGGCAGCGGGCCGATCGCCGACAAGACGCTGGAGGAACTGCGCGTCCTGGACGCCGGTCTCGGCGAGCGGGTGCCGGTCTTCCAGGAGGTCCTGGACGCGGTGAAGGCGCCGGTGCAGGCCGAGATCAAGGACGTGCGTGCGGCGCGGGTGCTGGCCGAGGTGCTGCGGGCGCGGGACCTGGTGGAGCGGGTCGAGGTGATCTCCTTCCACGACGAGGCGATTCAGGAGGTGGCCCGGCTGGTCCCGGGCGTGCGGACGGCGCTGGTCGCCGAGCACTACGGCCCCGAGGTCGTCGAGCGGGCGGTGGCGGCCGGCGCCGCGACCGTCTGCCTGGACATCCAGCGGCTCACCCTGGAGGTCGTCGAGCGGGCCCGCGGGGCCGGGCTCAGGGTCTTCGGCTGGGTGGTGAACACGCCGCAGCATCTGCGGCTGGCCCGCGCGCTGGAACTGGACGGCGTGACCACCGACCAACCGGAGATCAAGCGCGCCGGCCGCTTCACGGCGTAGACGGCGGCACGGGTTGCCCCCGGCGGCGAAGCGACCGGGGGCCGACCGGGCCGAGGCCGGCCGAGGGGGCGGCGTAGCCGGTGGGTACGGGGGTGGCCGAGCGGCTGGTGAGCTGGACGTCGTGGTGGCGTACGTCCGTGCACTCCCCGGGTGGGCTCGGCGAATACGGCCAGGGGTCGGCCGAGCGGCCGGGGCCGGGCCGTTGGGCATGGGAACGCTGACCGCTCGGGCCGGTCCCGCGGGCGCGGGGGCGGTCGAGCGGCCGGGGTTCCGGGGGTGGCGCTGCGGGTCAGGTGAGTGGCTTGACCAGCAGTTCGAACTGGAGGTCGTCGCGCTGCGGGAGGCCGAAGCGCTCGTCGCCGTACGGGAAAGGGGTCATCCGGCCGGTGCGGCGGTAGCCACGGCGCTCGTACCAGGCGATCAGGTCGTCGCGTACGGAGATCACGGTCATGTGCATCTCCGTCACGCCCCAGATCGCGCGGGCCTGGCGCTCCGCCTCGGTTATGACGGCCTTGCCGACGCCCCCGCCCTGGAGGGTCGGGCGGACCGCGAACATGCCGAAGTAGGCGTACTCACCCCGGTGCTCCAGCTGGCAGCAGGCGACCATCGCGCCGTCCTGTTCCGCGGTGAGCAGCCGGCTGTCGGGCGACTTGATGACCTCCAGCACGCCCTCGGGGTCGGTGCGCTGCCCCTCGAGGATGTCCGCCTCCGTGGTCCACCCGGCCCGGCTGGCGTCTCCGCGGTAGGCCGACTCGATCAGCTCGACCAGGGCGTCGATGTCCGCGTCGGTGGCGTCGCGGAACGTCAGGGCGGTGGCGGGGGACTCCATGGGACGCTTCTCCCTCTGTCTCGGGGCTGTGGCGGGGCCGTCTGCGACGGCTCCGGCCGGTCTGGCGGGTCGGCCGGGTCGAGGGTAACCATGCCACTAGGCTGCGGATGTATGGTGCACGTTCTCAGCAGCCGGACGCTTCTGCGCCCCACCGACCCCGAGCGCTCCCGCGCCTTCTACAGCGACCGGCTGGGCCTCGCCGTCTACCGCGAGTTCGGCACGGGCCCGGAGCGCGGCACCGTCTACTTCCTCGGCGGCGGCTTCCTGGAACTCTCGGGCCGCTCCGACACCCCGCCCTCCCCCGCCGTACGCCTCTGGCTCCAGGTCCCCGACGCGGCGGCGGCGCACGAGGAGCTGCGGGGCAAGGGCGTGCCGGTCGTGCGGCCACCGGTACGGGAGCCATGGGGGCTGATCGAGATGTGGATCGAGGACCCCGACGGCGTCCCGATCGTGCTGGTCGAGATCCCGGCGGACCATCCGCTGCGCTACCGGCCCGGGATCTGAGCCCCGGACGCGGAGTGCCTCGGCACCGTAGCGCCTCCCTCCGCGTGCGGTGGCCGGCGTGCCCGGGCCCCGCTAGCGTGCTGCGAGGGGCTCGTGCTGGGAAGGAACGCCATGAAGCTCGACCGACCGGTGACCGGCGGGCCCTGCTGGACGGAGCTCGGAACCCCTGACCTCGAGGCGGCCAAGCGCTTCTACGCCGCCGTGTTCAACTGGCGGCCCGAGACGGATCCGCGCTCCGAGGCCGGTGGCTATACGGTCGCACACCTCGGCGACGCGGCCGTGGCCGCGCTCTCGCCCCTGTACCAGGAATCGCAGCCGGTGGCCTGGAACGTGTCGTTCGCGGTGGAGGACGCCGACGCGGCGGCACAGCAGGTGCGGGCGGCCGGCGGCACGGTGCTGCTCGGGCCGATGGACGTGCTCGACGCCGGCCGTTTCACGGTGGCCACCGATCCGACCGGCGCGCTCTTCCAGCTGTGGCAGGCACGCGCCTTCCCCGGCGCCGGGCTGTTCAACGCGCCGGGGTCGCTCGGCTGGGTGGAGCTGATGACCCGTGAACCGAAGCAGGCAGAGGCCTTCTACACGACCGTGTTCGGCTGGACGGTCAACGCCTTGGAGCGCTACACGCAGTGGGGCGTCGCCGGGGACGACTTCGGCGGCATGACGGTGATGGACGACAAGTTCCCGCCCGAGGTGCCGCCGCACTGGCTGCCCTACTTCGCGGTGACGGACGTCGACATCACGGCGGCCGATGCGGCCGGGGTGGGCGGCACCATCCTGATGGAACCCACCTCCGTGCCCGACGGCCCGCGCATCGCCGTGCTGCGCGATCCCCAAGGGGCCATGTTCGGCGTGTATCTGGCGGCCCGGGAAGGCTGACGCCGCCACACCTCAACGGTTTCTTCGCCACCGCACGCCCTCTGTTCAAGAGGGCGTGCGGTGCGCTATACCTGCTGCGCTTGATTGATTCTGCTCGATGTGGCCCGCTATCAAGCAGATTACGTCATCCGACGGCTGTCGATGCCGGGTCGCGCAGGATGTGAAGGGACCGATATGACCGCTCCATCCAGCAGATCCCGATCGCGGCGCCGCAGGCGCGGCGCGGCCGGTCTGGCCGCCGCGGCTCTGTGCGCGGCGCTCGCCGTCGCCGGCGCGCCCGCCCCGCCCGCGGCCGCCTCCGTCCCGGCCGCCGAGGCCGCCGCGCCGGGCGGCCTCGGGGACGTCACCGGCTTCTCGGCGTCCGGAGCCGTGTACACGTTCACCGCGGGGGCGGCCAAGGCCCGGGTGAGCTTCGTGTCCGGTGACACCTTCCGCATCGAGGCCGCACCCGACGGCGCGTTCACCGATCCGGTCGGGTCCGACGTCGTGCTGCCGCAGGGGGCCGCGCCGGCCACCCGGTGGGCCGATCGCGGGGACCGCTACGAACTGTCCACCGACCAGGTCACGTTGCGGGTGTACAAGGCGCCGTTGCGGTTCGCCCTGTACCGCGCCGACGGCACCCGGCTGTGGGAGGAGACCCGCGGCATCAGCTGGGACGGCACCTCCACCACGCAGACGCTGGCGCGGGGCGCGGACGAGCAGTTCTACGGCACCGGTGAGCAGAACGGCAGCGGGAACACCTCGCACCGCGGCAAGACCCTCAAGGTCGGCGTCGACTACAACTGGAACGAGGGCGGGCACCCCAACTCGGTGCCGTTCTACCTGTCGTCGGCGGGCTACGGCGTCTACCGCAACACATACGCGCCGGGGACCTACGCCTTCACCGATCCGGTGACCACCACGGAGCAGGAGAAGCGGTTCGACGCGTACTACGTCGCCGGGGCGAGCGCCAAGGACGTCATCGGCAAGTACACCGAGCTCACCGGGCGTCCGATGCTCCCACCGATCTACGGGCTGGAGATCGGCGACTCCGACTGCTACCTGCACAACGCCAACCGCGGCGAACGCCACACCCTCGACGCGCTGAAGGTCGCCGACGGCTACGTCGAGAACGACATGCCGCTGGGCTGGATGCTGGTCAACGACGGCTACGGCTGCGGGTACGAGAACCTCGCCGAGACGGCGAAGGGACTGGGCGACCGCAGCATGCGGATGGGGTTGTGGACCGAGGACGGGCTGGACAAGCTCGCCGACCAGGTCAAGGCCGGGCAGCGGGTCGCCAAACTGGACGTGGCCTGGGTCGGCGACGGCTACAAGTTCGCACTGGACGGCTGCAAGGCCGCGTACCGCGGGATCGAGGACAACAGCGACGCCCGCGGGTTCACCTGGGCGCCGGAGAGCTGGTCCGGTGCGCAGCGGTGCGGCGTGCAGTGGAGCGGGGACCAGTCCGGGAGCTGGGACTACATCCGCTGGCAGATCCCGACGTACGCGGGCGCCACGATGTCCGGGCTCGCGTACACCACCGGTGACGTGGACGGGATCTTCGGGGGCAGCGCCAAGACGTACGCCCGGGACCTGCAGTGGAAGGCGTTCCTGCCGGCCGTGATGACGATGGACGGGTGGGCGTCCTCGGACAAGCAGCCGTTCCGGTACGGGGAGCCGTACACGAGCATCAACCGGAAGTATCTGAAGCTGAAGGAGTCACTGCTGCCGTACATGTACACCTACGCGGCGCAGGCGAACCGGACCGGGGTCGGGGCCGTGCGACCGCTGGCGCTGGAGTACCCGGACGATCCGGTGGCCGCGTCGGACGCGGCGAAGTACGAGTTCCTCAGCGGTGAGGACTTCCTGGTCGCGCCCGTGTACCGGGACGCGGCGGTGCGGGACGGCATCTACCTGCCGAAGGGCAGGTGGGTCGACTACTGGTCGGGGCGGGTGTACCAGGGGCCGACGACCGTGAGCGGGTATCAGGCACCCCTCGACACGCTGCCGTTGTTCGTCAAGGCGGGGGCTGCTGTGCCGATGTGGCCCGGGATCAGGTCGTACCAGGACCGGACGGCGTCTTCGCCGCTGGCCTGGGACGTGTATCCGCAGGGCCGGTCCTCGTTCACCCTGTACGAGGACGACGGGGTGACCCGGCAGCACCGGGCAGGACGGTACGCCGAGCAGAAGGTGGTCGTGACCGCCCCCGACAGCGGCGCCGGTGCGGTGCGCATCGACGTCGGCGCGAGCGCGGGTTCCTTCGCGGGCAAGCAGAGCGCGCGGCCGTACCGGTTCACCGTGCACACCGGGTCCGCGCCGGCGCAGGTGCGGCTGGACGGGCGTGCACTGCCCCGGCAGGCGTCCAGGGCCGCGTTCGAGGCCGCTGCGGAGGGGTGGTGGTACGACGCCGGGGACCGGAGCGGCGTGGTGCAGGTGAAGACCCGGGCGGTCAGTACGGCGCGGGCGTTCCGGGTGGACCTGGATGCGGCCAGCGCGGTGGGCGGGCGCGTGCCCGGTGCCGTGGGCACGCTGGACGTGGTGGCCGACGCGGAGATGAGCGCGGGTGTGCCGGGGAAGGTCGCGGTGGATTTCACAGCCGGGCGGGCGGGCGCGGAGGACACCGCGGTGACCCTGAGCGCGCCGGAGGGCTGGACCGTGTCGCCCGCGCGGGCGCCGGGCAGCCTCGACGCCGGTGAGCGGGCGCGCGCCGAGTTCACGGTGACGCCGCCGGCCGATGCCGCGGTGGGCGAGGCCGTGCTCGGCGCGACCGCGCGGTA
This sequence comes from Streptomyces sp. NPDC049915, assembly GCF_040656475.1. Taxonomy (NCBI): domain Bacteria; kingdom Bacillati; phylum Actinomycetota; class Actinomycetes; order Kitasatosporales; family Streptomycetaceae; genus Streptomyces; species Streptomyces sp. NPDC049915. Next base: position 50,446 of record NZ_JBFAMH010000010.1, read on the forward strand.
CCGGGCCGCCGGGGAGCAGCGGGTGACCGTGCAGCGGGCCGCGGTGCGCACCATGCCGAGGCCGCCGGCCGGGGATGCGTGGGCGAGCGATCTGTCCTGGCTGAGCGCCTCCAACGGCTGGGGGCCGGCCGAACGCGACCGGAGCAACGGCGAGTCGGGGGCGGCCGACGGGCATACGCTCACCCTGAACGGCACCACCTATGCCAAGGGCATCGGTGCCCATGCCGACTCCGACATCGAGTTCTGGCTGGGCGGGGCGTGCTCCGCGTTCACGGCGACGGTGGGCGTGGATGACGAGATCCACGGGTACGGCGGGGTGTCGTTCTCCGTGGTCGCGGACGGGAGGACGCTGTGGTCGTCGCCGACCGTGTCCGGGAAGTCGGATCCGGTGGAGGTGCGTGTGCCGGTGAGTGGGGCGCGGCATGTGCATCTGGTGGTGACGGACACGGATGGCTCGAAGTCCGGGGACCATGGGGATTGGGCGGGGGCCGCGTTTCGCTGCGCGTGAGGGGGTTGGTGTTCGGGTGCGGGTTTCGTTGTGGTTGCTCGCGCCGTTCCCCGCGCCCCTTTTGTGCCTGCGGCGGCCCGTTGCGGTGCGTGGTGGGCTGGGGTAGCGCTTTCGGTTCGTTGTGAGTCGGGGGCCGGGGTGGGGGGTGTCCGTCCTCGGTCCGGCCGCCCGTTCCCGACAGCGCTCCCTTGCCCGGTGCCGGCCGCTGCGGGCGGACACCCCCCACCCCGTCCCCTTCCCGCCGCGGGCGGGTGCACCAACACCGTGGCGTGCGCCGTGGCGGGCCGCCGTCCTGCGTAACTGCGGTCAGCCGCAACGCCGGGCGGCCGCCCTGCCGGCATAGCTGCGGGCAGTCGTGCCTCCCCCAAGCTCTTCGAGCAGGGGGGACCCCCAGGGCGGCACGGGTGGGCGTAGCGGGGCCCGGCCAGCGCCGGTGAGCGCACCCGCCCCCGGGCCAGCCACGACGCCGGCACCACGCAACGCCGGGTCTCAGCGCGACCGTGGCGTCATGTTCGGAGGGACTCCAGGCGGCCCTCCAGGCGGCCCAGCAAGTCGCCCAGGAGGGACGCCAGTTCGATCTGGTCGGTGTCGTCCAGGGCGGACAGCACCGCCGTCTCGTACGCCAGCTGCTCCGGCAGGATCGTGTCGACCAGGTCACGGCCGGCGGCCGTGAGGCGGACGTGGGAGACGCGGCGGTCGCGGGTGTCGGTGCGGCGTTCGACCAAGCCGCGCTCGGTGAGCTGCTTCAGCCGCTTGGTGACGGCCGCGCCGGAGGAGAAGGTCTCGCGGGCCACCTCGCTCGGCGTCAGCTCGTGCCCGGTACGGCGCAGCGCCCCGAGCAGGTCGAACTCGGCGCGGCTCAGCCCGGCCCGGCGCAGCGGCGCGTCCTCCGCCTGCTGCAGGAGCGCGGCGCAGCGGTTGACCCGGCCGATGATCTCCATCGGACCGGTGTCGAGGTCGGGGTGGACCGCCTGCCACTGCCGGACGACGGCTGCGACGGTGTCGCCCCTCTCACCGGCTGCGCCCGTTCCCTTGGTCGCCGTCATGGCCGTACGTCCTCCGCTCTCGCGTTGTCGTCCCGGTCCAGGGTCAGTCCCTGGCGTCGTACCGTCGCCGCGAGCGTACGGTGTCCCGCCTGTTCGGCGAGCATCACCCGGTCGTGCGGCAGGGCGCGCTGCCACCACTCGCCGGACGCGGCCTCGGTGGTGCCGCGCAGGTCGACCAGCGCGACGGCGAGTGCGCGGCGGGCCGCTTCCAGGGCGGCGGGGGCGGTGTGGGGTTCGGTGAGGAGGCGGGCGGCGCGTTCGCGGGCCCGCTCGGCGCTGGTGAGGGCGTGTTCCAGCCGGTCGCCGGAGCGGCGGTTGGTGACGGCCACGGCGGCCACGAAGCCGACCAGGGCGCCGACCAGCGTGTCGACCGTGCGCTCGGTGATCAGTTCGGCAGAGTCCTGGAAGCGGGCGAATTCGGTGATCAGCAGTGCCATCGGGGTCACGCAGATGGTGCCGAGCCAGTAGTTTCGGCCGATCAGCGCCTCCGCGCCGAAGTTGAAGGCCAGGCAGAGCAGGACGAGCGCCGCCTGGTGGAGGTGGGCCAGCGGGACGACCGCCGCGAAGACGAGGACGCCGATGACGTTGCCGACCACGCGCTGTACGGCCCGGCTCCAGGTGAGCGTGAGGTTGGCCTGGTAGAGGCTGGCCGCGGTGACCAGGGCCCAGTAGGGGCGGCCGACGCCGAGCGCGAGGGAGGCGTAGCCGGCCAGGGCACAGCCGACGAAGGTGCGCACGGCGAGGGGGGTCAGGTGGTGGTGGCGCGGGGTGCGGGTGGTCCGCTCCGCTTCCACGCCGAGGAGTTCCTCCGCCTCGCCCGGCAGGTCGTCCACGCGTGGCAGGGGGCCGTTGCCGCGCAGGTCGCGGGCCCAGGCGCGCAGCCGCCCCGGGTCGCTGTCGGCGGGGGCCGCCAGGGCGACCTCGGCGCGGACGAGCAGGCGTTCCAGGCCGCGTCGGGTGCGGTCGGAGCGCAGCCCCGCGGTGAGGAGCGTCTGCCAGGCGGCCTGGACGGCGGCGGCCGCGGCGCCGCGGGTGTGCGCGTCGCCGGTGGCGGCGTGGGCGGCGGCCGCGGTCAGGGCCTGCGCGGTGGCGCGCCGCTCCGGGCCGTGCGGGCGGACCAGGCCCGGCGCCATGCCGACCAGCCAGGCCCAGGCGCCCGCCGCGAGGGTCATACCGAGGTGAGCGGGGATCTGCGCGAGGGTCTGGGGGACGAAGAGGGAGGCGGAGGTGATGAAGGTGAGGACGACGTTGCCGGGTGGGCCGACGCGGGTGGCGTCGCACACGGCCTTCTGTACGGCGGCGAGCAGCGCGCCGACGGTGACCAGGACGAGCGCCCTCGTCGTGAGCGACGCCGCGATCAGCGCGACGGCGAGGCCGCCGGTCATGCCGAGGACGACCCAGGCCAGCGTGCGGGCCCGGGCGGCGTAGGGGCGGTTGTGGGCGTACAGGGCGCACAGGGATCCGGCCATGGTGTACATCGCCAGGTCGAGGCGGCCGAGCGCCAGCAGGATCAGGTTCGGCGGCGCCACCGAGACGACGACGCTCAGCGCGGGCTTGAACCAGATCGGAGAGGGGCGGCCGAGCCTCAGGGCTCCGGCGAGGGGGAGGGGACGGATGTGCATGGCATTTAGTTTAGCAGGTGTTTTACTCGTGAAATGTTTTCGGAGCGTGCTCCCCGCTTGCGCGCCCCGTGTACCCCTCTGCGCTTGCGTGCGCTCCGAGCGGTCCGGGCATCGCTCTCCCTGGACCGACCGTCGAGGGGGGAGGTGCGTGTGCACGGACCGGCTTCGTCCGGCTGGCTCCTGGTCGCGCTGTGCGCGGCGACCGGCGGCTACTGCCTGCTGCGCATGCGCAGCGGGACACGGGAGCAGCGCCGGATCGCGGGCAGTGAGGCGCTGATGGGTTTCGCGATGGCCGCGATGGCGGTGCCTGCGGTGGTGTTCACGCCGCCCGGGTGGGCCTGGCCGGGCTATGCGGTGGTGTTCGGGCTGGCCGCCGTGCGTGCCCTGTGGGCGGCGCGTCGCAGCGCGCATCATCTGCACCATCTGGTGGGGGCCTCGGCCATGGTCTACATGGCCGTGGTGATGGCGGGCGCGCCGGCCCACCATCACACGGGCGGTGGTGTCCCCCTCGTCACGGGGGCCCTGCTGCTCTACTTCGCGGGGTATGTGCTGCTGTCCGGGGCGCGGCTGGTGCCGGTCGCCGCGGTGGCCGGTGCTCCGCCCGTGGCGGGCTGGAGCCACCGGCCGGAGCTGGCGCGGGCGTGCCGGCTGTCGATGGGCATCGCGATGGTGGCGATGCTGCTCACGCTGTGACGCGTGGGGTGTGTCACTTTGCCCGCACCGTACGTACCGCCGAGTAGCCTCCGCCTCATAGGCTGCTGCCCATGGTGGTGCCCGCGACTCTGCTGCTGCTCGGCGCCCTGACCGCGATCGTCGCACCGCGGTTGCTCGCCCGGGCCGACTGGCCGGACCGTGAACCGGTGGTCGCCCTGTGGGTGTGGCAGTGCGTGGTGGCGGCCGTACTGCTGTGCTGCGCGCTGTCGATGACGCTCAGCGCCGCGGCGGCCTGGCAGGCGGTGCGCGGCCATGTGTTCGCGTCGGCGCCGCGGGCCGTGGTGGAGGCGTACGCCCTGGGTGTGGGCGCTCCTTGGGCGGCGACCACCGCCGTGGCGCTGGCGCTGGGCGGGGTGTGGACGGCGGCGATGCTGGTCCGCGAGGTGACCCGGGCGCGGGCGCGGCGCCGGCTGCGCCGGATGGAAGTCCTCGTCCGCGCCCCGCGACTGCCCGGTGAGGGCGCGGGACTCGGGCAGCTGCACATCCTGGAAGGAGAGCGGCCGGACGCCTGGTGGCTGCCCGGCACGCCGCCCAGGCTGGTGGTCACCACGGCCGCGCTGCGCCAGCTCGGGGGACGCCGGCTGGACGCCGTTGTCGCGCACGAGCAGGGGCACGCGCGCGCCCGGCACGACTGGCTGCTGCACTGCTCCTCGGCGCTGGCCGGCGGTTTTCCGCAGGTGCCGGTGTTCGCCGCGTTCCGCGACGAGGTGCACCGGCTGGTCGAACTGGCCGCCGACGACACGGCCTCGCGCCGTTTCGGCCGGCTCACCACCGCGCTCGCGCTCGTCGAACTCAACGAGGGCCGCGGCGTGTTCGGGCCCTGTCCCGGCGGACACGGGCAGGTTCCGCAGCGGGTGGACCGGCTGCTCACCGCGCCGGCCCGGCTCACCGCGGCCCGCCGGCTGGGGCTGACGGCCGCGGCCGCGCTGGTGCCGGTGATCCCGGTGCTGGTGGCGTTCGGCCCGGGGCTGCGGGCGCTGGGCTGACGCGGGCCGGGGTTGGCCTCGGGGACCGCGCGTCGGCGAGGATCGCACCATGCACGCTCCGTCCGCCGCCGCCCCGCCCCGCTCCCGCGCTCCCCGCTCGGCACTGCGCTGCGCCCTCCTGCTCGCGCTGTGCTCCGGAGTGCTGACGGCGCTGGTCGCGATCAGATGGCGCCCGCTCACCGACACCGACGGCGACATCGCGCGGACCACCCACCGCTGGGCGGTCGGCGACCCCGGTGTCACGCACGCCTTCCGCGTCCTGTCCGACTGGGTGTGGGACCCCACGACGATGCGCGTGCTGTGCGTGACTGTCGCCGTGTGGCTGCTGTGGCGGCGCGCCGCGTGGTGGACGGCGGTGTGGCTGGTGACGGTGACGGCGCTGGCCACGGTGGTGCAGCAGGCGCTCAAGGCCGCGGTCGACCGGCCCAGGCCCGTGTGGCTCGACCCGGTCGACTCCGCGCACTACGCGGCCTTTCCGTCCGGCCACGCCCTGACCGCCACGGTGGTGTGCGGCCTGCTGGTGTGGCTGGTGCGCGTGTACGGCGCCGGGCCGGCCCTGCGGCGTACGGCTCTCGGTGTCGCCGTGGTCTCCGTCGCCGGGGTGGGCGTGACCCGGGTGTGGCTCGGCGTGCACTGGCCGTCGGACGTGCTCGGCGGCTGGCTGCTGGGCGCGATGCTGGTCGCGGGCGCGGTGGCGGCGCATCAGCGGTGGCGGCCGTGAACCGGCCGGAGGGCGGTCACTAGGATCGCCCGCATGACCGCCGTTCTCTTCGACTTCTCCGGCACGCTCTTTCGGATCGAGTCCGTCGACGCGTGGCTGCGCGCCGTTCTCACGGAAGCGGGGATCACGCTCCCCGAGGGTGAACTGGACCAGACCGTGCGGGCGTTGGAGGCGGCGGGTGCGCTGCCCGGCGGCCCGGAGCCGCAGCGGATCCCCGGCCATCTCGCCGAGTTGTGGGAGACCCGCGACGAGAGCAGCGCCGGCCACCGGGCCGCGTACACCGGTCTGGCGCGCCAGGTGCCGCTGCCCGATCCGGGGCTGTACGACGCCCTGTACGAGCGGCATCGCACCCCGGCCGCCTGGACGCCGTACCCGGACGCGGCCGAGGTGCTGGGCGCCCTGCGGGAGCGGGGGGTGCGGATCGGCGTGGTGAGCAACATCGGCTGGGATCTGCGTCCCGTCTTCCGCGCCCACGACCTGGACCGGTTCGTCGACGCCTATGTGCTGTCGTACGAGCACGGCATCCGCAAGCCGGACCCGCGGCTGTTCGCCCGGGCCTGTGCCGCGCTGGACGTCGAACCGGCCGAGGCGCTCATGGTCGGCGACAGCCGGCACGCGGACGGTGGCGCGGCGGCCCTGGGCTGCCGGGTGCACTTCGTGGACCACCTGCCGGCAGGCGAGCGCCCCGACGCGCTGCGGCCCGTCATGGCCCTGGTGGGCTGAGCACCGGGCCCGCGGGCCGGAGGGTCACTCCAGATAGCCCTCGACCTGCGAGGGCGGACGGGCTTCGACCTCGTCCGGGTTCTCCCCGAACTCCGCCTTCGCGCGCCGCTGGCGCAGCAGGTCCCAGCACCGGTCCAGTTCCTGCTCCACTTCGCTCAGGCGCTGCCGCTCGGTGACGCCGTCGATCCGCCCGGACGCCAGGTCCGCACGCAACCGGTGCTCGTGCTCCACCATTTCCGTGATCCTGGCCAGGATCTTCTGGTCCTGTTCCATCCGCCCACGCCTCCTCGGCCGGCTCTCTCCGCCTCACTCTAGGGAGCCCTGGGCGCGCCTGCGACCGAGACCGCTCAGACACCACCGGCCGATTGCCTCAGGCGACCATCCGGGCGGAAACGGTCCGCTCTGGACGATCCCCCGCGTCGTCCAGAGCGGACGGCAACGCCGACCGGGCCCCGGACAGGGGCTGGCCGACATGCGTTGAGTATAGTTGGCTGGCAGCCAGTCAACGCAGGAGTTACAGCATGTCCCCGCGCAGCGCCTCGGTCAATGAGGAATTGCGGCGGCGCTCCCGGGAGCGACTGCTGCAGGCGGCACTCGAGTTGGTCAGGGAGCGCGGCTACGAGGCGACGACGCTCGGCGCCATCGCCGACCGCGCGGGCTCGGCCCGCGGACTGGTGTCGTACTACTTCCCCGGCAAGCGCCAGCTGGTGCAGTCCGCCGTGCACCGGCTGATGCACCGCACGCTGGAGGAGGCCCTGGAGCGCGAGCCGCGCACCGACGACGGCCGTGAGCGGATGGCGCGGGCGATCGACGCGATCCTGGGGCTGGCCCGGGACGAACCGGTGCTGATGCGCCAGCACATGGCGAGCCTGCTGCAGGCGGAGGGCTTCGTGCAGTGCCCGGAGCAGCAGCGGCTCGCGGAGCTGCTGCGTTCCGTCGTCGCCGGGTACGGTTCGCCCGATATCGAGCGCGACTACCCGATGATGCGCTCGGTGCTCATGGGCGCCGTGTACGCGATGGTGCTCCCGAACGTGCCGATGTCGATCACGGCGATGCGTGCCGAGCTGTTCGGCCGTTACGGGCTGGCCCGGGGCGCGGGGAACCCGCCGGACGCCGAGGCGCCCGGCGGGGGGTGCGAGCAGGACCTGTCCCGCTTCTTCGCGACCGGCGCGCGGCCGGAAGGTCAGTCGAAGTAGTCGGGCTGGGTCTGGACGTTGAGTTCCCTCAGGTGGACCCGGCGCGCCGGGTCGGTGCGGCGGTCGCTGAGCTTGAGGACGTCGAAGCCCTTGGCGATGTCGTTGGAGTAGATGTAGCCGTTGTAGTAATACGCCGACCACGCCCCGCCGACGGTGAGCGTGTCGGTGGTCAGGGGGCCGCGCTCGAAGTAGGCGATCTCCTTCGGGTGCGCGGAGTCGGTGAACTCCCAGACGGAGACGCCGCCCTGGTACCAGGCCTGGACCATGATGTCGCGCCCCTTGACCGGGATCAGCGAGCCGTTGTGGGCCACGCAGTTCTCGGTGTCGGCCTGGTGGCGCGGGATCTTGTAGTAGCCGCGGAAGACGAGCCTGCGCTTCTCGCCCTTGCCGGTGATGTCGTAGATGCCGTCGGCGCCCCGGTTGGGGCCGGTCGCCGCGTTGCAGGTGGCCGCTCCGCCGCCGCCGAGCTCGTCGGTGAAGACGACCTTGTCCGCCTTCTGGTTGAAGGTCGCCGAGTGCCAGAAGGCGAAGTTGACGTTGTCCTGGACCTGGTCGATGACCTTGGGGTGCTCGGGGTCCTTGATGGAGAACAGGATGCCGTCACCCATGCAGGCGCCGGCCGCCAGGTCCTCGGAGGGCAGGACGGTGAGGTCGTGGCAGCCGGTGGTCTTGGACACGCCGGGGTTGGTGGGGGCGCCGGGGTTGCCGCCGCCGTCCGGGCCGTCGCCGGGGAAGAGCACCGGGAAGTTCACCACGGCCGCCTGCTCGGGGGCGTCGCGCGGCACCTTGATGACCGAGATGCCGTCGTGCGGCGGCTGGCAGTCCGGGTAACTCGCGCTCGGCGAGTAGGAGGAGACGTAGACGTAGACGTTGTCACGCTTCGGCACCAGCGTGTGGGTGTGCGAGCCGCAGGCGGTCTCGACGGCGGCGACGTACCGGGGGTTGCTCTTGTCGCTGATGTCGAAGACCTTCATGCCCTCCCAGGAGGACTTCTCGGTCGCCGGCTGTGTGGTGCTGTGGCAACTGCTGTCGCTGCGCGAGGAGTCGGTGGACAGGAAGAGCAGGTCGCCGGAGACGGAGACGTCGTTCTGCGAGCCGGGGCAGAGCACCTGGGCGACCGTCTTCGGCGACGCGGGGTTGCTGATGTCGAAGATGCGGAAGCCGTCGTAGTTGCCGGCGAAGGCGTAGCGGCCCTGGAAGGCGAGGTCCGAATTGGTGCCGGGCAGCGCGTCCTTGGGGATGTTGGTGAGGTGCTGGACGTTGGCGGAGTGGACGATCTGGTCCTGGCCGGGTATCTCGCCGGCCGCGATCGCCTCGGCCGCCTGCTCCTGGGCGCTGCGGGAGACCTCCTTCGGCGCGGCCGGGTGGTCGCCCGGGTCGGGGGTGGCGCCGGCGGGTGCGGCGGTGAGCAGCGCGGCCAGCAGTCCGGCCGCTGCGGCGGCAACGCCCAGGTGTCTGCGTCGTGTTCGGGGATCGTGCAGGGTCACTGTGTCCTCCCTCTGCACCGTTCCGGTCGGAACGGTTCACGCTTCCCCGCAGTATCGTCTTCATCATGCCCAGATCAACAGATGGCAATGGGATCGTCATGATGACCCCGGGAGGTCGCCTTGCTCCTGCGTCGTGGATCGCGTCCGGCCCTCGCCACGGTCTCGCTGACCGCCTTCGCCCTGCTCACCCTCGGAGGCTGTGACTCCGGCACGGACGCCAAGTCCCCGGCATCGGGCGGGCCTTCGGTACTGGTGCCGGGCAGGCCGGGCGAGGCCAACCGCACGCTCTCGGCCGAGGAGGCGGCACAGCAGCGGGCGGACGACGACACGCCCAACGCGGCGGACGTGTCGTACGCGCGCATGATGATCGCCCATCACGAGCAGGCGCTGCGGATGTCCGAACTCGCCGCGGAGCACGCCCGGTCGGAGGACGTCAAGCGCCTCGCGGCCCGGATCGCGGCCGCTCAGGGCCCGGAGATCGCGACCATGCGGGCCTGGCTGAAGGAGTACGGCAAGGACGAGGCCCGCGGCGGGCATGCGCACGGCGGCATGCCCGGCATGGCGACCGAGGCGCAGCTGAAGCAGCTGGGAGCGGCACGCGGCGCGGCGTTCGACGCGCTCTTCCTGACCCTGATGATCACCCATCACCAGGGCGCGATCACCATGGCGACGGACGTCAAGGCGCAGGGCAACAACGTCCGCATCGAGGAGATGGCCGACGACGTGGTGGCGCAGCAGACGAGCGAGATCACGCGGATGCGACAGATGCGGTGACGGCCCAGTTCTGTCTTCTCGGTCGGCGCCGGGTCCGGACGAGGATGCTGGCGAGGTGGAGTGCGGCCTGACAGGGACAGGTGATCGCGGGCCGTAGGTCGTCGGCAAGGTGAAGCAACCGAAACTTCGACCCTCCCGGGTGTCGAGAATGCGGCACCGGCTCCGTCCCAGGGGTGTCGGTAGCCAGAACGCACTGCGCGACGCAGGAGGAGCACCCGTGGCGATTCAGCGGATGGACAACGTAGGCATCGTCGTCGACGACCTGGAGGGTGCCATCGCCTTCTTCACCGAGCTCGGCATGGAACTGGAAGGCGAAGCGCAGATCGAGGGAGTCTGTGCGGACCAGATGGTCGGCCTCGACGGGGTCCGCAGCGCCATCGCGATGATGCGCACCCCGGACGGCCACGGCAAGCTGGAGCTGACGAAGTTCCACTCCCCCGCGGCGATCACCGCCGAACCGCTCGACCCGCCGGCCAACACTCTGGGCCTGCACCGTGTCATGTTCGCCGTCGACGACATCGACGACACGATCACCCGCCTGCGCCGCCATGGCGCCGAACTCCTCGGCGAGGTGGCGCGGTACGAGAACGCCTACCGACTCTGCAACCTGCGCGGCCCCTCGCGAATCATCGTCGCTCTGGCCGAGCGGATCGGCTAGGTTCTGCCTCCTTGGTCGGCGTCGGGTCCGGATGGATGCCCGGCGCCCCAGGTGGCTGTGCTTCGAAAGCTAGGTGCGTCATCTGCCTGGCCTGCGGTGACAGTGAAGGCGAGGGGCAGTGCGCGGCCCGTCTGCGGCCAGGTGGACAACGCCGTCCGTGAACCGGATCGGCCGGGCCGTCAACGAGACACGCGCTAGTCCGCCTTGCGGCGGGCGTGGCGGGGGGTCAGGAAACCGGCGTCGCGGGCCTGGGCGATCAGGCGCAGGGACTTGCGCCGGCTGTGGCCGGTCGCGCACATCACCGCGAGGACCGGGTCGGTGCCCTCCTCCTGGGCCGCGCGGTACTCCTGGGCGACCTGCCATCGCCCCTCGGTGCCGCGCGGCCAGGTGGGGCGGGCCCGGCGCCCGCCGGAGCGCTCGTCCTCGCCGGCCTCCCCGCCCTCGTCGTCGATGTCGTCGGCGTCCACCCCGCACGCATCGAACAGCGGGCCCTCGATCCAGTCCGCGAGCACCGACAGGTCGTCCAGGGACAGCGCGGGTTCGGCCCGGACGTCCTCGATGGACACGCACCCCCCGAACATCACGGCGAGCGCCTGCACGCCGGCGCCGTCGGGGAACGCGAGGCGGACGTGGAACCACCTCGTCGCGCCGGCGTCCTCCTGCACTTCCCACGCGGGCGACACGGTCACCGCGCCGTCCGCCTCCGATCGATCGGAAAGATTAAGAAAGGATGCTTCAAGCACACACGCAACGTAACCTCATGATCACATTCCATACGAACGGACACGCGTCCGTCCGCCCGGACAGCACCCTGTCAGCGCAGCCCGCACGGTGCGATGCTGGGGCCGGGAAGCCCTCCCCTTCCCAGGGGACCCCTGACAGAGGAGTTCCGCCGTGCTCCGTGTCGCCGTAGTCGGTTCGGGCCCGAGCGGGGTCTACACCGCGCAGAGTCTTCTCGAGCGAAGCCCCGAGGTGCGCGTCGACGTCCTGGACCGCCTGCCGTGCCCGTTCGGCCTGGTCCGCTACGGCGTCGCACCCGACCACGAGAAGATCAAGTCGCTGCAGAACACCCTCCGCACGGTCCTGGAGGAGCCCCGGGTCCGCTTCCTGGGCGGGGTCCGGATCGGCGGACCGGGCGGCGTGCCGGTCGCACGGCTGCGGGAGCTGTACCACGCGGTGGTGTACTGCGTGGGCGCCGCCGCCGACCGGCGCCTGGGCATCCCCGGCGAGGACCTGCCGGGGAGTTGGTCGGCGACGCAGTTCGTCGCCTGGTACAGCGCTCACCCGGACGCCGCCGACGACGGGTACCTGAGCGGCGCCCGGTCGGCCGTCGTCATCGGCGCGGGGAACGTGGCCGTGGACGTGACCCGGATGCTCGCGCGCGGCCCGGCGGAGCTGAGCCCGACCGACGTACCGCAGGCGGCGCTGACCGCGCTGGCCGCGAGCCGGGTCACCCGTATCCAGATGGCGGCCCGGCGCGGCCCGTCACAGGCCCGGTTCACCACCAAGGAGTTGCGCGAGCTGGGCGCGCTCCCGGACACCGACGTGCGCGTGGACCCGGCGGAGCTCGCCCTTGACCCGGGGTGCGCCGATCCCTCGATGCTGCCGGCGGCGCACCGTCGCAACGTGGAGGTGCTGGGTGCGTGGGCGGGGCGTGCGGGCACGGGCGCCCGGCGCCGGATCGGGCTGCGGTTCTTCCTGCGGCCGGTCGAGCTGATCGCCGACGGGGGCCGGGTGGGCGCGGTGCGTTTCGAGCGGACGGCGCCGGACGGGCACGGCGGGGTGCGGGGCACCGGTCGGTTCGAGGAGGTGGAGGCCCAGCTGGTGCTGCGGTCGGTGGGCTACCGCGGGGTGCCGCTGGAGGGGCTTCCGTTCGACGCGGAGCGCGGCACGGTGCCGAACCTGGCCGGGCGCGTCCAGTGCGAGGGGGCCGTCGTACCGGGCGCGTACGTGGCGGGCTGGATCAAGCGGGGCCCGACGGGTGTCATCGGCACCAACCGTCCGTGCGCCCGGGAGACGGCGGCCTCGCTGCTGGAGGACGCCCCCGCGCTCGGCCGTACCGAGTTGCCCGGCGATCCGCTGGAGGCGCTGCGGGCGGCGGGGGCCGAGCCGGTCGAGTGGCCGGGCTGGCTGGCGATCGAGCGGGCGGAGGCGCGGCTCGGGGCGTCGCTCGGGCGCTCGGTGGTCAAGCTGCCCGACTGGCGGTCCCTCATGGCCGCGGCGCGCGCCGCGACCCCGTGAGCCGAGTCGCCACGGAGGGCGGGCGGGTTCAGCCGGGCCGGGCGGGCTGAGCCGGGCGGGCCGGTTCAGCCGAGCCGGGCGGCCTGGTGGGTGGCGGCGTCCAGGAGGGCGTCGAGCAGACCGGGGAAGAGGTCCTCCAGGTCCTCGCGGCGCAGTCCGTTCATCTTGGCGGTGCCCTGGTAGGTCTGCTGGATCACCCCGGCCTCGCGCAGCACCCGGAAGTGGTGCGTGGTGGTCGACTTGGTGACCGGCAGGTCGAAGTGCGAACAGGACAACGCGTCGGTTGCCACAGCCAGTTCGCGCACGATGCGCAGCCGCATGGGGTCGGACAGGGCGTGCAGCACGGTCTCCAGCCGGATCTCCTCCCGCGCCGGGTGCGGGAGCTCGCGGCTGCTGACGGCGGGGGTGGCGGGGGCGGGGGTCACGGCGGGCTCCAGTTCGTCGGATGCCTCTCATTGTACGAAGGCTCTCGTAGTTTGACATCCACCGTACTACGATGCCTATCGTACGAGTCGACCACCGGTCCCGTGACGAATGGAGTCCGCCGTGAGTGCGCTGTTCGAGCCCTACACCCTGCGCGAAGTGACCATCCCCAACCGTGTGTGGATGCCGCCGATGTGCCAGTACTCGGCCGCGCCCGAGGGGCCCGAGGCCGGGGTGCCGCACGACTGGCACTTCGCGCACTACGCGGCCCGCGCGGCCGGCGGCACGGGCCTGATCATCGTCGAGGCCACCGCCGTATCGCCCGAAGGCCGGATCTCGCCGTACGACCTCGGCCTGTGGAACGACACGCAGGTCGAGGCCTTCCGCCGCATCACCCGCTTCCTCGTCGGCCAGGGCACGGTGCCGGCGATCCAGCTCGGGCACGGCGGGCGCAAGGCCTCCACCGACCAGCCGTGGATGGGTGGAGCGCCCGTCGGGCCGGACGCGCACGGCTGGCAGCCGGTGGCGCCGAGCGCCGTCGCCTTCGACGAACGGCACCCGGTACCCACTGAGTTGACGATCGATCAGATCCGGGAGACCGTCGGCCAGTTCGCGGACGCCGCTCGGCGTGCCCTGGCCGCGGGCTTCGAGATCGTCGAGATCCACGGCGCTCACGGATATCTGATCAGCGAGTTCCTCTCCCCGCACTCCAACCGCCGTACCGACGCCTACGGCGGCTCGTTCGAGAACCGCACCCGTTTCCCGCTCGAGGTCGTCGACGCCGTACGGGCGGTGTGGCCGAAGGACAAGCCGCTGTTCTTCCGTATCTCCGCGACCGACTGGCTGGAGGAGGGTGGCTGGACCGGCGACGACACCGTGCGCTTCGCGCGCGAGCTGCAGGGGCACGGCGTCGACCTCCTCGACGTCTCCACCGGCGGCAACGCCTCAGGAGTGCGCATCCCGACCGAGCCCGGTTACCAGGTGCCGTTCGCCGCGCGGGTCAAGGCGGAGACGCCGCTGCCGGTGGCCGCCGTCGGCCTGATCACCGAGCCGGAGCAGGCGGCGAAGATCCTCGCCAACGGTGAGGCGGACGCCGTCCTCCTCGGCCGCGAACTGCTCCGCAACCCGTCCTGGGCCCGGCACGCGGCACGCCGACTCGGCGGCGAGGTCCACGTGCCGGACCAGTACCACCGGTCGGTGTGACGGGGGGATTGTGACGGGGGGGTGGGGGACCTGGCCGGTCGTAGCACCGGGTGGGGTGACCCGGGGCGGCGAGGCGGCCGGTACCACCGGTTGGTGTGACGGGGGGCGGGCGACCTGGCCGGTTCGTAGCACCGGGTGGGGTGACCGCGGGCGGTGAGGCGGCCGGTACCCCCGGTTGGCGTGACGGGGGGCGGGGGACCTCTCCGGTCGCCACGCCGGGCGGTGTGAGCGCGGACTGTGGGGCGGCCGACGGTGGCGTAGCCGGCGGGGGGGGCGGCCGGTTCCACCGGTCCGGCGGACCCATCCGCACGGCCGGCGCGACCGTCCGGTCGACCGGACGGTCGCGCTCCGGTGCGGCGGCCCCCGCCGGTCACGTCCCCGCGGCCGACCGGCGCGCGTGCCCCGTGGCGGTCAGCGGGTGGCCGACGTCGCACCGAGCGCCCCGGACCGCCCCGCCCCTCACCGCGTCGCGCCGATGACGCCGGCCCTCACCGCGTCAGCCTCATCACCGTCTCCTCCAGGCGCGGCAGTGCTCGCTGGCCGGCGAGGGCGAGGGCGATCGCCGCGGCCACGCCGGCCCAGGCGAGCGGGCCGAGCGGGGTGCAGCCGAAGACCTGGCTGGCGCCCGGTGTCTGGACCAGGAGGACCAGCGCCGCCGCCGAGCCGAGCACGGTGACGCGCACCAGCGGGCTGCCCCGGCGGTCGGCCAGCGTCTGCGCCAGCTGCGTACCGACCACCGCGCACAGCGCCATCGTCGTGGACCGGCGCGTCGTACCCGGGGTGAACCGGCCGAACAGCCAGGCCACCACCGCACCCAGACACGTCGTCAGGGCCCGGTGCCGGATCTGCTCGATCAGCGGCTCGCCCAGCATCGACGAGCCCAGCGGCCCGCTCGCCTCCTCCGTCGGGTCCTTCTCCGGGGTGACCGCGACGGCCATCGCCGGGAACAGGTCCGTGAACAGGTTCACCAGCAGCATCTGCCGCGTCGACAGCGGTGCCCGGCCTCCGAGCAGGGTGCCGACGATGCCGAAGCCCACCTCGCCGGCGTTGCCGCCGATCAGGATGGCGATGGCGTCGGCGACGCTGTGCCACAGGGCGCGGCCCTCGCCGACCGCCTCGACCAGCACCCCGAGGTCGTCGTCGGTCAGCACGAGGTCGGCGGCGTTGCGGGCGGCCGCCGAGCCGCGCGCGTTGATGCCGACCCCGATGTCGGCGGCGCGGATCGCGGCGGCGTCGTTGGCGCCGTCGCCGACCATACCGACCACCCGGCCCGCGTCCCGCAACGCCTCCACGACCTGGAGTTTCTGCTCCGGCGCGACCCGGGCCACGACACCGCAGTCACCCAGCATGCGGGCGCGTTCGGCCCGGTCGGCGGCGGCCAGTTCGTCGCCGGTGACCACGCCGGTGTCCTCCGGCCAGCCCAGTTCGACGGCGATCGCCCGTGCGGTCTGCGGGTGGTCGCCGGTCAGCATGACGGGTCGTACGCCCGCCTCGCGCAGCCCGTGCACCAGCGCGTTGGACGTGTCGCGGGCCACGTCGGCGAGTGCGACCAGGCCGGTGAACTCCAGCTCCCGCAGCGACTCTTCGAGGGCGTCGGCGGCCGACTCGGCGTCATCCAGGCGGCGTTCGGCGACCGCCAGCACGCGCAGTCCGTCGGCGGCCAGCGCGTGGGCGGTGTCGGACGCTGCCTCGGCCCGGTCGCCGCAGGCGGGCAGGACGTTCTCCGGGGCGCCCTTGACCACCAGGACACGTCCGCCGTCCCCGGCGTGCCCCACCGCGGCGGCGTACCCGCGGGCGGCCTCGAACGGGAGCGCCTCCTCCTGCGTCCACTCGGGATCATCCGCGGCGGCCTCCAGTACGGCCTCGTCGGTGGCGTGCACCGGCCGGTCGGACCCGCCGTTCAGCTGCGGGCAGGCACGCGCCGCCTGGATCAGGGTGCGGCTGCCCGGGGCCTCGTCGCGCTTGCGGACGGTGCCGTCGGCGTCCGTGACCCGCACGAGGCGCAGCCGGTTCTCGGTGAGAGTGCCCGTCTTGTCGAAGCAGATCGTGTCCATCCGGCCGAGGGCCTCCAGCGTGCGCGGCGCCCGCACCAGCACTCCGCGCCGGCTGAGCCGGCGGGCCGCCGCGAGCTGCGCCACCGTCGCCACCAGCGGCAGCCCCTCGGGTACGGCGGCCACGGCGACGGCGACTCCCCCGCTGACCGCCTCGCGGATCGGCGTGCCGCGCAGCAGCGACAGGCCGGTCACGGCGGCACCGCCGGCCAGGGTCAGCGGCAGGGCCTTGCGGGTGAGTTCCTGCAGCCGGGCCTGGACGCCCGCGGAGGGCGGCTTCTTGGCGGCCAGGTGGACCGCGCGGGACGCCTCGGTGCGCTCACCGGTCTCGACGACGACCGCGCGGGCGTGTCCCGCCACCACGGTCGTCCCCTCGAAGACCATGCAGCGCCGCTCGGCGACCGCGGCGGCCGGGCAGGCGTCGGTGACCTTGTCGACCGGCAGCGACTCGCCGGTCAGCGCGGACTCGTCGACCTCCAGTCCGTCTGCCCACAGCAGCCGGGCGTCGGCGGGGACGACATCGTCCGCCTTGAGGTCGATGACGTCGCCGGGGTGCAGCTTGGCCGCGTCGACCGTACGCGGTTCGCGCCACTCCTCCGACGTGAGCCGTGCCTTGCGCTTGTGCTCGGCGAGCAGCCCGGACAGGGCGCGTTCGGCGCGCAACCGCTGGATGCCGCCGACGAGGGCGTTCAGATCGAGCGCGCCGACCACCAGCAGCGCGTCGGCGGCCGAGCCGAGGATCGCCTCGGCGGCCGAGCCGACGGTGAGGACGGGGGTGAGCGGGTCGTGGAGTTCGCCCCGTACCGCCCGGGCCAGCTGCACGGTCCAGCGCACCGGCGCGAGCGCGGGGACCTTCCCGGCGCGCTTGGCGATCTGGTGCACCCGGCCGGACGTCTGGTCCCTGAGGGTGGGCCGGTCCTCCTCGCGCCTGGCCAGCCGCTCCCGTACGGCGTCGGTGTCCAGGGCGTGCCAGGCGACGCGTTCGCGGGGGTGCGGGGAGCGGGCCACGGCCACGCCGAGCGCGGCCCGGGCACCGCTGAGGAGCGCGGCGGCCGCGCTCACGTCCACCGGGGCGTGCCGCAGTCCGGGGATCAGCGGGAAGTGCCGGCCACGCTGGGCCTCGCCCACCGCCACCATCAGGCCCGACAGGGCGGCACCGGACCGGGCCAGCGTCTGCGACCGGCGGCCCACGTCCCGCGCCACGGGCACGGCCCGCAGCAGCCGCCACAGGTCGGGCAGGCCGCCCGGGGCCACCAGGTCCGCGCCCCACACCACCGCGGCGTCGCCGTCGGCCAGCGCCACGGCCACATCGCCGGCGAGCAGCCCGGTCAGCACGTCGTGGTCCTCGGCCGCGGCCGCGCGGGCCACGGTGAGCACCGCGCCGCGTTCCCGCAACCGGTCCACGGCCTCCCCGAGCGGCCGGTCGGCGGGCACCAGGTGGTCGGCGAGTCCGGTGAAGTCCGCGAGCGCGGGGTCGTCGACCATCACCACCCGCAGACCGGCGGCGCGCGCGGCGTCCAGCACGGCCTCGGCCCACGGGTCGGCTCCCGCGCCCCGGGTGCGCAGCGCGCTCGGGTGCAGCAGCACCGACTCGACCGTCTCCAGCTGCCGCAGCCGCTCGCTGTCCCGTACGAGGACGCCGGTGCGGGCGAGGGCCAGGCCCAGGACGGCGTTGAAGGCGGCGGGGCCGTAACGGGCGGCCTTGGGGGAGCCGGCGAGGACCGCCTCGGCCGCCTCGTTCACATCGTGTTTGACGAGCAGGGTCGCCGCGGCGCCCAGCACACTGCCGGTGCCCGCGTGTGCGGCGTAATCCTGGGCCGGGGTGCCGCGCAGCGGGGGGCGCGGCCGGGCGCTCGCGTGCACGCCGGTCCGGTCGGGCGTGCACAGGCGGTCGTGGACCGCGTCGAACGCCGCCGAACGCGCCACCGTCTCCGCCAGCTGGCAGGAGCGCAGCGTGCCGTCCAGCAGCAGCGCGGTCGGCGTCTGCCCGGCGCCGTGCGCGGCCGCGTTGGCGGCGGCCAGCAGCAGGTCCATCCGGGAGCGGCCGAAACGGCCGCGCAGCCAGGCGCGGACGCGGGGGTTCTCGCGCAGCAGGGTCACGGCCGCCGTCACCAGGCGCGGTGAGGGCGGAAGGCGCAGCGCGTACGCGGTCAGCGCGGCGCCGGTTCCGGCCAAATCGGTCAGCAGCGCCATCGTGGCGGTGCGCACGCCGGCCGGGTCGCCCGGGTGCGGGAACTCCTCGATGTCCACGTCGGAGGCGTCCGCCGTGGACAGGCCGTGGCGTTCGGCCAGGGCGGTGGCGTGCTCGACGACCCGGTCGGTCAGGGCGTCCTCGGTCGCGGTCACCACCAGCCGGGCGAGTCCGCCGTCCCAGTACGCGAAGGCGACGTCGGGCCGTTCGGCCAGGATGCGCGCCACGCGTCGGGCCGTCTCCTCCAGGCCGCCCGCCCGCCGTACGTGTTCCTCGGCGGCCGGCCGCAGCGCGAGGTGCGCTCGGCGGCCGGACCGCCAGTGGCTGCCCGTGCCCGGCAGCGCGGTGCGGGTGACGCGGCCGACCCGGACCGCCGTGTCCGCACTGCGCACCCCTGCCCGGGCCGCCCCGGCGACCGCGCCCGCGGCCAGGCCGACGGCGCCGGCGGCCAGGTCTGCGGCGGGCGCGACACCGCGCGCGAGCAGCCGGGGTCCGGCCGGCAGGACGGCTGCGGCCGCCGCGGGGAGCTTCAGCAAGCCCAGCGCCATGGAATCCTCACTCTTCGCCGTGTCGCGGCCGGACGTCCTGGGTGGACGCACCCGTCCTGGTCCTCGTGGGTGACGCCGTGGTGCGCCGCGCCCGGGTGCCGAAGTAGTGCGCGGTCGATGCCCTGGAGGCGCTGAGCGCCGCGTTCTTCGCCACCTGCTTGGCGGCGCTCTTGGCCACCGCGGCCTCGTGCCGCGAGGCGGTGGGACCGGGTCCGGGAGCGCCGGTACGCGGGGGTCCGGACGACTCCGGCGGCGCGTGCCCGGGCGAGGCGGCGGCGCCCTCGGGCGTCGGTGCACCACCCGTCGCATACGTGGCCCCACCGCCCGCCGCGTGCCCCGTACCGCCCGTGACCTGCCCCGGCTGACTGCCCGTGGCGTGCGCGGACATGCCGCCCGTCGCGTGGACCGACGTACCGCCGGCCTCGTCCGCCCCGTCAGCGTCGTCTGCGTCGTCTGTGTCGTCGGCCTTCGGTGCGGCCCGGCCCGCCGCCTCGGGTCGCGGCGCGCCGGAGGTCGCCGCGGCGCCCTGCCGTTCCCCGGACCGCGGCTGGGTCAGCCAGGCCACCGCCGCTCCGGTGAGGGCGACGGGCCACTCCACCACCCCCGTGACGCCTAGCACCCCGGCGCCGGTGTACACGGCCAGCCGTCGGCCGCGCGGCGACACGGCCCCGATTCTGTCCAGCGCCCCGCCGGCCGCCCGGCCCACAAGCCCCGCGCCGGGCACCCTCCGCAGCGCCGACGCAGCGGCGCGCAGCGGCTGCGGGGGCGTCGCCGTGGGCGACTGCTGCGTTGCCATGACTGTCCTCACCTCGCCGTGACCTCGCCTTCCGGACTGCCGGGTTCCCGCAAAGTGCCTAGTCATCACGTGCTCCCCCGGACGAGTCGGGACGGGGACATCCGGGCGCAGGATCCTGCCCGCCTGCGGAAGCCGCAGACTCCTGTGGAAGCGCTCCCATCGCCTGACCAGCGGCGCTTGCCGAGTGGCCGAATCCCACCCACGCGAGGCGTTGAACAGAAAGCGCTTGCCCTCTACGGTCCGTTCAGCGATGTGACCGATCGACGCCTCAGGAGAGGGAGATTGGCCCACAACGCCAGCGGTGCATCCAGAACAACGAACGAAATTCACATATCCGAACCGCCATACCCCTGAAGGGACACCCGCATGCGCACGCTCCCCCCACGTATGCCGCGACGATCGGCTCCGGCGGCTGCCGGGGCGGTCGCCCTCACCACGGCCGCCCTGCTCGCCCTGTCCCAGCCCGCCGGGGCCGCGGACGCCTCCCCCGTCGGCTTCGGCGCCGGCACGACCGGCGGCGGCAGCGTCACGGCGGTCACCGTCTCCTCGCTCGACGCCTTCAAGGCGGCCGTGAGCGGCAGCACCGCGAAGGTCGTGAAGGTCAACGGCCTGATCTCACTCAGCGGCCAGGTCGATGTCGGCTCCAACACCACGGTCCTCGGCGTGGGCCCGTCGTCCGGGTTCACGGGCGGCGGGCTGCGGCTGAAGAAGGTGACGAACGTCGTCATCCGCAACCTGAACATCAGCAAGCCCGTCGCCCCCGCCGACGGCATCACCGTGCAGGCGTCGACGAAGATCTGGATCGACCACAACTCCTTCTCGTCCGACCGGGACCACGACAAGGACTACTACGACGGCCTGCTCGACATCACCCACGCCTCCGACTTCGTCACCGTGTCCTGGAACACCTTCAAGGACCACTTCAAGGGCTCCCTGGTCGGGCACAGCGACAACAACGCCGACGAGGACACCGGGCACCTGCGGGTGACGTACCACCACAACTGGTTCGACAACGTCAACTCCCGCATCCCCAGCCTGCGCTTCGGCACCGGGCACTTCTACGACAACTACGTCGTCGGCGCCGAGACCGCCGTGCACTCGCGGATGGGTGCGCAGATGCTCGTCGAGAACAACGTCTTCCGCTCGACGGGGGTCGCCGTCACCACCACCCGGGACAGCGACGTCGACGGATACGCCAATCTGCGCGGCAACGACCTCGGCGGAGCCGCGACCGAGGTCTCACAGGTCGGCACGTTCACCACTGCGCCCTACGGCTACACCGCCGAGCCGGCCTCCTCCGTCGTCGCCTCGGTGACGTCCGGGGCGGGCGCCGGAAAGCTCTGACCCGCTCCCGTAACGGGACACCTCCCACCGAAAGGAAGGCATTCGGGACATGACTTCAGCGACCCGTCCACGCGCCCGCCGGCGCTCGGCGACCGGCGTCCTGGCCGCCACCGGCCTCGCGATTGGCATGCTCATGACCAGCGGCGCGCTCTCCCCGGCGAGCGCGGCCACCTGGCCCACCGCCAACGGCAGCCAGGCCGTCTCCTCCACCATCCAGCTGTCCGGCACCAAGGACTACGGGATGAAGCGCCTGTACGGCACCGGGGACCTGGGCTCCAGCAGCCAGGACGAGGACCAGGGCCCCATCCTGGAACTCGCCCCCGGCACCGTCCTGAAGAACGTCATCATCGGCTCCCCCGCCGCGGACGGCATCCACTGCCTGGGCAGCTGCACGCTGCAGAACGTCTGGTGGGAGGACGTGGGCGAGGACGCGGCGACCTTCCTCGGCTCGTCGTCGTCCAACGTCTACACCGTCTCGGGCGGCGGGGCGAAGGAGGCCAGTGACAAGGTCTTCCAGTTCAACGGCGCCGGGACGCTCAACGTCTCGAACTTCGCCGTGAAGAACTTCGGCAAGCTCGTGCGCAGCTGCGGCAACTGCAAGACGCAGTACAAGCGGACGATCAACCTCAACACCATCGAGGCGACCTACAAGGGCACCGCGCTCGTCGGCATCAACACCAACTACGGCGACAGCGCGACGCTGCGGAACATCACCATCGTCGGCGACACCAGCAAGAAGATCGTCCCGTGCCAGAAGTACATCGGCAACAACACGGGCAAGGAACCGACCACCAACGGCTCCGACCCCGACGGCACCTACTGCAAGTACTCCGCGTCCGACATCACGTACAAGTGAGCGCGGCGGGGTGAACGGCGGCCGTACGGCGAGGTGTTCGACCTCCCCGTGCGGCCGCCGGTGCCGTCACCCCGTGCGGCCGTGGCCCACCGAGGCGGCCAGCTCCTCCTGGTACGCGGCGTACGCGGTGCGCAGGGCGGGGGCCGGCCAGTCCGCGGGGAGCAGCTCGGGCGGCAGTACCGGGTCGGCGAGCAGGTGCCGTACGAGCGCGGCGAAGGCGGTGAGCCGGTCGGCCGGGCATGCGGCCTCGTCCGCGTGCGCGAGCAGGGCCCGTGCGGTGGTGGACCAGGCGTCCAACGGCCATAGCTCGGCGGTTAGTTCGGGTGCGGGCCGGTCCGGGCGGGCGGTGTAGGTCTGGGCGACCTCGGCGAGTCCTGCGGGCAGCGGTCGGTCCAGATTGGCCGGGCGCAGCCAGACGCCCTCGCGCAGCTCGGCCAGGCGCAGGGCGGTCAGCCGGGTGCGCAGGTCGGCTCGTTCGGCGGGGCCGCGGCCGGTCGCGGTGATCACCACCATCTCCCAGTCGCCGTGCCACGCGCGCGTGCGGGGCCGGACCGCCTCGTCCTGGCGGCGCTGGCGTTGCAGGAGGCGGTCGCCGATCCGGTAGCCGGTGCCGGTGCGCCGCAGATCGCCGGCGGACGTCATCCGGCTGAGCGCGGCCCGCAGCGTGGACCCGCCGACACCGAACGGCTCCAGCGCGCGGGTCAGCTCCCTGACGGGCAGCTCCGGCGGATGCGCGCCGAGCAGCAGGCTCAGGACGACCGAACGGGCGGACAGCGGACGCAGGCCGAAGCCACCGCCGGGCGGATCTTGCGAGACGTGCCTGCTGCGCATGGGGACGTACTGTAACCGCGCCCTACGATGTTGCACTATTGCTGCGGTCGCAGAGTAAGTGCAACATGACGGGTATGACTTCGCTCCCGGGCTCCGCGTGGCCACAGCCGTACCGCACGCACGACGTCACCAACCAGCCGCCGCCGCTCGCGCCGTACGACGCCTCCGGCGACGCCGCACTGCTCGAGGGCCTGCGCCGGGAGGGCGCCGGCTGGGCCGAGGCGGACATCAGGCGGCTCGGCGAGCGGGCGGGCGGTGTGCAAGCCCAGGAGTGGGGCGAGCTGGCCAACCGGCACGAGCCCGCGCTACGCACGCACGACCGGTACGGCGACCGGATCGACGAGGTCGAGTTCCATCCGGCGTGGCACGAACTGATGCGGGTCGCGGTCGCCGAGGGTCTGGCCGGGGCGCCGTGGGCGGACGGGCGTCCCGGCGCGCACGTGGCGCGAAGCGCGGGCGGCCTGGTGTGGGGGCACAGCGAGGCCGGTCACGGCTGCCCGACGTCGATGACCTACGCCGCAGTGCCCGCGCTGCGCCGCGAGCCGGAGCTGGCCAAGGTGTACGAACCGCTGCTGACCAGCCGCATGTACGAGCCCGGGCTGCGGGTGCCGACCGAGAAGCGCGGGCTGCTCGCGGGCATGGGGATGACGGAGAAGCAGGGCGGCTCCGACATCCGGACGAACACGACGACGGCCACGCCCACCGCCGAGCCGGGCGTGTACACGCTGCGTGGGCACAAGTGGTTCACCTCGGCGCCGATGTGCGACGTGTTCCTGGTGCTGGCCCAGGCTCCGGAGGGGCTGTCGTGCTTCCTGGTGCCCCGGATCCTGCCCGACGGCAGCCGCAACCCGTTCCGGGTGCAGCGGCTGAAGGACAAGCTCGGGAACCGGTCCAACGCGTCCTCGGAACCGGAGTTCGACGGGACCGTGGCCTGGCTGGTCGGGCCGGAGGGCCAGGGCGTGAAGACGATCATCGAGATGGTCAACTGCACGCGGCTCGACTGTGTGATGGCCTCCGCGACACTGATGCGCAAGACCCTGGTGGAGGCCGGTCACCATGTCCGGCACCGCAGCGCCTTCGGGGCGCGGCTGCTGGACCAGCCGCTGATGCGCAACGTGCTGGCCGACCTGGCGCTGGAGTCCGAGGCGGCGACGACACTGACGCTGCGGCTGGCCGGGGCGGCCGACCGGGCGGTGCGCGGTGACGAGGGCGAGCGGGCGTTCCGCCGGATCGCCACGGCCGTCGGCAAGTACTGGGTGACCAAGCGGGGTCCGGCCTTCACCGCGGAGGCGCTGGAGTGCCTCGGCGGCAACGGCTACGTGGAGGACTCGGGCATGCCGCGGCACTACCGTGAGGCGCCGCTGCTGTCGATCTGGGAGGGGTCCGGAAACGTCAACGCGCTCGACGTGCTGCGCGCCCTGGTCCGCGAACCGGCGACCGCGGAGGCCCTGTTCGCCGAGTTCGCCCTGTCCCGGGGCGCGGACGCCCGCCTGGACGCGGCCGTGACACGGCTGCGGGACGACCTGCGGGACGCGTCACCGGTCGGGGCCCGCCGCCTGGTGGAGCGGATGGCGCTCACCCTCCAGGCGTCCCTCCTGGTCCGGCACGCCCCGCCCGCGGTGGCCGACGCCTTCTGCGCGACCCGCCTGGGCGGCGACTGGGGGCACGCCTTCGGCACCCTGCCGGGCACGGCGGACCTCGACGGGATCCTGCGCCGGGGGCTGCCGGGCGACGCGTGAGGGCGGCGTGCCGCGTCGGGAGCGGGGCGTGTGGATCGGTCGGGGCGTGACGGCGGGGTGGATCCGTCGGGGTTCACGGCGGGGTGGATCGGTCCGGGCGTCACGGCGGTGCAGATCCGTCGGGGTGTGACGGCGGGGTGGATCGGTCACCGACGGACGGACGTGGCCGGTCCCGGACGGTCGGACGCGGGCCGGTCCCGCTGTCGTCAGCCCGTCCTGCCCCTCCCCCACAGCGGGCCGAAGCGGGCCCACTCCGCCTCCCACTGATCCAGTCGGCGCTGCTCCAGGCGGATGCGCAGGGCGCGGCCGGCGACGAAGGGGACGATCGCGGTGCTCAGCCCCGCCAGGGCGCCGAGCAGCACGGCGCGCAGGTGGGCCTGTCCGGCGGTGGCGGGCCGGGAGACGAGGCGGCCCCGTGGGTCGGTCCACACCGTGACCTGGCCGCCCGTCGCGCTGCCCGGCCGCACCCGGACCTGACCGGTGTGCGCGGAGCCGTCCGCCGCACGCCAGGACACCTCCGCCCACACGTGGTCACTGCCGGTGCCGGCCGTGGGCGCCCGCTGGGTCAGGCGGGCTACGACGGGACGCCACTCGGCGCGCTCGCGGGCCAGTCCCTGTTCGACCGACCGGGAGGCACCCAGCCCGGCGAGCACTCCGGCCACGACGGTGCACATCCACACCACGAGCACCACCCAGGCCTCCACCTTGTCGGCGCGGCGCCTGAGCGGATTGCGCCGCCAGCGCCACAACCAGACCTCGGGACCACGGACCGCCATCGACGGCACCCTCCTCATCAGCGCGAGCATCCCCGGCGCCCACCAGTACGGCGGAGGGTCGCCCGGTGCTCAGGACGAGCACTGCGCTTCGACGGTCCCATGGCCGTCCACGCCCCGCACGTGTTGCCGGGAAAACTCCCCGCGCATCGCCCGCGTCTGCCACAATCGCCGCTCTGACCTGCGGCGACATGGTCCGGAGAGGCCGCTGTCAGTGGTGGGGTGCACACTGGCCGATGTCTGGGACAAAGACGTCGCGGAGGTGTTCGGCATGACCGAGGTACTACTGGCCGTGGGGACCCGCAAGGGCCTGTTCATCGGGCGCGGGCGGAACGGCGGCTGGCAATTCGACGAGAGCCCGTACTTCAACGCACAGGCCGTGTACTCGGTCGCGATCGACACGCGCGGCGGCACCCCGCGGCTGCTGGCCGGGGGCGACAGCGCGCACTGGGGGCCGTCGGTGTTCCACTCCGACGACCTGGGCCGCACCTGGAAGGAGCCGTCCAAGCCGGCGGTCAAGTTCCCCAAGGACACAGGCGCTTCACTGGAGCGGGTGTGGCAGCTGCATCCGGCGGCGGCCGAGGACGGCGTGGTGTACGCGGGCACGGAACCGGCGGCGCTGTACCGCTCGGAGGACCGCGGGGAGACCTTCGAACTGGTCCGCCCGCTGTGGGAGCACCCCACGCGGTCGAAGTGGGTGCCCGGCGGCGGCGGGGAGGGGCTGCACACGGTGCTCACCGACCGGCGGGACGCACGGGCGGTGACGGTGGCCGTGTCGACGGCCGGCGTGTTCCGCACCACCGACGGCGGCGCCAGCTGGGCCCCGTCCAACTCCGGTGTCTCCGCGGTGTTCCTGCCGGATCCGAACCCCGAGTTCGGCCAGTGCGTGCACAAGGTGACGCGGGACGCGGGCAATCCGGACCGGCTGTACCTGCAGAACCACTGGGGGGTGTACCGCAGCGACGACGCGGGCGCTCACTGGACGGACATCGGTGAGGGCCTGCCGTCGACGTTCGGCTTCGCCGTGGCCGCGCATCCGCACCGCGGTGACACGGCGTACGTGTTTCCGATCAACGCCGACTCCGACCGGGTCCCGGCCGGCCGGCGCTGCCGGGTCTACCGCACGGCGGACGCGGGCAAGAGCTGGGAGCCGCTCACGGCGGGCCTGCCGCAGGAGGACCACTACGGCACGGTGTTGCGGGACGCGCTGTGGACCGACGACGCCGACCCGGCGGGCGTCTACTTCGGCAACCGCAACGGCGAGGTGTTCGCCTCGGCCGACGACGGCGACAGCTGGCGCCAGTTGGCGTCGCATCTGCCGGACGTGCTGTGCGTGCGGGCGGCCGTGATCGGATGAGGCCCACGGGGGAACGGGGGGACAGGACAGTGAACACGGTGTGGCAGGCGGGTGTTGGCCACCGGTTGATCGTCACCTTGTGTACGGCAGTAGGGTGACGCCCGTGGCACCACGACCGTTGCATGAAATCGTCGAAGCAGGCTGGGCGAGGGCCCTGGAACCCGTGGCCGGGCGCATCGCCGCGATGGGTGACTTCCTCCGCGCGGAGATCGCCGCGGGGCGCACCTACCTCCCGGCGGGCGCGAACGTCCTGCGGGCCTTCCAGCAGCCGTTCGACGAGGTCCGCGTCCTGATCGTCGGGCAGGATCCCTATCCGACCCCGGGGCACGCGGTGGGGCTTTCGTTCTCGGTCGCGCCGGACGTGCGGCCGCTGCCCGGCAGCCTCATCAACATCTACCGCGAACTGCAGGCCGACCTGGGGCTGCCTGGCCCGTCCAACGGCGACCTGACGCCGTGGACGCGGCAGGGGGTACTGCTGCTGAACAGGGCGCTCACCACGGCCCCGCGCAAGCCGGCCGCGCATCGTGGCAAGGGCTGGGAGGAGGTCACCGAGCAGGCGATCCGGGCGCTGGCGGCCCGGGGCAAGCCCCTGGTGTCGATCCTGTGGGGCCGGGACGCGCGCAATCTGCGTCCGCTGCTCGGGGACCTGCCGAGCGTGGAGTCTGCGCACCCCTCCCCCATGTCCGCCGACCGCGGCTTCTTCGGCTCCCGTCCCTTCAGCCGGGCCAACGACCTGCTGATGCGCCAGGGCGGCCAGCCGGTGGACTGGCGCCTGCCGTGACCGCGGCCGACGCCGCGCCCGGCGCCCGCGGCGCGGCGGTGCCGGAAGCTCCCGCCGGGGACCGGCGGCGAGCCGGGGTCGACGGGAGCCCGGAGCGGGCCACCGGGCCCGCGGGACGTGCCCCGCAGCCGGCCGGGGCCACCGGCGCGGCGGTGCCGCACCGCGCGCCTGGTGCCGGCACCGGCGACACCACCGGCCCCGGCGCGCACGAGGCCCCGCACGGAGCCGTCGACGCGGTGGAACACGACCGGGTGAGCGGTGCCGCAACGGACCGGGGCGGCGCCGATCCCGTCGTCCTGGCCGTCGACTCCGGTGGTTCCGGGCTGCGCGTCGCCGTCGGCACGGTGGCGCGCGGGGTGCTGGGGCAGCGGGCCTCGCGGGAGCCGGTGCGCACCGGTGACCGGGGCATCGACGCGGACCATCTGCTGGCGCAACTGCTGCCGCTCACCCGGGCGTTGCTCGCCGAGACCGGGCTGCCGGCGCCGGTCGCGGCGACGGTCGGGGCGGCGGGGCTCGCCACCCTCGGGGACGCGTTGCGCGCCGAACTGCCCGGCGCGCTGCGGCGGGAGCTGGGGACGGGGCGGCTGGCGCTGGCCGCGGACGCCGTCACGGCGTACACCGGCGCGCTGGGCCCGCACCCCGGCGCGGTGATCGCGGCCGGTACGGGTCTGATCGCCATCGGCACGGATCTGACCGGCTGGCGACGTGCCGACGGCTGGGGTCATCTGCTCGGCGACTGCGGTTCGGGCGCGTGGATCGGGCGGGCCGGCCTGGAGGCCGCGCTGCGCGCCCACGACGGCCGGTCCGGCGGGTCGGCCGCGCTGCTGGCCCGCGCCGAGAAGGCGTTCGGTCCGGTCGCCGGGCTGCCCGGCGCGCTGTACCCGCGCCCCGACCGCCCGGCCGTCCTCGCCTCGTTCGCACCGCAGGTGGGGGCGTGCGCGGCCGACGGCGACCCGGTGGCCGTGGCCGTCCTGCGCGAGGCGGCCCGGCACATCGCGGACTCCGCGGCCGCCGTGTGCCCCCTTTCGGGGGAACCGTGGGTGGCCCTCACCGGTGGCCTGTTCAAGGTGGGCGAGCCCCTGCTCGTCCCCCTGGAGGAGGAACTGGCCGCACGGCTGCCGCACGCGCGCCGGGTGCCCGCCGAGGGCGACCCGCTGCACGGCGCGGTCCGCGTCGCCACCGCCCTCGCCACGGGCACCTTGCTCCTGCCCACCGACGGCACGATGCTGCAGGTGGTGGACACGGCGGGGACATGAAGCGGCATTCCCACCCGCACGGGGCAAGTCGCCCGGAACAGACGCCGATCACTTCCAAAGCGTACGTAACTCATCAGACAAAACCGGACGGATACCGCTCACCTGCACCCTCCCCGAACAGGGGAGCCCCGGAAGCCAGTAACATGCGGCGCCATGAGCTCCCCCACTGGGCCCGCGTCCGGCCTGCCAGTACGAATGCCGCGCCCCCGCCAGCCCGGGCGGCACCGCCGACCCGAGCCCCTGGCGGCTCCCGAGGGCGCGCCCGCGCTCGTCCTCGCGGTTCCGGGCACGACCGGCGCCGCCACACGCAGCCTCGCCGAGGAGGTCGTGAGCATCGCGCGCTCCGAGCTGCCCGGCCTGGACGCGCGGATCGGGTACGTGGACGGGGACGACGCGGAGTTCCCGACGGTGCAGTCGGTGCTCGTGCACGCCGCGGAGGAGCGCACCGCCCGCTACGAGCAGGCGCTCGCCGCAGGTGTCGAGGTCAAGGAGCCCGAGGGTCCCGTCGCGGTCGTCGTGCCGCTGCTGGCCGGTCCGGACAACGCGCTGCTGCGCCGCATCCGTCAGGCCCTGATGGACAGCCGGGTCGCCGCCGAGCTGACCGACGTCCTCGGCCCGCACCCGCTGCTCGCCGAGGCGCTGCACGTGCGCCTGTCGGAGGCCGGTCTGGCCCGCGCCGACCGTGCCCGCCTGTTCACCGTGGCGACGGCCGCGGACGGCATCATCCTCGCGGCCGTGGGCGGCGAGGAGGCCGTGCAGGCGGCCGGGATCACGGGCATGCTGCTCGCCGCGCGCCTCGCCGTGCCGGTGATGGCGGCCGCGCTCGACCAGGAGGGTTCGATCGCGAACGTCGCCGAGCAGCTGCGGTCCTCCGGCTCCCAGCAGCTGGCCCTCGCGCCGTACCTGATCGGCCCGGAGATCGATGCCTCGCTGGTCGAGGGGGCGGCCAAGGAGGCGGGCTGCCCGGCGGCCGAGGCGCTCGGCGCCTACCCGGCGATCGGCAAGCTGGCCCTGGCCAAGTACACGACGGCGCTGGGCATCGCCCCGCCGCAGGCGCAGGGCGCCCCGGTCCGCTGACCCGCACCGCACCACCCCGGAGACACCCGGATGGAAGCCAAGGGCCCGCTCCCCACGAGGGAGCGGGCCCTTCGGCATGCCGTCCGACGACCCCGCGAGGCGGTCAGGCGAGGACCACGCAGGACGCCGCCGGGACCGCGAGGGAGCCGCCGCGCCGGGGCAGGCCGGTGGCCGGCTCCACCGTGAACCAGGTGACGTCGCCGGAGCGCTCGTTGGCGACGTACAGAACGCCGCCGGCCTCGGTGAGCGCCCGCGGCCAGCGGCCGCCGCACGGCACCGTCCCGACGAGCCGCACTACCTCGCCGCGGGCCTGCACCGCGAACACGGACAGCACGTCCTCGCCGCGGGTCGCGATCCACAGGAAGCGGCCGTCGGGCGAGGCGACGATGCCGGACGGGTAGGCGTCGCCGGCCGGGGCGTGCGGCAGCACGGGCGTCTCGGCGAGCGGGGCGAGGGCGCCCCCGGTGGCGTCCCAGCGGCAGACGGTGACCGTGGGCGTCAGTTCGTTGACGACGTAGGCGTACCCGCCGGACGGGTGGAACGCCAGGTGGCGCGGGCCGGAGCCGGGCCGCAGCGCGAACTCACCGTGCAGGCGGGGGCTGCCGTCGACGAGCGTGCACACCCGCACCGAGTCCGTGCCGAGGTCGACGCTGACCGCCCAGCGGCCGCTCGGGTCGGGCTGCACCTGGTGGGCGTGCGGGCCCTGCTGGCGCTTGTTGTGCGGACCGGAGCCGGTGTGCCGCAGCACACCGGAGGCGGCGGGCGCGAGGGTGCCGTCGGAGCGGACGGGGACGGCGGTGACGCTGCCGGAGCCGTAGTCGGCGGTCAGGAGGTGGCCGTCGTACAGGCTGAGGTGTGTGGGGCCGCCGCCGACCGCGACGCGGGGGCCGGCCGGCTCGGGCTTGTCGCCGTCCACCCGGAACGCGGCGACCCCGCCCTCGGAGGTCTCGCTGACCGCGTAGAGCGTGCGGCCGTCGGCCGACAGGGCCAGGTAGGAGGGGTCGGACAGGCCGTCGGCGCTGCTCAGAGGCGTCAGCGCGCCGCTGTCGGCCGCTACGGCCGCCGTGAGGATGCCGGGGCCGCCGGCCGCCGTGAACGACCCGATGAACGCCCGCCGCACGCTGTCTGCCACCGCTGTCCCCTCTCGTCACCCAGTACGGGGCCCGACGCTAGCAGCCGACGGGACCGGTCTAGACCAAGGGCGACGGGACCCGCCGTAGAGGCGGAAGGGAATTGCGGGCGGACGCGGACTACCGGCCCTGCCGGGTCGTCCCCGGGGCTCCGACTCCGTGCGGGAGCACCCCCGCGCTCCCGTCGGCCACCCTCACGCGCCGACCAGCGGCGAGCCCGACGGGGTTCGCAGCGGGGTGGCCAGCTCGGCGAGGGCGCGCTCCAGGCCGTGCAGGTGGGCGAGGGCGGCCGGTCCGGTGGCCGGCGGGTGGGCCGAGACCGTGAGTTCGCGGGCCTCGCCCTCGGTCAGCGCCTCCACCGCGGCCTGCACCCGCCAGCACGCGGCGGCCAGGCGGGCGTCGTGGGAGGCCTCGGGATCGGCGGCGACGGCGACCAGGCCGCGGACCTCGCGGGCGCAGTCGTCGAGCAGGGCGAGCACGGTCCGGGCGCGCTGCTTGCGGCCGTGCATGGGGTTCAGCGGGTGCACCAGCGGCGCGATGGACAGCCGGACCCGGCCGAGCAGCTGCTCCAGCTCGGCCACCCGCGGCGCCGGGTCGGCGTCGGGCGTGCCGGCGAGGCGCGCCGCGGCCTCGGCGGTGCACGCGTGGACGCAGCGCAGGGCGCGCTGGACCCACGCGTCGGTGACGGCGTGGGTGGTCACCGGCAGCACGAACAGCACCGCGAGCACGGCGCCGAGCGCCCCCACGGCGGTCTCCGTCAGCCGCAGCGCCAGCAGCCCGGGGGTCAGGACGCCGAGAAGGCCGTAGAGCAGCTCGGCCAGCAGCGTCACGCACAGCATCATCCAGGTGTAGGAGACGGCCGCCGAGTAGAAGATGCCGAAGACGCACGCCGCGACGAGCACGGCCGTGGGGACGGGCGCCCCGTGCACGGGTACGGCGACGAGCAGGCCGAGCCCGATGCCGATGACGGTGCCCAGCACCCGGCGGAAGCCGCGCACCAGGGTCTCGCCGCGTGAGGTGGTGTTGACGAAGACCCACCAGGTGGCGCCGACGGCCCAGTACCAGCGCTGTCCGCTGACCAGCTGGCCGACGACCAGGGCGAAGCCGGCGCCGGTGAACGCCTGGACGGCCTGCCGGGTGGTCACCCGGGCCAGCCCGCTGCCGCCGGGCGGGGCGGGCGCGGCGCCCGGGGGCAGGCGGCGCTCGTAGCACCACAGGCCGAAGCGGACAGCGGCCGCGGACGCCACGGACAGCAGCAGCGCCACGAACAGCTCGGGCAGCTGCTCGGGGCCGGCGTGCAGGAACTGCGCGATGAAGAACATCATGAACGCGAACACGCCGAGGCTGTGCCCGCGCGGCCCCCACCGGCGCGCGTACACGCCCGCGCCGACGACGGCGAGGAAGGTGACGTCGCGCAGGACGGGCAGGTCGTGCAGCACGGCCGCGGCCGCGAGCACCGGCAGTCCGACGACGGGCAGCAGGGCCGTGGTGACGGCCTGCCGGGGCACGGTGGCGTCGGCGACGGTGAACAGGGCGAGCAGCGCGGCGAGTCCGCCGGTGACGGCGCCGGGGAGGGAGTGCCCGGCCAGGCCGCACACGACGACGGCCAGCCCGATGCCGAACACCGCCCGCGTCGCGAAGCGCAGCCGCACCCGTCCCGGATCCGGTGCCACGAACACCCTCTTCAGCACTGCCTACCGCCCCCTTGGCTCACTCGCACGAAAAAGGCGCCGCGGGGTTCCGCAGCGCCATCGACCCGACCATGAGAGCATCAACGCCACCCCTGGCTCAAGTGAGGCCGATCTGCCTGGGCCATTGGCTCAGAAAAAGTGGCCGGTCTTCGGCCGATG
Organism: Streptomyces sp. NPDC049915; assembly: GCF_040656475.1. NCBI lineage: Bacteria > Bacillati > Actinomycetota > Actinomycetes > Kitasatosporales > Streptomycetaceae > Streptomyces > Streptomyces sp. NPDC049915. The sequence goes on from NZ_JBFAMH010000010.1 coordinate 83,328, forward strand.
CCGGACCAACGGACCAGCTTCCGTGGTCGGCCCCGCCGCCAGGCCGCTGAGCCATTGGTACAGTCGACGTCGATCAACGCACGACCTGGAAGACCGGTGGCACCATGACCGTGGACGAGCTCGACACCCGCATCCTGCGGTTGCTGCTCGAGCAGCCGCGCACGAGCGTGCGCGAGTACGCCCGGATCCTCGGCGTCGCCCGCGGCACGCTCCAGGCGCGGCTGGACCGCCTCGAGCGGGACGGCGTCATCACCGGGACCGGCCCCACCCTCTCCCCCGCCGCGCTGGGCCACCCGGTCCTGGCGTTCGTGCACATCGAGGTCACGCAGGGCCACCTCGACGACGTGGGCGACGCCCTGGCGGCCGTACCGGAGATCGTCGAGGCGTTCTCGATCACCGGCGGTGGGGACATGCTGACCCGGGTCGTGGCGCGCGACAACGCCCACCTGGAGGACGTGATCCAGAAGGTGATCAGCCTGCCCGGCGTGGTGCGCACCCGCACCGAGGTCGCCCTGCGCGAACGCGTCCCGCACCGCCTGCTGCCCCTGGTGGAGTCGATCGGGCGGCAGAGCGCGCCCTGACCGTCCCGGCAGCCTGCGACCGGCCGTACGCTCAGCTCCGTTTCCTGACGTCGGTGATACAGGCCGATTCGGGTGAAACCGAGATGCCTCGGCGGGCGTCGGTCGGGTAGCGTGCGGGCCATGTCGAGTCCTGAGTCGGACAAGGTGGGGGCTTTCGGTCACGCCGTCAGCCCCCTGAGCCACTGAACTCGTAGCCCCTGGCGTCACCCCGCATTCCGCGGTGGGACGAGTGTGCGCTGGGGCTGGCCGCGGTGACGAGATGTCCTTCTCGTGCTTCTCCTCACCTCGGAGCCACTCGATGCCTTTCCCGCTGTACCTGCTTGCCATGGCGGTCTTCGCCATGGGCACCTCGGAGTTCATGCTCGCCGGCCTCTTGCCGGACATCGCCTCAAGCCTCGACACAACAGTCGGGACAGCAGGCATGCTCACCCCGGCCTTCGCGATCGGCATGATCGTCGGTGCCCCCCTGGTGGGCGCGCTTGCCCGCGACTGGCCCGGCCGCTCCAGCCTTCTCGGGTTCATCCTCGTTTTCGCTGCAGCTCACGCCGTGGGCGCCGTCACCACGAGCTTCCCGGTCCTGTTCGCTACGCGGGTCGTCGCCGCGCTCGCGAACGCGGGGTTCCTCGCCATCGCTGTGACGACTGCCGCCACGCTGGTCTCGCCCGACAACAAGGGACGGGCGCTGGCCGTGCTGTTGTCAGGCACGACGGTGGCCACGATCGCCGGTGTCCCTGGTGGGTCGGTACTCGGCACGTTGCTCGGCTGGCGGGCCACGTTCTGGGCTGTCGCCGCGCTCTGCCTGCCCGCAGCTCTCGGCATCCTGAAGGGGATCCCCGCAGGACGTCTGAAGGAAGCGGCAACTGGCGGGCCGGCCTTGCGAACGGAGCTCGCCCAGCTCACAAGGGCGCGGCTGCTCCTGGTAATGCTGCTCGGCGCGCTGGTGAACGCGGCAACCTTCGCAAGCTTCACCTTCCTCGCCCCCGTGGTCACCGACGCGGCCAGGCTGGGCGAGTTGTGGATCTCTGTCGCTCTGGTGCTCTTCGGTGCCGGTTCCTTCGTGGGTGTCACCGTCGCCGGACGGCTGTCCGACCAGCGCCCCGCCCTGGTCCTCGCAGTCGGTGGTCCCCTGCTGCTCGTCGGCTGGCCGGCCCTGGCCATGCTGGCCGACAAGCCGGCCGCTCTGCTCTCCCTCGTGTTCGTCCAAGGCGCGCTGTCGTTCGCGCTGGGCAGCACGCTGATCGCACGGGTCCTCTACGAGGCGGCCGAAGCCCCGACCATGGCCGGCTCCTACGCGACTGCCGCACTCAACGTCGGCGCCGCCATCGGACCCCTCTTCGCGGCGACCACCATCAGTACCAAAGCCGGGGCCCTCGGGCCGCTGTTGGCAAGCGGGCTCCTGGTCGCTGTCGCGCTGCTCATCGCGTTCCCCCTCCGCGCGGTGATCACAGCGGGCCGAAGCCCCGAGGTGCTCCAGTGGCGCATGCGGTGTGTGCGTCGTGGTGCGGCTACTCCTGACCCGGCGGGGCGACTTGGAGCAGGTGCAGATACATGGCGGTCACGTCGCGGACGGCGGCGGCGTGGGTGAGGCGGCGGGCGGCGACCTGGCGGGCGAACTCGACGCTCATGGCGCCCACCGCACGGGCCACCGCGAGCGGCTCGGCGACCGGGCGCGCCCGGTCCTCGGCGACGAGGCGGCGGATGTAGCGGGCGTGGCGGTGCACGGGCCGCTCACGGATCTCCTGCCACAGCGCGCGCGCCTCGGGGTCGGTGTGCGCCTGCTGCTCCAGCAGCGGCATCAGCGGGGCGTGCCGGGCGTAGGCGGCGACGAACGCGGCGACGGATTCCCGGGCGACGGCGCGCACGTCACCGGTGTCGACGCCGGGCACCTCCTGAGACGCGAGGAAGGCGTCCCGTACCCGGGCCGCGAGGACACGGAAGACGTCCTCCTTGGACGCGAAGTACACGTAGAAGCCGGCCCGGGAGACCTCGGCCTCGGCGGTGATGTCGGCGACGGTGGCGGGGCCGTAGCCGAGCCGGGCGAAGACCGCCTCGGCGGCGTCGAGCAGCCGGGCCCGCACGGGGGCCTCGGTGCGGTCACGGGCGGTGCGGACCGCCCAGGTCTTCGGGGTGCGTGCCACGCCGCCAGCGTATTGACGTTGACGTCAATGTCAATGAGCATGGCACGGCCGGTCGTCCGCGCGCTCAGGGAGCTGCCATGGGTTCTGCCGCCGTCCTCGTCGCCAACCGTGGGGAGATCGCCGTCCGCGTGCTGCGGGCCGCCCAGGAGGCGGGGCTGCGCACGGTCGCGGTGTACGCCGACGGCGACGACGCCCATGTGGGGCTCGCGGACGAGGCCGTGCCGCTCGCCGGCGGCTACCTGGACGCCGGCGCGCTGATCGAGGCGGCCGGCCGCACCGGCTGCGGCTGTCTGCACCCGGGGTACGGCTTCCTGAGCGAGGACGCGGACTTCGCCGGCCGCTGCACCGAGGCCGGTGTCCGGTTCGTGGGCCCTTCGGCGAAGACCCTGCGCCTGCTCGGCGACAAGGTGCGCGCCCGTGAACTGGCCGCGCGGGCGGGCGTTCCGGTGCTCGACGGGGCCTCGGGCCTCGCCGAGGCTCGCGCGCTGCTGGCCGGCGGGCCGCTGATGGTGAAGGCGGTCGGCGGGGGCGGCGGCCGCGGGATGCGTGTGGTGCGCTCGGCCGGGGAGCTGGCGGAGGCCTGGGAGCGGTGCCGTTCGGAGGCGCGGCAGGCCTTCGCACGGGACGAGGTGTACGCGGAGCGGCTGCTGGAGGGCGCCCGGCACATCGAGGTGCAGATCGTCGGCGACGCCACCGGCGCGGTGACGCATGTGTGGGACCGCGACTGCAGCGCCCAGCGCCGCCACCAGAAGCTGATCGAGATCGCGCCCGCACCCGAACTCCCGGACCCTCTCAGGGATAAGGTCCTCGACAGCGCGCTGCGACTGGCGCGCGCCGCGGGCGTCACCAGCCTCACCACGGTCGAATTCCTGCTCCATGGCGAGGAGTTCCGCTTCATCGAGGCCAACCCCCGCCTCCAGGTGGAGCACACGGTCACCGAGGAGGTGACCGGCGTCGACCTGGTCGCCGTCCAGTTGCGGCTCGCGGCCGGGGACACGCTGGCCGACGTGGGGCTCGCGGGACCGCCCCCGGCGCCGCGCGGGGTGGCGGTGCAGGCCCGTGTCAACGCCGAGGTGACGGCGGGCGACGGCAGCGTGCTGCCGCAGTCGGGCCGGATCACACGGTTCGACGTGCCCACGGGTCCGGGCATCCGGGTCGACACTGCCCTGCGCGCCGGGACGGAGGTCGGCACCCGCTACGACGCCCTGCTGGCGAAGGTGATCGCGCACGCCCCGCACGGCGGGGTGGAGGCGGCCCGCGCCCGGGCCCGGCGGGCGCTGGCGGAGTTCGCCGTGGACGGCGTGCGCACCGGCATCCCCCTGCTGCGCGAGGTCCTGGACCGCCCCCGGTTCTGGGCGCACACCGGCGTGGTCGCCGAACACGTCCGCGCGACGGAGCCCGAGGACTCCACATCGCAGGACGGAACGGTCACCGCGCCGATGAGCGGCACGGTCGTCTCCGTGGACGTGGCACTCGGCGAACCGGTCAGCGCCGGGCAGCAGGTACTGGTGATCGAGGCGATGAAGATGGAGCACGTGGTGCGCGCGCCCGCCTCCGGTGTCGTACGGCGGCTGCACGCGCGCGTGGGCGGGACGGTCACCGCTGGAGCGCTGCTCGCGGAGCTGGACGAGGTCGCCGGCGCGGATCCGTCCCAAACCGAGGACGAGCGGGCCGACCTGGACGCCGTCCGTGCCGACCTCGCCGAGACGGAGCGCCGGCACGGCTTCACGCTGGACGCGAACCGGCCCGAGGCCGTGGCCAAGCGGCACGCCCTGGGCCGTCGTACCGCCCGGGAGAACATCGACGACCTGTGCGACGAGGACTCGTTCACGGAGTTCGGCGCCCTCGCGATCGCCGCGCAGCGGCGGCGCCGGCCGCTGGACGAGCTGATCCGCTCGACCCCGGCCGACGGCATGGTCACCGGCACCGGGCGGATCGACGGCAGGGCGTGCGTGGTGATGTCGTACGACTACACGGTCCTGGCGGGCACGCAAGGACTCAACAACCACCGCAAGACCGACCGGATGCTGGAGCTCGCGGCCCAGCGGCGGCTGCCGGTGGTGCTGTTCGCGGAGGGCGGCGGGGGCCGTCCCGGGGACACGGACACCACGTCGGTCGCGGGCCTGGACGTCACCACCTTCCACCGCATGGGGCGGCTCAGCGGCCGGGTGCCGCTGGTCGGCATCGCCTCCGGCCGCTGCTTCGCCGGGAACGCCGCGCTGCTGGGCTGCTGCGACGTCGTGATCGCCACACCGGAGGCGAGCATCGGCATGGGCGGGCCGGCGATGATCGAGGGCGGCGGGCTCGGCGTGTACCGGCCGGAGGAGGTCGGCCCGCTGTCGGTGCAGGTCCCGAACGGCGTGGTGGACCTGGCGGTGGCCGACGAGGCGGAGGCGGTGCGCGTCGCGAGACGCTATCTGTCGTACTTCCGCGGGCCGCAGGGCGACTGGGAGGAGCCGGACGCGCGTCTGCTGCGGCACGTCGTGCCCGAGAACCGGCGGCGGGCCTACGACATGCGGGCGGCCGTGCGCGCCCTGGCCGATGTCGGCTCGGTGCTGGAGCTGCGCCCCGCCTTCGGAGTGGGCGTACTGACTTGCCTGGTGCGCATCGAGGGCCGGCCGCTCGGTCTGATCGCCAGCAACCCGGCACATCTCGGCGGGGCCGTCGACCGGGACGCGGCCGACAAGGCGGCCCGTTTCCTGCAGCTGTGCGACGCGTTCGGCCTGCCGGTGGTCTCCCTGTGCGACACGCCGGGTTTCATGGTCGGCCCGGACGCCGAACGCACCGCGACGGTACGGCACTTCGCCCGGCTCTTCGTCATCGGCGCCAACCTGCGCGTGCCGCTGGTGAGCCTGGTGCTGCGCAAGGCGTACGGTCTCGGGGCGATGGCGATGATGGGCGGTTCGACCCGCGCCCCGCTGGCCACCGCGGCCTGGCCCAGCGGCGAGTTCGGCGGCATGGGCCTGGAAGGCGCGGTCCGCCTCGGCTACCGCAGGGAACTGGAGGCCATCACCGACCCGGCGCAGCGGCAGGCCGCGTTCGAGGCGCGGGTCGCCGAACTGTACGAGCACGGCAAGGCGGTGAACGCGGCGGCGGCGCTGGAGATCGACGCGGTGATCGATCCGGCTCGGTCCCGGGCGTGGATCTGCGCGGCCCTGGCGGACTGGACCGAACCGGCCGAGGAGCGACGGGCGTTCGTCGACACCTGGTGAGACGGCGGGGCGGACCGAGCCGTCGGGCGCGAACTCGTCGGTACCGTTGACGCCCTGCTCCCCCACCTCTACCGTCTGGTCGACTATCCGCACATTGTTCGCTATATCGAACATCCATGGAGGAGCACATGACCCCGCCCCTCACCCGACGGACCCTTCTGCGCTCTGCCGTCCTCGCCGCCTCCGCGTCCGGTCTGGCGGCCGGGACGACCGGTGAGGCGCGGGCGGCCCCGCTGCCCGCGCCCGGCACCTGGGCACTGCACCCCTTCGCACTCGACGAGGTCACCCTCGGAGCCGGACTCTTCGCCGAAAAACGGGAGTTGATGCTGCGGCACGCCCGCGGTTACGAGGTGGACCGGCTGCTGCAGGTCTTCCGCGCGAACGCCGGGCTGTCCACGCGCGGCGCGGTCGCCCCCGGCGGGTGGGAGGGCCTGGACGGGGAGGCCAACGGGAATCTGCGCGGGCACTACACCGGGCACTTCCTGACCATGCTGGCGCAGGCGTACGCGAGCACGGGCGAGCAGGTGTTCGCGGAGAAGATCCGCACCATGGTCGGCGCGCTGGGCGAGGTGCGCGAGGCGCTGCGGCACGATCCCGCGGTGCTGAGCGTGGAGGGCCGGTTCGGGCCCGCCGCGGAGAACGTCCGCGGGTCCTGCCGGTACGTCGACCTGCCGCCGCAGGTCCTCGGCGGCGCCGCCGAACTCACCCTGGCCGCCTGGGTGAAGCCCACCCACGACTCCGCCTGGGCCCGTGTCCTCGACTGCGGCGACGACACCACCCGCTATCTGTATCTGGCCGCCCGCAACACCGACGGTGTGCCCCGGTTCGCGATCACCACCGCGGGGCCGGGCGGTGAGCAGGCGCTGAACGGCACGGTGCCCCTGCCGCTGAACCAGTGGAGTCATGTGGCGGTCACCCTCGGGGCGGGCAGGGGAACGCTGTACGTCGACGGCACGGCCGTGGCCCGGAACACGGCCATGCCCCTCACCCCCGCCGCCCTCGGCGCGCTCGCCCACCACTGGCTCGGGCGCTCCGCCTTCGCCGCCGACCCCGTGTTCGCCGGTGCCCTCGGCGGCTTCGACGTGTGGTCGCGGGCGCTCGGTCCGGACGAGATCGCCGCCCTGCAGCACCGCCGCGGCTCCGGCGACCTCGCCTCGTACGCCTTCGACGAGCAGACGGGCGGGACCTTCGCCGACGCCTCCGGACGCGGACTCACCGCCACCCTGCGGCGCACCTGGGGCGGTCCCAGCCACCCCGGGTTCCTCGCGGCCTACCCCGAGACGCAGTTCATCCGGCTGGAGTCGATGACCAGAAGCGACTACACCACGGTGTGGGCGCCCTACTACACCGCGCACAAGATCCTGCGCGGGCTGCTCGACGCGCATCTCGCCACCGGCGACGCCCGCGCGCTCGACCTCGCCGCCGGAATGGGCGACTGGATGCACAGCCGTCTGTCGAGGCTGCCCGCCGCCACGCTCCAGCGCATGTGGGGCATCTTCTCCAGCGGCGAGTTCGGCGGCATCGTCGAGGCGATCTGCGATCTGCACGACCTCACCGGACGGCCCGAACACCTCGCGCTGGCGCGGCTGTTCGACCTGGACCGGCTCATCGACGCGTGCGCGGCGGACACCGACGTCCTCGACGGACTGCACGCCAACCAGCACATCCCGATCTTCACCGGTTACCTGCGGCTGTACGACGCGACCGGCGAGGAGCGCTACCTGAAGGCCGCGCGCAACTTCTGGCGGATGGTCGTACCGCACCGCATGTACGCGATCGGCGGCACCAGCACGGGCGAGTTCTTCAAGGGCCGGGACGTCATCGCGGGCTCGATCGGCGCCACCACCGCCGAGACCTGCTGCGCGTACAACATGCTGAAGCTCAGCCGGGCCCTGTTCCTGCACGAGCAGGACCCGGCCTACCTGGACTACTACGAGCGCGCCCTGTACAACCAGGTACTCGGCTCCAAGCAGGACCGGCCGGACGCCGAGAAGCCGCTCGTCACCTACTTCATCGGGCTGACGCCCGGCCATGTCCGGGACTACACCCCGAAGCAGGGCACGACCTGCTGCGAGGGCACCGGCATGGAGAGCGCCACCAAGTACCAGGACACGGTGTACTTCGCGCAGGCCGACGGCAGCGCCCTGTACGTGAACCTCTACAGCCCCTCCACCCTGACCTGGGCGGCTCACGGTGTGACCGTCACGCAGGTCACCGGCTTCCCGCGGGAGCAGGGCAGCACACTGACCGTGCGGGGCCGCACCGCCGCCTTCGCGCTGCGGCTGCGGGTGCCGGCGTGGGCGACGGCCGGTTTCCGGGTGACGGTCAACGGCCGCCCGGTGGGCGGCACTGCGACCCCGGGCAGCCACCTCACCGTGGAGCGGACCTGGCGGGACGGGGACGTCGTCCGCGTGGCGATGCCGTTTGGGCTGCGGGTGGAGAAGGCCCCCGACGACCCGTCCCTGCAAGCGCTGTTCCACGGCCCGGTCAACCTCGTCGCGCGCAACCCGGCCACGTCCACCCTGGAGTTCGGGCTGTACCGCAACGCCGCCCTCTCCGGCGACCTGCTGCCCACGCTCACGCCCGTGCCCGACGAGCCGCTGCACTTCACCCTGGACGGCACACAGTTCGCGCCCTTCTTCGAGGGCACCGAGGACCCGACGCACGCCTACATACGGCGCGTCGAGCCGCGGGTGGTGTTCGGCGGCGTCGACTCGGGCGTGGCCAACCCGGCGCGGGGGGACGGCACCACCCTGCTCGACGCGGTGTGGGCCGGTGCACCCTTCGCCGGCAAGGAGGCACTGGTCGCGCGGGTGCGGTCGGTGGTGGACGCCTGGGTCGCCGACGGACTGCTCGGGCGGGCCGACGGCGAGGCCGTGGTGCGTACGGCGCGGTCGGCGTCGTATGCACGCTGAACAGGCCGGGTCCGCAATGCGGGGACGATCCCGCCGGCCGGGTCTAGGAGCGGCGGCGGGGCTTGCCTCCGCTGCCGCGCCGGCCGCCGGTCTTGGCGCCGGCGCCGCGGGAGCCGGCCGCGCGCGAGCCGCCGCCCCGGGCAGCACCCCCGCTCTTTCGCTCACCGCCCCCGGAGGTCTTGCGTCGCTCCCCCTTGGCCGGCGTCTCCTGCTCGGCCTGCTGGGTCCGGCCACGCCCCCGGGTGCTGTTGACCGTGCGGCCACGCACGATGCCGATGAACTCCTCGACCAGATCGGTCGTGGCCTCCTCCGGCCAGGACAGGACGACGCTGGACTGCGGCGCGTCGGTGACCGGCCGGTAGGTGAGGTCCCGCCGGTGGTACAGCCGGGCCAGCGACTGCGGCACGAGCAGGACGCCGATCCCGGCCGCCACCAGCTCGATCGCGTCCTCGGTGGTCTCCGGGCGCTGGAAGGCGGGCTCCCCGGGCGGGGCGTCGTCCCAGCCGAGGACGTCGTCGAGGGGGTGCAGGACGACCTCGTCGGCGAGATCGCCGAGGGTGACCTCGTCGGCCGCGGTCACCACGTGGTCCTTGGGGACCACGACGACCGTCGTCTCGGTGTAGAGGGGGATCGCGCTGAAGAACGTCCGGTCCACCGGCAGCCGCAGCAGACCGATGTCGGCGCCCTGCTCGCGCAGCACGCCCGGAGCATCGGCGGCCGGGACCTGCAGCAGGGTGAGGGGGACGTCGGGCAGGCGCTCGTTCCAGACCCGCGCCCACTTCGCGGGCGTCACCCCCGGGACGTAGGCGAGCCGGAACGACGGGGAGTCTTCGGAGCCTGTCACGCCCGCAAGGCTACCGGCTGTGGTCGGAGCTCTCCGCCCGGGCGGATAGTCTGGACTGCATGAAGTCGCAGCAGAACACCCAGACGATGAAGCCGGCCACGGCGGCGAAGAAGCTGGGTGTGTACCTCCCCGCCACCCCCAAGGAGTTCCAGGAGGGTGTCGTCTCGCGTGCCGAGCTCGACGAGCTCCAGGCCAACCCGCCGGAGTGGCTGCGCGAGCTGCGACGCACCGGCCCGCACCCGCGTCCCGTGATCGCCGCGAAGCTCGGCGTGTCCAACGCGGGTCTCCTCCGTGCCGGGATCACCGGCGCCCTCACCACCGAGGAGATCGAGGCGCTCAGGCAGGAGATGCCGGAGTGGCTGGTGAAGGAGCGCGCCACCCAGGCCGAGGTGCGCAAGGAGGCGGCCCGGCTGAAGGAGCGCGACGCGGAGCGGGCGCAGCAGGCGAAGTGACCCCCGGGGCGACAGCCCCAGAACCCGGTGCGGCGGCTCGCAGGGTGAAGGGGCTTCCTTCTCCGAACCTCCTCGAATCAGCCCTTTCGCTGTCCTCGCCCTCGACGTCGGCCCCCTGACACCTGTCCGGTGCCGGGGGGCCGTCGTCATTGCCGGGTCAGCCGATCACGACGAGCAGGTCGCCGCCCTCCACCTGCTGGACCCGGTTGATCGCCAGCCGGGACACGGTGCCCGTCTTCGCCGCGGTGATCGAGGCCTCCATCTTCATCGCCTCGATGGTGGCGACCGTGGCGCCCGCCTCCACCTGGTCGCCCTCGGCGACGGAGAGGGTGACCACACCGGCGAAGGGTGCCGCGACATGGCCGGGGTTGGCGCGGTCGGCCTTCTCCGTGGCCGGGATGTCGGCGGACGCGGCGGCGTCGCGGACCTGGATCGGCCGCAGCTGGCCGTTGAGCGTCGACATCACAGTGCGCAGGCCGCGCTCGTCGGCCTCGCCGATCGCCTCCAGGCCGATGAGCAGCCGCACACCGGGCTCCAGGTCGACGGCGTACTCCTTGCCCGGGCGCAGGCCGTAGAAGAAGGCCTTGCTGTCGAGGATGCTGGTGTCGCCGTAGGACTGGCGGTGCGTTTCGAACTCGCGGGTCGGGGCGGGGAAGAGGAGCCGGTTGAGGGTGGCGCGGCGGTCCTTCTCCAGGCCCTCGCGGTCCTCGGCGCCCAGTTCCGGCGCCGGCTTGGCCTCCGCGCGGCCCTTGAGGGCCTTGGTGCGGAACGGCTCCGGCCAGCCGCCGGGCGGGGTGCCCAGCTCGCCGCGCAGGAAGCCGATCACCGAGTCCGGGATGTCGAAGCGGTCCGGGTTCTCCTCGAAGTCCTTCGGGTCCACCCCGGCGCCGACCAGGTGCAGGGCGAGGTCGCCGACCACCTTGGACGACGGCGTGACCTTGACCAGGCGGCCCAGGATGCGGTCGGCGGCGGCGTACATCGCCTCGATGTCCTCGAAGCGGTCGCCGAGGCCGAGGGCCACGGCCTGGGTGCGCAGGTTGGACAGCTGTCCGCCGGGGATCTCGTGGTCGTAGACGCGCCCGGTCGGGGAGGCGAGGCCCGCCTCGAAGGGGGCGTAGATCTTGCGGACGCTCTCCCAGTACGGCTCCAGGTCACCGACCGCCTTCAGGTCGAGCCCGGTGGGCCGCTCGGAGTGGTCGGTGGCGGCGACGATCGCCGACAGCGACGGCTGCGAGGTGGTGCCCGCCATGGACGCCACCGCCCCGTCGACCGCGTCAGCACCCGCCTGGATCGCGGCGAGGTAGGTGGCGAGCTGGCCGCCCGCGGTGTCGTGGGTGTGCAGATGGACCGGCAGGTCGAACTCGCGGCGCAGCGCGGAGACGAGCTGCGCGGCGGCCGGGGCGCGCAGCAGGCCCGCCATGTCCTTGACGGCCAGCACATGCGCGCCGGCGTCGACGATCTGCTCGGCGAGCCGCAGATAGTAGTCGAGGGTGTAGAGGCGCTCGCCGGGGTCGCTGAGGTCGCCGGTGTAGCAGAGGGCGACCTCGGCGATCGCGGTGCCCGTCTCGCGGACGGCCTCGATGGCCGGGCGCATCTGGCCGACGTCGTTGAGGGCGTCGAAGATGCGGAAGATGTCGATGCCGGTGGCCGCGGCCTCCTGCACGAAGGCGTCGGTGACCTCGGTCGGGTACGGGGTGTAGCCGACGGTGTTGCGGCCGCGCAGCAGCATCTGCAGACAGAGGTTGGGCACGGCCTCGCGCAGGGCGGCCAGCCGCTCCCAGGGGTCCTCGGCGAGGAAGCGCAGCGCGACGTCGTAGGTGGCGCCGCCCCAGCACTCGAGCGACAGCAGCTCGGGCAGGGTGCGGGCGACGACCGGGGCGACGGCGAGGAGGTCCTTGGTGCGCACGCGGGTGGCGAGCAGCGACTGGTGGGCGTCGCGGAAGGTGGTGTCGGTGACGCCGATGGTCGGCGACTCGCGCAGCCAGCGGGCGAAACCGTCGGGGCCCAGTTCGGTGAGCTTCTGCTTGGAGCCGGCGGGCGGCTCCCCGGGGGGCAGCGCGGGCAGCTTGGTCACCGGGTCGATCAGCTCGGGGCGCTCGCCGTGCGGCTTGTTGACGGTGACGTCGGCGAGGTAGGTGAGCAGCTTGGTGCCGCGGTCCGCGGAGTGGCGCGAGGTGAGCAGATGCGGGCGCTGCTCGATGAACGACGTGGTGACGTTGCCGTTCTGGAAGTCCGGGTCGTCGAGGACGGCCTGCAGGAAGGGGATGTTGGTGGCCACACCGCGGATACGGAACTCGGCGACCGCGCGCCGGGCCCGGTTGACGGCGGTGGTGAAGTCGCGGCCCCGGCAGGTCAGCTTGACCAGCATGGAGTCGAAGTGGGCGCTGATGTCCGTACCGGCGTGGGTGGTGCCGCCGTCGAGGCGGATGCCGGAGCCGCCGGGCGAGCGGTAGGCGCTGATCCGGCCGGTGTCGGGGCGGAAGCCGTTGGCGGGGTCCTCGGTGGTGATACGGCACTGCAGCGCCGCGCCGCGCAGCGTGACCGTGTCCTGGGACAGGCCGAGGTCGGCGAGGGTCTGCCCGGCGGCGATGCGCAGCTGGGACTGGACGAGGTCGACGTCGGTGACCTCCTCGGTGACCGTGTGCTCGACCTGGATGCGCGGGTTCATCTCGATGAAGACGTGCCTGCCCTGGCGGTCGAGGAGGAACTCCACGGTGCCGGCGTTGCGGTAGCCGATGTGCCGGGCGAACTTCACGGCGTCTTCGCAGATCCGCTCGCGCAGCGCCGGGTCCAGGTTGGGCGCGGGCGCCAGCTCGATGACCTTCTGGTGGCGGCGCTGCACCGAGCAGTCGCGTTCGAAGAGGTGGATGACGTTGCCCTCGCCGTCGGCGAGGATCTGCACCTCGATGTGGCGGGGCTCGACGACCGCCTGCTCCAGGAAGACCGTCGGGTCGCCGAACGCGGAGGCGGCCTCGCGGGAGGCGGCCTCGATGGCCTCGCGCAGCTGGGCGGGGTCCTCGACCCGGCGCATGCCGCGCCCGCCGCCGCCCGCGACGGCCTTGACGAAGACGGGGAAGCCGATGCCCTCGGCGGCGCGCACGAGTTCGTCGACGTCGTTGGAGGGCTGCGAGGAGCCCAGCACGGGCACGCCCGCCTCGCGGGCGGCGGCCACGGCGCGGGCCTTGTTGCCGGTCAGTTCGAGGATCTGCGCGCTCGGACCGACGAAGGTGATGCCCGCTTCCTCGCAGGCGCGGGCCAGCTCGGGGTTCTCGGACAGGAAGCCGTAGCCGGGGTAGACGGCGTCGGCGCCGGCCAGCCGGGCGGCGCGGATGATCTCGTCGACGGAGAGATAGGCGCGCACCGGATGCCCGGGTTCACCGATCTCATAGGCTTCGTCGGCCTTGAGCCGGTGCAGCGAGTTGCGGTCCTCGTGCGGGAAGACGGCCACGGTGCGCGCGCCGAGCTCATATCCGGCTCGGAAGGCGCGAATCGCGATCTCGCCACGGTTGGCGACCAGTACCTTGCGGAGCATCCCCGATTCCCTTCGGCCTGCGGGTGATTCCCACCATGGTCGCGGCAACCTCCCCGGCTGGCCATGAGACGCGGGTCACTCATCCCGGCGGCAGCCCCGTCTGGCCCTGCAGCCGTTCCAGGTCGGCGGGGCGGACCTGGATCGCGATGAGGGCGATCAGCGCGGCGAGGACCGTGAAGACGGCGGCGACGACGAACGCGGCCGACACTCCCGCGGTGAGGATCTCGTCGGCGAAGGGCTTGGGCAGCTGCCCGGTGTGCTGGAAGCGCAGCCGCTCCAGGGGCGTGGCCTGGGACAGGAAGCGCGGGATCTGCTTGCGCGCCTCGTCGGTGCTGGCCGTGCCGAACATCGTGACCAGGATCGACAGCCCGAGGGAGCCGCCGACCTGCTGGGTGGCGTTGAGCAGTCCTGAGGCCGCGCCGGTCTCCCGGGGGGACACGTTGGACAGGGCCATCAGGGTCAGCGACACGAATTCCATGCCCATGCCGAGGCTGAAGACGAGCATCGGGCCGAGGATGCTGCCCGCGTACGTGGAGTGCACATCGGTCAGGGTCAGCCAGGCGAGACCCGCGGCCGCGAGGATCGCGCCGGTCACCATGAACGGCTTGGGTCCGAAACGGGGCAGGAACCGTGAGGCGAGTCCGGCGCCGATCGCGATGACCGCGCTGACCGGCAGGAAGGCGAGTCCCGCCTGCAGCGGGCTGAAGTCCAGGACGTCCTGCACGAACAGGGTCAGGAAGAAGAACATCCCGAAGATCGCCGCGGCCAGGCACAGCATGATCCCGTAGGTGCCGGCCCGGTTGCGGTCGGCGAACATGTGCAGCGGTGTGATCGGTTGCCTGGAACGCCGCTCGATCAGCACGAATCCCACGAGCACCACGACCGCGGCGGCGAACGAGGCCAGCGTCAGCGCGTCCCGCCAGCCCTCCTGTGCGGCCCGGATGAACCCGTACACCAGCAGCACCATGCCGACCGTGGAGGTCAGCGCGCCGGCGATGTCGAAGTGGCCGGGATGGCGTTCGGACTCGCGGATGAAGCGGGGGGTGGCGAGGATGATGAGCACGCCGATGGGCACGTTGACGAACAGCACCCAGCGCCAGTTCAGCCACTCCACGAGGATGCCGCCCATGAGCAGGCCGATGGCGCCGCCGCCCGCGGAGACCGCGGCGAACACGCCGAAGGCCCGGTTGCGCTCGGGCCCCTCCTTGAAGGTGGTGCTGACCAGGGCCAGCGCGGTCGGGGAGGCGATGGCTCCGCCGACGCCCTGCAGGGCGCGGGCGGCGAGCAGCTCGCCGGGGTTCTGGGCGAGGCCGCCGAGCAGGGAGGCGACGGCGAAGAGGGCGACGCCGAACATGAAGACGCGCCGTCTGCCGAGGATGTCACCGGTGCGACCGCCGAGCAGCAGCAGACCGCCGAAGGTGAGGGTGTAGGCGTTGACCACCCAGGCGAGGCTGGTGGTGGAGAAGTCCAGCGCGCTCTGGATGTGCGGCAGGGCGATGTTCACGATGGTGATGTCGAGGACCACCATCAGCTGGCAGGAGGCGATGACCAGCAGGGCCATCGCGTTCCCGCCACCGCTTCGCCGGCCGGTGGCGGGCTGCGTCGTGGAGATCGGTTGCGGACTGGTGCTCATGTCTGCCCCAGGGTGCCGGGTCCGTCGTCGACGCTACGCCCGCCGGTGCGGGGCCACCACTCGATCAGGCGCGTCGCGTCAGGCGGTGACGCGGGCCGCACGCAGGGTGTTCCCAGGCTCCGGAACGCTCTGCCGGGCGGGCTTCAGTGCGCGGGGCGCGTCAGTGTGGCCGTGAACTTGTAGCGGGAGCCGCGGTATACCGAGCGGACCCACTCCACCGGCCTGCCCTGCGCGTCGCGGGAGTGGCGGGACAGCAGCAGCATCGGCAGGCCGACGTCCGTGCCGAGCAGCCCGGCCTCGCGCGGGGTCGCGAGCGAGGTCTCGATCGTCTCGTCGGCCTCCGCGAGCCGTACGCCGTACTGCTCGGCGAGGGCCGTGTAGAGGGAGGTGTACTTCGCCAGGTTGCGGCGCAGCCCCGGAAAGCGGCGGTCCGGCAGATGGGTCGCCTCGATCGCCATCGGTTCGCCGCTCGCCAGGCGCAGCCGCTCCACCCGCAGCACACGCTCACCGGCCGTCACGTCGAGCAGTCCGGCCAGCACGGCGTCGGCGCTGACATAGCCGATGTCCAGCACCCGGGAGGCGGGGCGCATGCCCTGGGCCTCCATGTCCTCGGTGTAGGAGGTCAGGTCCAGCGTGCGCGACACCTTGGGGCGGGCGACGAACGTGCCCTTGCCCTGGACGCGGTCCAGCCTGCCCTCGCCGACCAGTTCCTGCAGGGCCTTGCGGACGGTGGTGCGGGAGGTGCGGAAGTCCAGGGCGAGCAGCCGCTCCGCCGGCATGGGCGCGCCGGGCCGGCGCGCCTCGGTCATCTCCAGTAGCCGCTTCTTGATCCGGTAGTACTTGGGCACCCGTGCGACGCGCCCGGGTTCACCCCGTCGCTCCCCCTGGGCACTGCTGACGTCGGTGCTCATGACCCGCCTTCCCGGCTCCGTTGGCCCGATACGGCCGACGGCAGCGGGCCGCTCGGCGGTTCTCCGTTATAGCGACGGAACCGGCGCTTGGTCTAGTCCAAACCCGTAAAGGACGCACGGCGCAGCGGCCGGTGACGTTCCGGTCACGGCGGACATCACCTCCTGGAACACCCCTTGACAGCCCCATAGGTCTAGGCCAAGCTCGCGGTGCTGGTCTACACCATTGGGGCCAGGTTCCCCAGCCCACCGTGCAGGAGCGCAGGTCACCGCCGAGGGCGTGGGTGAGAGGTATTCCTTAGGAGGGGTGGCGTGAAGCGCAAGCTGGTTGCCGCGATCGGTATCGCGGGCATGATGATGTCCATCGCGGCGTGTGGGGGCGACAGCGACGACAACGGCAAGGACGCCGGGCAGGACAGCTCCAAGGGCCAAACGCTGGTCGTGTGGACGATGGACGGCTCGGCCCCGGCCCAGTGGACCAAGGACGTGCAGACGGCGTTCGAGGCCAAGACCGGCGCCAAGGTCAAGTTCGAGATCCAGAAGTGGGACGGGATCCAGCAGAAGATCACCACCGCCCTGTCTGAGTCCACCCCGCCGGACGTCATCGAGGTCGGCAACACCCAGACCCCGGCCTACGCCGCCACCGGCGGACTCGCCGAACTCGGCGACCTGAAGCAGGAGATCGGCGCCGACTGGACCCCGTCCGTGTCCGCCTCCTCCGTCTACGAGGGCAAGCAGTACGCCGCCCCCTGGTACTTCGCCAACCGCATCGTCGTCTACAACAAGAAGATCTGGGCCCAGGCCGGGATCAAGGACACGCCCAAGACGCGGGACGAGTTCTTCAAGGACCTGGAGACCATCGGCAAGAAGACCGACGCCGAGCCGATCTACATGCCCGGCCAGAACTGGTACTTCCTCGACGGCCTGATCATCGGCCAGGGCGCCGACCTGGTGAAGAAGGACGGCGACAAGTACGTCTCCAACCTCGGCGACCCGAAGGTCTCCGCGGCCATGGAGATCTACAAGAAGTACGCCTCCTACTCCAAGGCCCCCAAGGACAAGGACGAGGCCACCCCGCAGCAGGCCGAGGTGTTCGCCAAGGGCAAGACCGGCGCGTTCATCGGCATGGGCTGGGAGGCCGGCACCGCGGTCACGGCCAACAAGGCCATCGAGAAGGACCTCGGTTACTTCACCGTCCCCGGCGCCACCGCCGGCAAGCCCGAGAGCGTCTTCCTCGGCGGCTCCAACTTCGCCGTCGCCGCGGGCAGCAAGAAGCAGTCGCTGGCCAAGGAGTTCCTGAAGATCGCCCTGTCGGACAAGTTCGAGGGTGAGCTGGCCAAGCTCAACGGCATCGTGCCGAACAAGCAGTCCCTGCAGAGCAACCTCCAGGGCAACGCCGTCGCCGAGGCCGCCGCACCGGCCGCCGCGGCCGGTGGCACCACGCCGCTGATCCCGGAGTGGGCCGCGGTGGAGAACACCCCGAACCCGATCAAGAGCTACATGACGGCGGTCCTGAACGGCAAGGCGCCCGCGGACGCGGCCAAGGACGTCGAGTCCGAGATCAACAAGCGCCTGGCGCAGAAGAACTGACGGGCGGTGGAGGGGTGGGGGCCACGCCGTCCCGCGCGGAGCGGGTGGCTCCCCGCCCCGAAGTGCGGGGTCTCGGGGGCCCGCACGCCGGAGGACCGTCCCGGCCCCACCCGCGCCGGGACGGCACCCGGCCTCCCCTCGCCGGGGGCGGACGTCCCGCCCCGTTACCACTTGTGTTGCTCGTACGGCCACGGAAGAGACGGCAAGCCATGCCAGTGCAGACCGAAGGCACGGACACGGCCGGGGGGCCCGGTGTCCGCAAGGCCCAGGCTCCCTCGCCCCCGCGTGACGGGACACGCACCACCAGCGCACCCGCACGCGGCCGACGCAAGGCCGCCCCTTACCTGCTCCTGCTGCCCGCGCTGCTCGCCACCCTGGTCCTGCTCGGCGTGCCCCTGGTGAAGAACGGCATGCTGTCGTTCCAGAACCTCAACCCACGCCAGCTGATCCTCCACCTGACCGAGTGGAACGGCATCGACAACTACCGGGACGTGCTCACCGGTTCGGACTTCTGGCGGGTCGTCAAGCGCTCGGTGCTGTTCACGCTCGCCAACGTCGTGCTGATCATGCTGCTGGGCACCCTGACCGGGCTGCTGCTGGCCCGGCTCGGCAAGAGGATGCGACTGCTGCTCCTGCTGGGTCTGGTGCTCGCGTGGGCGATGCCCGTCATCGCCGCGACCACCGTCTACCAGTGGCTGTTCGCCCAGCGCTTCGGCGTCGTCAACTGGGTGCTGGACAAGCTCGGCTGGCACTCGATGGCCGACTACAACTGGCTCGGCACCCAGTTCTCGACGTTCTCCGTGATCACGCTGCTGATCGTGTGGCAGTCCATCCCGTTCGTGGCGATCAACCTGTACGCCGCCACGACCACCGTCCCGCGCGAGCTGTACGAGGCGGCCTCCCTGGACGGCGCCGGCACCTGGAAGAGCTTCACCTCGGTGACGTTCCCGTTCCTGCGGCCGTTCCTGTACTCCACGACGTTCCTCGAGGTCATCTGGGTCTTCAAGGCCTTCCCGCAGGTCTTCGCGATGAACGAGGGCGGCCCGGACCGGCTCACCGAGACCCTTCCGGTGTACGCGTTCGTCGAGGGTGTGGGCAACCAGCACTTCGGCATGGGCGCCGCCATCTCGTTCCTGACCGTCCTGGTCCTGCTCGCCCTCACCTCGTACTACCTGCGCATGGTGCTCAAGCAAGAGGAGGACGAGCTGTGAAGCGCTCGATCTTCGGCCGCATCTGGCCCAACGCGACCGCCGTCATCCTCTTCGTGGCCTTCGCGTTCCCCGTCTACTGGATGTTCGCCACGGCCCTGAAGCCGACCGGCGACATCATCGCCGAGGACCCGGTGTGGTTCCCCACCGACGTCACCTTCGCGCACTTCGACAAGGCGGTGCACGCCGACCACTTCTGGACGCTGGTGCGCAACTCCGTCACCGTGACCGTGCTCGCGGTGCTGATGTCGCTGGCCATCGCCCTGTTCGCGTCGTTCGCCCTGGCGCGGATGCGGTTCAAGGGGCGCGGGGCGTTCGTCGTGACCTTCATGCTGGCGCAGATGGCGCCCTGGGAAGTCATGATCATCGCCAACTACATGCTGGTCCGCGACAGCGACATGCTCGACAGCCTCGTGCCGCTGACCGTCTTCTACATGATGATGGTGCTGCCGTTCACGATCCTGACGCTGCGCGGCTATGTGGCCGCCGTGCCGAGGGAGCTGGAGGAGTCCGCGATGGTCGACGGCTGCACCCGCGCCCAGGCCTTCGCCAAGGTGATCTTCCCGCTGCTCGCGCCCGGTCTGATGGCCACCTCGCTGTTCGGCTTCATCACCGCCTGGAACGAGTTCCCGCTGGTGCTGATCCTCAACAAGAGCATCGAGAAGCAGACGCTCCCGCTGTGGATCTCCCAGTTCCGTACCGCGTTCGGTGACGACTGGGGCGCCACCATGGCCGCCTCGACGCTGTTCGCCCTCCCGATCCTGGTCCTCTTCGTCTTCCTGCAGCGCAAGGCCGTCAGCGGCCTCACCGACGGCGCCGTGAAGGGATAACGCCCGATGACGACATTCACCAGCACCGCGTCCGGCAGCGGCTCCGCCGCGGGTGACGCCGTCACCCGTGACGCGCTCGCCGTGCTGCAACCGGGCTTCGCCGGCACGACCGCGCCGGACTGGGTGCGCCGCCGGCTCGGCGAGGGCCTGGTCTCCGTCGGCCTGTTCGGCCGCAACGTCGCAAGCGCCGAGCAGGTCGCGGAGCTGACCGCGCAGCTGCGGGCGGAGCGGGACGACGTGCTGGTCGCGATCGACGAGGAGAGCGGCGACGTCACCCGCCTGGAGGTGCACACCGGTTCCTCCTTCCCCGGCAACAACGCCCTCGGCGCGGTCGACGACACCGAGCTGACCCGGCGCGTGGCCCGCGAGCTGGGCCGCCGGCTCGCCGCGTGCGGCGTCACCTTCAACTGGGCGCCGTCCGCCGACGTCAACGCCAACCCCGACAACCCGGTGATCGGCGTGCGCTCCTTCGGCGCCGATCCCGCTCTGGTGGCCCGGCACACCGAGGCCTACGTCGAGGGCCTGCAGTCGGTGGGGATCGCCGCGTGCACCAAGCACTTCCCCGGCCACGGCGACACCGGTGTCGACTCCCACCTCGCCCTGCCGCGCATCGACGTCGGCACGGCCACGCTGCACGCACGGGAACTGGCGCCCTTCCGGGCGGCGATCGCGGCCGGCACGCGCGCGGTGATGAGCGCGCACATCCTGGTGCCCGCGCTTGATCCGGAGCACCCGGCCACCCTGTCCCGCCCCATCCTGACCGACCTGCTGCGCGGTGAACTCGGCTACCAGGGCCTGATCGTCACGGACGGCATGGAGATGCGCGCCATCTCCGGTACGTACGGCATCGAGCGTGGCACCGTGCTGGCCCTCGCGGCGGGCGCGGACGCGATCTGTGTCGGCGGCGGGCTGTGCGACGAGGACATCGTGCTGCGGCTGCGGGACGCGCTCGTCGCCGCCGTCCGCTCCGGCGAACTGCCCGAGGAGCGGCTGGCCGACGCGGCCGCCCGGGTGCGGGAGCTGGCCGCGTGGACCGCGAGGGCGGCCCGCGGGGCGGACCCGGGTGCGGCGTCCGACGCGGAGGTCGGCCTCACCGCCGCCCGTCGCGCGGTGACCGTGACCCGGGGTACGGCCGAGGCGGGTGTGGTGACCGAGCCCGTGTACGTGGCCACGTTCAGCCCGACGCCCAACATCGCCGTCGGCGACGAGACGCCGTGGGGCGTGGGCGCCGAACTGGCCCGGCTTCTGCCGGGCACCGCGACCGGCGTGTTCACCGGCGACGGGGCGGGTGAGGCGGCGCTCGCCGCGGCGAAGGGCCGGCGACTGGTCGCCGTGGTGCGCGACGAGCACCGGCACGCGTGGATGGGGTCCGCCCTGGACACCCTGCTCACCGCCCGCCCCGACACGGTGGTGGTGGAGATGGGCGTCGCCCAGGCCGCCCCGCGTGGCGCCCTGCACCTCGCCACGCACGGCGCGGCCCGGGTGTGCGCGACCGCGGCGGCGGAACGGATCGCCGGGGCCTGACCGTTTGGGCGAGGCAGCTGCCGGCATCCGGCGACGGTCCGCCCGAAGAGCACGGCCGTACGGCGGCGGGGCGCTCAGGCCGCCGCCGTACGGCCGTCCGGTGCGCTCGCCCGGTGGATCGGCGTGTCGGTCGCCGTCAGCGGCAGCCCCGTGCCGCCGCGGCGCTCGGCGACGATCTCCGCCGCGATGGACAGCGCGGTCTCCTCGGGCGTACGGGCGCCGAGGTCGAGGCCGATCGGAGAGCGCAGCCGGGCCAGCTCCCGCTCGCTCAGCCCGGCCTCGCGCAGCCGCTTGTCGCGGTCGTCGTGGGTGCGGCGCGAGCCCATCGCCCCGACGAAGGCGACCGGCATCCGCAGCGCCACGGTCAGCAGCGGTACGTCGAAACGGGGATCGTGGGTGAGCACGCACAGCACCGTGCGCGCGTCGGTGCGGGTGGACTGCAGATAGCGGTGCGGCCAGTCGACGACGACCTCGTCCGCGCCGGGGAACCGGGCAGCGGTGGCGAAGACCGGGCGCGCGTCGCACACGGTGACGTGGTAGCCGAGGAACTTCCCGGCCCGGACCAGGGCGGCGGCGAAGTCGATGGCGCCGAAGACGATCATCCGGGGCGGCGGCACGGTCGACTCGACGAGCAGGGTGAGCCCGCCCGGGCAGTGGGTGCCGTCCTCGGCGAGTTCGACGGTGCCGGTGCGGCCGGCCTCCAGCAGGGCGTGGGCCTGGGCGGCGGCCGTACGGTCCAGTTCCGGGTGACCGCCGAGGGTGCCGCGGGCCGTGCCGTCGCCGCGGACCAGCAGGGCGTGGCCGAGCAGCGCGGCCGGGCCGCGCGCGACCCGGGCCAGGGCGACCGGCTCGCCACGGCCGGCGGCGGCGAGGGCGGCCCCCAGCACCGCTCGCCCCGCATCGTGCGCGCGGACCGGGCTGACCAGGATGTCGATCACCCCACCGCAGGTCAGCCCGACCGCGAAGGCGTCCTCGTCGCTGTATCCGAAGCGTTCGAGGACGCTTTCGCCGTCGGCGCCGTCGGCGAGTGCCTGCACGCACAGCTCGTACACCGCGCCCTCGACGCAGCCGCCGGAGACCGAGCCGATCACCGTGCCCTCGCCGTCGACCGCGAGCGCGGCGCCGGGTCCGCGCGGGGCACTGCCGCCGACGGCGACGACCGTGGCGACGGCGAAGTCGCGGCCCTCCTCAACCCAGCGCTGCAGTTCCGCGGCGATGTCAAGCACGCGGCGGCTCCGCGCGAATGACCCGGTCGGGCCGGATCGGCAGCCGGCGGTGGCGCACGCCAGTGGCGTGCCACACCGCGTTGGCGACCGCCGCCGCGGCTCCGACGATACCGATCTCGCCGACGCCCCGGATGCCGATCGGGTCGTCCGGGTCGACGTCCTCGATCCAGTCGGCCTCGACCTGGGGAACGTCGGCATGGGTGGCGACGTGGTAGCCGGCGAGGTCCGCGCCGACGACCCCGCCGGAGGCCCGGTCACGGGCGGCCTCCTCGTGCAGGGCCATGGACAGGCCCCAGATCATGCCGCCGACGAGCTGGTTGCGCGCGGTGAGCGGGTTGACGATCCGGCCCGCGGAGAAGATCCCGAGCATGCGCCGCACGCGCACCTCGCCGGTGGCGACGTCCACGGCGACCTCCGCGAACTGGGCGCCGAAGGAGTGCCGTTCCTTCTGCGTGAGGGCGCCGACGGCGTCCGTGGTGTCAGCGCGCACGGTGATGCCCTGCGGCGGGACGCCGGTGGAGAGGGCGAGCCGTTCGCGCAGTTCGGCGGCCGCGCTGGTGACCGCCCACGCCCAGGAGCGGGTGCCCATGGACCCGCCGGCGATCCACGCCCGCCCGAGGTCGCTGTCGCCGATCAGCACCCTGACCCGGTCCGGCGTCGTCTCGAGCGCGTCGGCAGCGATCAGGGTCAGTGCGGTGCGGGCGCCGGTGCCGATGTCGGTGGCGTTGACCCGCACGGTGAAGGTGCCGTCGGCCTCTGCGGTCACGGCGGCCGTCGAAGGGGCCGACCCGGCCGGGAAGGAGGCCGCCGCCGTGCCGGTGCCGATCAGCCAGCGTCCGTCGCGGCGCAGGCCGGGGCGCGGGTCGCGGTCGGCCCAGCCGAACCGGCGGGCGCCTTCCTCGAAGCAGGCGATCAGGTGGCGGCTCGCGAACGGCAGCCCGGACACCGGCCCGGCATCGGGCTCGTTGCGTACGCGCAGCTCGATCGGGTCCAGGCCCAGATGCTCGGCGAGTTCGTCGACCGCCGATTCCAGCGCGAACGACCCCGGCGCCTCACCCGGCGCACGCATCCAGGTCGGGGTGGGCACGTCGAGCCGTACCACCCGGTTGGCCGTGTGGTGGGCGTCGGCGTCGTACATCACCCGGGCCGCTCCGGCGCCGGGCTCGACGAACTCGTGGACCGTGGAGGTCAGGCTGAGGCAGTCGTGCTCCAGGGCGCGCAGCCGTCCGCCGGCGTCGGCGCCGAGCCGGACGCGCTGCCGGGTGGGGCTGCGGTAGCCGGCCAGCGAGAACATCTGACGCCTCGTCAGCACCACGCGGACGGGCCGCTGGAGCGTGGTCGCGGCGAGCGCGGCGGCCACCTGGTGCGCGCGCACACCCTTGCTGCCGAAGCCGCCGCCGACATGCTCGGAGCGGACGTGCACCGAGGCGGGGTCGAGGGAGAAGAGCAGCGCGAGCTCGTGCGCGACCCACATGGTGCCCTGATTGGAGTCGACGATCTCCAGCCGGCCGTCGTCCCAGTGCGCGGTGGCCGCGTGCGGCTCCATCATCGCGTGGTGCTCTTCGGGGGTGGAGTACTCGGCGTCCACGACCGCGGCGCAGGTGGCGAGTTCGGCCGCCAGGTCGCCCTTGGCGGCGGCGCCGGGCATGTGCCCGTCCACCGTGTAGGCGTCCTCGCCCGCGCCGGCGAAGTCGACGTCGTGCGGCTGCTGTTCGTAGTGCACGACGAGCGCTTCGGCGGCCTCCCTGGCCTGCTCGGAGGTCTCGGCGACCACGAGCGCGACCGGCCAGCCCAGGTGGGGCACGCGGTCGTGCTGGAAGAGCGCGGAGGTCCGGTCCGGGGTGCCGAGCAGGCCGGTGTACTCCGTGTCCAGGCGCGGGGAGTTGCCGTGGTGCAGGACGGCGAGCACGCCGGGCATCGTGAGGACGGGCTCGGTGTCGATGCCGGCGATACGGCCGCGCGCGACGGCCGACGTGACGAGCCAGCCGTGGGCGAGGTCGGCGAAGGGGATCTCGCCGGCGTAGCGGGCGGTGCCGGTGACCTTGGCACGGCCCTCGACGCGGGGGTGGGCCCGGCCGACGGAGCGCGCGGTGCCGGCGGTGGTGGTCGTGGTCATCGGGCCGCCTCCTCGGCGAGTTCGGTGAGCACCGCCACGACGAGGTTGCGCATGAGGGTCACCTTGTATCCGTTGTCGGGCAGCGGGGTGGCCGCGGCCAGTTCGGCGTCGGCGGCCGCGGCGAAGGCATCCGGTTCGGCCGGTGCGCCGGTCAGCGCGCGTTCGGCGGTGCGGGCCCGCCAGGGCCGGGAGGCGACGGCGCCGAGGGCGATCCGTACGTCGTGCACGACGCCACCCTGAACGTCGAGCGCGGCGGCGATGGAGCCGATCGCGAAGGCGTACGAGGCCCGTTCGCGCACCTTGCGGTAGCGGGAGTGGGCGGCGACCTGCGCGGGCGGCAGGATGACGGCGGTGATCAGCGCGCCGGGCGGCAGGGCGGTCTCGCGGTGCGGGGTGTCGCCGACGGGGAGATAGAAGTCGGCGAGCGGCACCTCGCCGGGCCCGTCGGCGGTCTCGTAGGACACGACGGCGTCGAAGGCGGCCAGGGCCACGGCCATGTCCGAGGGGTGGACGGCGACGCAGTGCTCGGAGGCGCCGAGGACGGCGTGGTTGTGGTGCTCTCCGGTGCGGGCGGGACAGCCACTGCCCGGAAGGCGCTTGTTGCAGGGCTGTGTGACGTCGGTGAAGTAGGCGCAGCGGGTGCGCTGGAGCAGGTTCCCGCCGACCGTCGCCATGTTGCGCAGCTGGCCGGAGGCGCCGGCCAGCACGGCCTGGGCGAGGGCGGGGTAGCGGCGGCGGATCTCGGGGTGGGCGGCGAGGTCGCTGTTGGTGACCGTGGCGCCGATGCGCAGCCCGGCGTCGGGCGTCGACTCGACCCGGTCCAGGGGGAGTTCGCGCACGTCGATGAGGCGGGCGGGCCGTTCGACGCCGGTCTTCATCAGGTCGACGAGGTTGGTGCCGCCGCCGAGGTAGCGGGCGTCCGGGTCGGCGCCGAGCAGGGCGACGGCACCGGAGACGTCCGCGGCGCGCTGGTAGCCGAACTCCTTCATGCCGCCGCCTCCTCGTCGCCTGCGGACTGCTCCTGCGCGGCGCGGGTGATCGCCTCGACGATCGACACGTAGGCGGCGCAGCGGCACAGGTTGCCGCTCATCCGCTCACGGATCTCCTCGGGGGTGAGCGGTGGCGGTCCCGCCTCGGGCCGCACGTCGTCGGTGGCGGCGCTGGGCCACCCGCGGGCGTGTTCGTCGATCATCGCGACGGCGGAGCAGATCTGGCCGGGGGTGCAGTAACCGCACTGGTAGCCGTCGAGGTCGAGGAAGGCCTGCTGCACCGGGTGCAGGTGCTCGCCGTCGGCCAGCCCCTCGATCGTGGTGATCTCCCGGCCTTCGGCCGCCACCGCGAGCTGGAGGCAGGCCACGGTGCGCCGCCCGTCGACCAGGACGGTGCAGGCGCCGCACTGTCCCTGGTCGCAGCCCTTCTTCGTGCCGGTGAGATCGAGGCGCTCGCGCAAGGCGTCGAGCAGGGTGGTGCGGTGGTCGACGGTCAGTGTGTGCTTCTCGCCGTTGATGTGCAGGGTGACGCCGCTGTGGGTGGGCGACGGGGCTGTGGCCATGGTCAGCCTTCTTTCACGAAGAGCAGGCCGGGGCTTCCCGGGGAGGGGGCGGGGTCCTTCGAGGAGACGTCGGTGCAGGCAGGCGCTATGGTGACGGTGGCGCTAACCGGACAGCTGTCCACTAGACCATGAAACCTAACGGACAGCTGTCCGCTTAGCAAGGCCGGGTTCGCGCCACGAACCCGTGAGGAGGACCAGTGCAGCCGAAGAGGGACGCGTCCGGCGCACCCCGCCGCTCCGACGCCCAGCGCAACCGCGAGCGCATCCTGGAGGTCGCCCTGGCCGAACTCACCCGCGACGCCGACGCCCCACTGAGCCGGATCGCCAGGAAGGCGGGCGTCGGACAGGGCACCTTCTACCGCAACTTCCCGAGCCGGGAGGCGCTCGTACTGGAGGTCTACCGGCACGAGATGCAGCAGGTCGCCGACGGTGCGGACGAACTGCTGCGCGCGTACGACCCGGAGCGGGCACTGCGCGCCTGGATGGACCGTCTGGCGCGGTTCGCGATGACCAAGGCGGGCCTCGCGGACGCCCTGCGCCAGGCCACCAGCGCGCCGGGCGCCCCGGAGAAACCGGCACCCACCCCCGTGACCGAGGCGGCCGGGCGCCTGCTGCGCGCCAACGAGCAGGCCGGGACCATCCGCCCCGGCGTGAGCGCGGACGACTTCCTGCTCGCCATCGCCGGCCTGTGGCAGGTCGGCCCCCACGAGGAGGGGCACGCCCGAGCCACCCGCCTGCTGGACCTCGTCATGGACGGACTGCGCTCCGGGGCGCCCGGCAGACCTGTGCTAGGCTGATTACGTTGCAGTTTTGGTACCCATGACTTTGTGCGCGCCTGACGGTCTGTGACCATCAGGCGCGTTGTGTTGCCGGGGGTTTCTCCGGTGTCCGGGTTTCTCCGGATGGGGTCATTGCGGCGACCGGGTCCTCCGCGCGGTGTGGAGCGCCCGTCACTACCCCATACAGAGGAGAAAAACATGGCCAGCGGCACCGTGAAGTGGTTCAACTCGGAAAAGGGCTTCGGCTTCATCCAGCAGGACGGCGGCGGCCCGGACGTGTTCGCGCACTACTCGAACATCGCCACCCAGGGCTTCCGTGAGCTCCAGGAAGGCCAGCGCGTGACCTTCGAGGTCACGCAGGGCCAGAAGGGCCCGCAGGCGGAGAACATCCTCCCGGCCTGACGCCCACGCCTTTGAAGGGCCCGCACCCACTCCGGGTGCGGGCCCTTCGGCGTACCGGCACGAAACCTGGTGCACGCCTCTTGACCCCGAGCAGTTACCCGCCAGTACGCTCACGCCGCCACCCCCTCACACCGGTGTTCCTCCCCATACCGCTCCTGTGAGGCCCCCCAGTGAACAGATCCTTCGTGGCCGCTGCCCTGGCTGCCGCCGTCGCCCTGCTCGCCGCCATGACAGCCGTCCCCGCCCGGGCATCGAGCACCTCCGCCTTCACCTCCGCAAGCAACCCCGTCCTCTTCGTGCACGGCTACACCGGGGACGGCAGCAACTGGAACACCATGGCCGGCCGCTTTCGCAACGACGGCTGGCCGTCCTCCTACCTCGACCAGTGGACCTACGACTGGCACCAGTCCAACACCACGACCGCCCAGCAGCTCTCCGCCGAGGTCGACCGCCTGCTCGCGGCCACCGGCGCCACCAAGGTGGACATCGTCAGCCACTCCATGGGCGGACTGTCCTCCCGCTCCTACCTGAAGAACCTCGGCGGGACCGCCAAGGTCGACGCCTGGGTGTCCCTGGGCGGCCCCAACCACGGGACGGACTCCGCGAACACCTGCCTCGACCCGTCCTGCACCGAGATGCGTATCGGCTCCGACTTCCTGGCCGCCCTGAACTCCGGTGACGAGACACCGGGCTCGGCCCGGTACGCGACCTGGTGGTCGCCCTGCGACACCGTGATCAACCCCGACAGCTCCGTCGCCCTCAGCGGAGCGGCCAACACCAAGACGGCCTGCCTGAGCCACACCGGCCTGCTCTCGGACGCCACCGTCTACGCCCAGACCCGGGACCTGATCAACTCCTGACGGCAGGCACGGGCGGAAGGTGCCCGCGGCCACCTTCCGCCCTCCGCGCCCCAAGGCCTCAGCGGCAGTCGAGCAAGCCCGCCTTGTGCTTGGCGTCGAGTATCCGGCGCACACCGGCGTCGACCTTGGCCCGGAACGAGGCGTCCTGCCCCATACGGGTCTGGATGGCCTCCGCCATCGGCGGTATGGTGCTCGGCCGGACCGTCAGGATCATGTCTCCCCCCGCCGCGATGAAGTTCACGGCCCGCTGAGCGGGGGTGAAGGACCGGACCGCGACCGCGTTGCCGAGGTCGTCCGAGATGACCACGCCCTTGAAGCCCAGTTGGCCGCGGAGCAGGTGATCGATGACCGTCGGTGAGAAGGCCGCCAGGTGCTGGGGGTCGATCTTGCTGTAGATGGCGGACGAGATCATCACGAAGGGTGCCCCGGCCTGGATCCCGGTCCGGAAGGGCGTGAGGCTCGAACTGGTGGGGGTCGTCACGGAGTCCACGACGTTGGCTGTGGTGTCGGTGTTCCCGATCACCCGGCCCAGCCCGGGGAAGTGCTTGAGCGTGGTCATGACGCCCGACTGCGCGAAGCCGGCGGCGAAGGCACCGGTGTGGGACGTCACGGTGTCCGCGGTGTGGCCGTACTCCCGCTGGAAGGAGCCGATGGGGAGGTTCCGGGTGCCCAGGGCGGCCGGGACCACGTCGGCGACCGGTGCCAGATTCAGATCGACTCCGGCGGCCTTCAGCTGCCGGGCCCATTCGGCGGCCCGGGTACGCAGCGTCCCGGTCGGCCAACTGCCCTGCGTCAGGCCGCTGGGCATGACCGAGAAGCCGGGGCCCGTGAGGACCTGCACCTTGCCGCCCTCCTGGTCGGTCGAGACCAGGAGGCCGACCCGCCGGCCGGCGACCTGGTCGGCCTGACCCCGGAAACCGTCGACGACCTGCCGGGTCGCCGTCGTACCGGCGGTGCTCCGGCCGGTCAGCATGACGGACCCCACATGGTGGGCCCGCAGCGTGGCCAGCTGGGCCTGGTCGGGGTGGGCGGCGGAGACGCCCCCCATGAGAAGCTGTCCGACCCGTTGGGCAGTGGTCATCCCGGACATGTAGCGGTCGGTGCAGGTGGTCGCAGACGGCGACGGGGCGGCCCTCGCGGTGGCCGGCGCCGTGCCGGTGCGGGTGGCGGTGCCGGGCCGTGCGCTGACGCCGGTCGAGTCGTGTGTGCTCTGGCCGGAGGCAACGGACCGGGGGGAGTCGGCCTTTGCCCCGGGCGTGGAGGATGCCCCACAGCCCGTGACGGCGAGCGCCAGGGTGACCAGCGAAACCCCGGTACGCAGGGCTGTGCCACGGCGGCCCGTGGGCCGCTGCCGGACGCGTAGTGTCATGTGTCGTCTCCCGGCCTGGACTGGCCCGGGGCCGCCTTCGGCCGCGTGCTGCGCAGCCGCTTCCCTCACGGCGAGCCCGGCTTGCTGCCTCCGTCACACCGTACGCTGCGGGGCATGTGTCCGCTCCCCGGCGGGTGTGGGGACGGGGGGACTACCCGAGGAACGACAGCCGCACCTGCCGGTTCGGGTTGTCCTTGTTCGTGTCGACCAGGCACACCGACTGCCAGGTGCCCAGCTCCAGACGGCCGGCGATGACGGGGAACGTGGCGTGGGGCGGGACGAGGGCCGGCAGGACGTGGTCGCGGCCGTGGCCGGGGCTGCCGTGGCGGTGCTGCCAGCGGTCGTCGGCGGGCAGGAGCGTGTGCAGCGCGGCGAGGAGGTCGTCGTCGCTGCCGGCGCCCGTCTCGATCACGGCGATCCCGGCCGTCGCGTGCGGGACGAAGACATTGAGCAGGCCGTCGCGGCCGGCGGCCGCCTCGCGCAGGAAGGCCTCGCAGTCGCCGGTGAGGTCGACGACGGCCTCCCGGGAGCCGGAGGACACGTTCAGCACTCGGGTGGTGAAGGCATCGGACATGGACCCATCCTCACCCATCGGTCCGCTTTCATGCCGAACGAAACCGCCCGTCTGATGAAACCGCCGTCCAGCCGGCGAGACGCCCGTTGACCTCGGCAACGCCTGCTGGCTAGGTTCGTGCGCATGTTGCGTACAGCCCTGCTCACCACGCGCGGTCACATCGACCTGCTGCGGGTGGCCTCCGCCGCGTGTCACCGCGGCTGCTGACGCCTTCTCACTTCCTGATCCACGCCTGACGCACGCCTGACGCACGGCTGAACCCGCGTTCGCCGCATCAGGCGCGCATGCGCTCATGCGCGCATTTCCTCTCCTCTCACCGCTCTTCTCTGGAGCACCCATGAGCATCAGCCATGCCCCACCCAGCTCCTCGCGGACGGATATTTCCGGTATATCCGTCGCCAAGTCGTCACCCGACCTCGTCCTTCTCGTCCCCTCCTCCTCCCGCCGCACCCGCGTTCCGCGCTGGCTGCGCCGCACCGCCGGACCACTGCTGCTGCTGGCGCTGTGGCAACTCCTCAGCTCGACCGGCGCGTTGCCCCCCGATGTGCTCGCCTCACCGGGGCGCATCGCGCAGGTCGGCCGGGATCTGATCGCCGACGGCTCGCTGTCCTCGGCGATGGGCACCTCCCTGCAGCGCGTCGCCGCCGGACTGCTGCTCGGCGCGATCGCCGGTACCGGACTCGCCCTGGTCTCCGGGCTGTTCCGGATCGGCGAGGACCTGGTGGACGCGCCGGTGCAGATGCTGCGGACGGTGCCGTTCGTCGGTCTCATCCCGCTGTTCATCATCTGGTTCGGCATCGGCGAGGCCCCGAAGATCGCCATCATCACGCTCGGCGTCACGTTCCCGCTCTACCTCAACGTGTACGCCGGAATCCGCGGGGTGGACGCCCAGTTGATCGAGGCCGGCGAGTCGCTCGGCCTGTCGCGGTGGGGGCTCGTGCGGCACGTCGTGCTGCCGGGTGCGCTGCCCGGGGCCATGACCGGAGTGCGCTACTCCCTCGGCATCGCCTGGCTCGCCCTGGTCTTCGCCGAGCAGGTCAACGCCGACTCCGGCATCGGGTTCCTGATGGTGCAGGCGCGCGACTTCCTGCGCACCGACGTGATCGTGGTCTGCCTCATCGTCTACGCCTTCCTCGGCCTGCTCGCCGATTTCGTCGTCCGTACCCTCGAAAGGCTGCTGCTGCAATGGCGACCGACGTTCACGGGCCGCTGACCGCGCGCTCGGCGATCCGCGTCGAGGGGCTCACCCGCTCCTTCGACGGGCGCAAGGTCATCGACGATCTCCATCTCGACGTGGCGCCGGGCGAGTTCGTCGCTCTGCTCGGGCGCAGCGGCTGCGGCAAGTCCACCCTGCTGCGCATCCTCGCCGGACTCGACCGGGACATCGAGGGGACGGTGCTGGTACCGCGCCGCAAGGCGGTCGCCTTCCAGTCGCCCCGGCTGATGCCGTGGAAGAAGGTGTGGCGCAACGTCCTGCTCGGGCTGCCCGGCAAACCAGAACGCTCCGTCGCGCGGCAGGCGTTGGAGGAGGTCGGTCTCGGCCACCGTTCCGACGCCTGGCCCAAGACGCTCTCCGGCGGCGAGGCCCAGCGCGCCTCACTCGCCCGTGCCCTGGTGCGCGAGCCCGATCTGCTGCTGCTGGACGAGCCGTTCGGCGCGCTCGACGCACTCACCCGCATCAAGGCACAGCTCCTGGTCGGCGAGTTGTGGCAGCGGCGCGGCTGCGCGGTGCTGCTCGTCACGCACGATGTCGAGGAGGCCGTCCTGCTCGCCGACCGTGTCCTGGTCATGGACGACGGTGTCATCGCGCACGAGCACCGCGTCGACCTCGACCGCCCGCGCGACATCACCGACCCGCGCTTCGCCGCACTGCGCGCCGCCCTCCTGGAGCGCCTCGGCGTCGACTCCGCCGCCGAAGCGATCTGAACCAAGCCCCTCTTTTCCGAAGAACGGAACCCTGATGCGACGACGTCTCGTCCCCGCCGCGCTGCTCCTCCCCCTCACACTCCTGCTCTCCGCCTGCGGTGGCAACTCCGCCGCGCAGACGGGCGGCGGCGGAACCGGCGGCAAGGGCTCCCTCACCCTCAACGTCGGTGACCAGAAGGGCGGTTCCGAGGCCGTCCTGCGCGCCGCCGGCGAACTCAAGGACCTCGACTACAAGATCAAGTGGTCCACCTTCACCTCCGGTCCGCCCCTGCTGGAGGCCGTGAACGCCCGGGCCGTCGACATCGGCGGGGTCGGCAACACCCCACCGGTCTTCGCGGCCGGCGCGGGCTCGAAGATCACGGTGGTGGCGGCCTGGCACGGCACGTCCAAGGGCGACACCATCCTCGTACCGAACGACTCGAAGTTGAGCAGCCCCCGGCAGCTCAAGGGGCACTCCGTCGCCGTGGCGCAGGGCTCCTCGGCGCATTACCAGCTGGTCGCGTCCCTGCGGAAGGCCGGGCTCACGCTCGGCGACGTCAAGGTCAAGTACCTCCAGCCCGCCGACGCGCTGGCCGCGTTCACCTCCGGGAAGGTGGACGCGTGGGCGGTGTGGGACCCCTACTCCTCACAGGTGCTGCAAGGGAAGCAGGGACGCGTGCTGACCACCGGGGACGGCATCACCAACGGGCTGACCTTCCAGGTGGCGGCGCCCGGCGCGCTGAAGGACGCGAAGAAGGCCGCCGCGATCAAGGACTACCTCGAGCGGCTGCGGCGCGCCCAGGACTGGGTGTACGGGCATCCCGAGGAGTGGGCCAAGGTGTGGGCGAAGGACACCGGACTGCCCTACGAGGTGGCGCTCGCCGCCGTGAAGCGCACCTACGGCACCCGGGTCCCGGTCGCCGTCGACCAGCCGCTGATCGCCTCCGAGCAGCAGATCGTGGACACCTTCGCCGGCCTGAGGCTGATCCCGCGCAAGGTGGACTTCGGCGACTTCACCGACACCCGGTTCAACGGCACCCTGCCGGCGTCGACGTCGGCGCCCCGGCCCTCGAAGGCGTCCTGAGATGACGGTCCGACTGCACTGGTTCCTGCCGACGGGCGGGGACGGCCGGACCCTCGTGGACCGGCACGCCTACGGCCCGAACACGACCGGCAAGGTCAGCGGGGTGCGCGCGCCCGACCTGGACTATCTCGTCCAGATCGCCAAGGCGGCCGAGCGCCTCGGCTTCGAGGCGGTGCTGACGCCGACCGGCACCTGGTGCGAGGACGCCTGGCTGACCACCGTGGCGCTCGCGCAGCACACCGAGCGGCTGAAGTTCCTGGTGGCGTTCCGGCCGGGACTGCTGTCGCCGACGCCGGCCGCGCAGATGGCGTCCACGTACCAGCGCCTCACCGGCGGCCGGCTGCTGCTCAACGTGGTCACCGGTGGTGACTCGGCCGAGCAGCGGCGCTTCGGCGACCGGCTCGACCATGACCGGCGCTACGCACGCACCGACGAGTTCCTGTCCGTGGTGCGCGGGGTGTGAGGCGGTGCGCCGTACGACTTCCACGGCGAGCACTACCAGGTCGACGGCGCTCTCACCGCACTGCCGCCGGACCCGGTGCCGCAGCTGTTCTTCGGCGGGTCCTCGCCGGCCGCGGGGCCGGTCGCCGCCCGGCATGCAGACGTCTACCTGACGTGGGGCGAGCCGCCGGCGCTGGTGAAGGAGAAGATCGACTGGATCCGCGGTCTGGCCGAGCGGCAGGAGCGCACGGTCCGCTTCGGCATCCGCCTGCACACGATCTCCCGGGACTCCGCGGCGGAGGCGTGGGCGACGGCGAACCGGCTGCTCGACGATCTCGACGCGGACACCGTCGCGGCAGCGCAGGCCGCGCTGGGGCGCAGCGAGTCGGTCGGGCAGCAGCGGATGCTGGCGCTGCACGGCGGTTCGCGGGACAAGCTGGAGATCCATCCCAATCTGTGGGCGGGCGTCGGGCAGGTGCGCGGCGGTGCGGGGACCGCGCTGGTCGGCAGTCATGCGGAGGTCGCGGACCGGATCGAGGAGTACCACGCGCTGGGCGTGGAGCACTTCGTGCTCTCCGGCTATCCGCATCTGGAGGAGGCGTACTGGTTCGGGGAGGGGGTGGTTCCCGAGCTGGCGGCGCGGGGGCTGCCGGCGGGCGGGCCCGCGGCTGACGCACGGGTGCCGCTGGCCGTCGCGAGCGGGCGGTAGCGCACCGGGGGCGTGGATCTCCCTCCGAACCAGGTGCCGGGGGGATCCACGCACCGGCTGCGGGGAAGATCCACGGCCGCGCGACCGTTAGTAGAAACGTGAACGAACTGCGTGAGGTCGAGGTCGTCGTCGTGGGCGCCGGGCAGGCGGGTCTGTCCAGCGCCTACCACCTGCGCCGCACCGGTTTCGCACCGGAGCGGGACTTCGTGGTGCTGGACCACTCCCCCGCCCCGGGCGGCGCGTGGCAGTTCCGGTGGCCGTCGCTGACGTACGGCAAAGTGCACGGGATGCATGCGCTGCCGGGCATGGAACTGACCGGCGCGGACCCGGCGCGGCCGTCGTCGCAGGTGATCGGCGAGTACTTCACGGCGTACGAGCGCGCCTTTGACCTGCGCGTTCGGCGCCCGGTCGAGGTGACGGCCGTGCGGGAGGGGGCGGACGGGCGGCTGCTCGTCGAGACCTCCGACGGCGTTTGGGCGACCCGCGCGCTGATCAACGCCACCGGCACCTGGGACCGGCCTTTCTGGCCGCGCTGCCCCGGCCAGGAGACCTTCCGGGGGCAGCAGCTGCACACGGCGCAGTACCCGGGGCCTCAGTGGTTCGCGGGGCGACGCGTCGTGGTGGTGGGCGGGGGCGCCTCCGGCACCCAGCACCTGCTGGAGCTGGCCCCCTACGCGGCGGCCACGACCTGGGTCACCCGGCGGCCACCGGTCTTCCGCGACGGTCCCTTCGACGAGAACGCGGGCCGTGCGGCGGTCGCGCTGGTGGAGGAGCGGGTGCGGCAGGGCCTGCCGCCGCGCAGCGTCGTGTCGGTCACGGGCCTGCCGCTGAACGACGCGATACGGCAGGGCATCGCCGACGGGGTGCTGGACCGGCAGCCGATGTTCGACCGGATCACCCCGGAGGGGGTGCAGTGGCGGGACGGACGGCGGGTGGAGGCGGACGTCATCCTGTGGGCGACCGGTTTCCGGCCGGCGATCGACCATCTGACACCGCTGCGGCTGCGCGAGCCGGGCGGCGGGATCCGTGTCGAGGGCACCCGCGCCGTCGCCGATCCGCGGATCCACCTCGTCGGCTACGGCCCGTCGGCCAGCACGATCGGCGCGAACCGGGCCGGGCGCGCCGCCGTACGGGACATCCGGCGGCTGCTGGCGGAGCGGGACGCGCAGCCGGTGGCGGCCTGAGACCTCGGTGTGGTCAGGGTCGTTCAGTGGCCGCCGGTCCGCTGACCGCGGTTGAAC
Source organism: Streptomyces sp. NPDC049915 (assembly GCF_040656475.1). NCBI lineage: Bacteria > Bacillati > Actinomycetota > Actinomycetes > Kitasatosporales > Streptomycetaceae > Streptomyces > Streptomyces sp. NPDC049915. The sequence continues at coordinate 118,953 of NZ_JBFAMH010000010.1, forward strand.
TCGGCGACATTGCGCTGGTGTTCGGCGTAGTCCGCGGTGAAACGGGTGTCGCCGGGCTTGACCGTGACGAAGTACAGCCAGTCGCCCGGGGGCGGGTTGATCGCGGCCTGCATGGCGTCCGCACCGGGGTTGTCGATCGGCGTGGGCGGCAGACCCATGCGCTGATAGGAGTTGTAGGGGCTGTCCACGCGGGTGTCGGCGGTCGTCGTGCGCAGGGTGGAGCGGCCCAGCCCGTAGTTGAGGGTGGAGTCCATCTGCAGCGGCATGCCCCGCTCCAGCCGGTTGAAGACGACCCGGGCCACCTTGCCCATGTCCGCCTTCGTCGCGGCCTCGGCCTGCACGATGCTGGCGATGGTGACCGCCTGGTAGGCGTTCATCGCGTTGCGCTGGGCGCCGGCGGCGACGGGGGCGCCGTTGAACTTCCGGTTCGCCGTGTCGACCATCGTCGCGAGCAGTTGTTCGGGCGTTGTCGTTCCCTTGCCGCCCAGCGGGTACGTCGCCGGGTAGAGGTAACCCTCCGGGTTTCCGCCGGCATCGCTCGGCAGCTTCAGATGGGCCTTGGCCAGGGACTTGCGGGTGCTGCCCGGCGGCAGGGCGAGCGCCTTGTCGACGGCGTCGTAGACCTGGGCGGCGCGCCAGCCCTCGGGGACGACCAGGGTCGGGGTCCGGTCCGCTCCGCCGCCCAGGATCAGCAGCGGCACCGCCACGACGGTGCCGGCGACGACGGCTCCGGCGGCGATGAGGACGAGACGGCCGCGGCGGGTCAGCCGGATCGCTCCGCCGGTGTTCCCCCTGCCGGCCCTCGCCGCGCGCCACCTGCTTCCGGCGCTCCCGGTGCCCTTCGCCGCCCTCGCGCTCCCCGTCCTGCGTCGCCGAGTGTTCATCTGCATGCGGGCACGGTAACCCGCATATCACCGTAAATCCGGCAAACCCTCCCGAGGGGGCCTCACCGGGCGTCAGCTCGTCAGCTCCAGACGGGCGTCCCGGCGGACGAGGGCCGCGTACCGCCCCTCCAGCGACAGCAGTTCGTCGTGCGTGCCGCGTTCGGCGACCCGGCCGGAGTCCAGCACCACGATCTGGTCGGCGCCGCGGATGGTGGAGAGCCGGTGGGCGATGGTGAGCGTGGTGCGGTCGGCGGACAGGGCGTCGATGGCCTGCTGCACGGCGGCCTCGGTACGGGTGTCCAGGGCGCTCGTCGCCTCGTCGAGGATGAGCACCGGAGGATCGCGCAGGATGGTGCGGGCGATGGCCAGGCGCTGCTTCTCGCCGCCGGAGAAACGGTGGCCGCGCTCGCCGACGACCGTGTCGTAGCCGTCGGGCAGGGACATGATGTGGTCGTGGATCTGGGCCGCGCGCGCAGCGGCGTGCAGTTCGTCGTCGGTGGCGTCCGGCTTGGCGAAACGCAGGTTCTCGGCGACGGAGGCGTGGAAGAGGTACGTCTCCTGGGAGACGACGCCGACCGCGCGGGCGAGGGTGTCGAAGTCGAGGTCGCGCACGTCCACGCCGTCGAGGGTGACCCGGCCGCCGGTCACGTCGTACAGCCGGGGCACCAGGTAGCCGAGGGTGGACTTGCCGGCGCCGGTCGGTCCGACGACGGCGAGGCTGCCGCCGGCCGGGACGGTGAGGTCGACGCCGTCGAGGACGGGGCGGGCCGTGTCGTCCTTGCCGTCGTAGCGGAAGGTGACGTCCTCGAAGCGGACCTCGCCCTTGACCTGGTCGAGGTGGACCGGATCGTCCCGCTCGGTGATGTCGATGGGCAGGTCCAGGTACTCGAAGATGCGCTGGAAGAGCGCGAGGGAGGTCTGGATCTGCACGCCCGTGGACAGCAGGCTGACGGTCGGCCGGAACAGCCCCTGCTGGAGGGAGACGAAGGCGACGATCGTGCCGATGGAGACGTCGGGGCCGCCCGTCTGGAGTGCGAGACCGGCGGTCCAGTAGATGACGGCGGGCATCGCGGCCATGACAATCGTGATGACGGCCATGCGCCAGCGGCCGGCCATGTTGGACCGCACCTCGAGCCCGACGAGAGCCTCGGACTCCTCGGCGAAGGACGCGGTCAGCGAGTCGGAGCGGCCCATGGTGCGGCCGAGCAGGATGCCGCTGACCGACAGGGACTCGGTGACCGTGGCGGCCATGGCGGCCATCTGCTTCTGACGCTGCGTGGTGATCTTGCGGCGCTCCCTGCCGACCCGGCGGCTGATCCAGACGAACACCGGCAGCAGGAGCAGGGAGACGGCGGTGAGCCGCCAGTCGAGGGCGATCATCGCGACGACGGTGGCGACGACGCTGGTGAAGTTGGAGACCAGGGAGGTGGCGGTGGAGGTGACGGTGGCCTGCATGCCGCCGATGTCGTTGGCGATGCGGGACTGCACCTCGCCGGTGCGGGTGCGGGTGAAGAAGGCGAGCGACATGCGCTGCAGGCGGCCGTAGACGGCGGTGCGCAGATCGTGCATGACGCGCTGGCCGACGGTGGTGGAGATCAGGGTCTGCAGCACACCGAAGACGCTGGTGAGGACGGCGCTGAGGATCATGCCGAGGGCGAGCAGGCTGAGCAGCCCGGTGCGCCCCTGGGGGATCGCGACGTCCAGGGTCTCCTTCAGCAGGAAGGGCGTGGCGACCGAGACGAGCGAGGCGGCGCCGACGAGGAGGCCGACGACGGCGAGCCTGCCGCGGTAGGGGCGGAACAGACGCAGGATCCGGCGGACCTGCCGGGGCTGCGACGCCGCGTCGGCGGGTGGGGTCCAGGAGGGGGTGTGGTCGGGGTGCATGGGCTCCTACGGAGTGTGGGGCGGGCGGGCCGGCGCGGCGTGCGGCGCCGGCCGGAAGGGACCATAGCTCATTGTTACCTAGACTCACAATGAACTACGTCCTGATATTGTTCCCGCATGACCTCGCCCGACCCCGACGGCCTGCTCGCCGAGCAGTTGCTGCGGCTCACCCGCCGGGTGCACCGCATCCAGAAGCGGCATCTGCACACGCGCGATCTGGGGATCACCCCGGCCCAGTCCCGCCTGCTGCGCACCCTCGCGCACTACAGCGCGCCCCCGCGCATGGCCGACCTCGCCGAACGGCTGGAGGTCGTGCCCCGCGCGGTGACGACGCTGGTGGACGGTCTGGAGGGCAGCGGCAAGGTGCGCCGGGTGCCGGATCCCGTCAATCGCCGGGTGACCCGTATCGAACTGACGGATGCGGGCCGCGCGACACTCCGCGAACTCCACACGGCCCGCCGCTCGGCGGCCCAGGAGATCCTGGCCCCGCTGACGAAGGAGCAGCGGGAGGTGTTCGGGGAGCTGCTGGACCTGCTGATCGACGGGGGGCCGGCGGAGCGCTGCTGACGACCGGGTCCCGGCTCAGCAGCCGTCGCCGTCCTCGACGAGCACCCCCTGACGGGTCGTGAGGGTCCGGTCGTAGCAGCCGTCCGAGCCGTACAGCCGGTAGCGTTCGCGGCTCGTCCCGACCGCGTGGCGCTGGTCGCGCGGCACGTTCATCGTGTACGCCGCGTCACCGGCCCAGGTGTCGTCGAACCGGGACCACGCCGTCCGCCGTCCGCCGCGCCTCTCGTCGACGGCGGCACGGTCGCCCATCGTGAGCACGGTGCGCAGCCGGTCGTCCGCGCCGATCGTGATGGTGCCGTTCATCGTGTACGTCCGACGGGTGTGCGTGGTCCGGGAGGGCCCGCGTCCGTCCACGGTCGCCGTCTCGTCGTCCGTCCAGGCCGCGTCCAGGCCGTCCACGGTCTCGCCGTCGTTCCAGCGGTGCGCGGAGGTGTTCGCGAGGACGCGGTCGACGGTGGTCGTCACCCGGCCGTGCGAGGTGTCCAGGTACCCGGCGACGGTGAGGCGGTGACCGCCCCGGGTGTCCACACGGTGCCCGGAACCGGGCGTGTACACCGAGGAGTTGGCGAGGTCTCCCGCCCGGTGCACGGTGAGCCCGCCGCTGAGCCGCGCTTTCCCGGCGTCCTGCCAGACGAGGACGTTCACCGGCGTGCTCCAGCCGGCCTGCCCCGCGGGCACCCCGGCGACGGACACCTCCACGCGGTGCGGCCGCCCGTCGTCGAGCAGACCGGCGAACGGTGTCAGGTCGTACGTGATCGGCTTGACGTCGAAGGCGCGCGGGCCCGGGACGACGTACCAGAGGAACGGGTTGGACCAGCCGCCGGTCCACACCGTCGGGAACGGGGCGGCGATCCCGGCCAGTTGTCCGTCCACGGAGATCTGCACCTCGCGGTACGGCCCCTCCCCCGCCTTGCAGGAGTACGGCGCCGTGTCCGGCACCGTCAGATACCAGAACTCCTCGCAGCCGCCGCCCGAGCCGGTGGCGTACACCTCGGCGAGGACGCGCTCGCTGTTGCGCGGGGTGGTGAGCGTGGTGCCGTCGGTGAGGGTCAGGACGCGGTCGGGGGCGCGCTCCGCGGGAGCGCCGGTGAAGAAGGTGAGGGTCACCTTGACGTCGATGACGCCGGTGTAGGTGTCGTCGACGACGTTCCCGATGAGCATCTCGACGTCCTGCGCGCCGCGGAACGTGTCGCTGTAGCGCGTGACGTCCTTCTCGACCGACCAGGAGATGCCCTCGGGGGACGGCTCCGGCGTCGAGGTGCGCAGGATCTCCACCCCGCCGACGTGCAGATACCCCAGCCGGTCGAACTGCCGTCCCTTCACCTTGCCGTCGAGCCGCAGCACGACCTTGCTCCAGCGCTGCCCGCACCCGGCGGGTGGGGCGTACCGGCCCCGGTACGGGGTGAAGTCGCGGAACTGCGCCTCGGCGAGGGTGACCTGGCAGGACCGGGAGTGCGGCCGGGTGACGGGCGGGGCTGCGGTCACCGGGTCGTGCCAGTCGGTGCCGAACTCGGCGGGCACGTCGGCGGTCTGCGCGGGCCCGGAGTTCTGCGCGGTACCGGCGGTCCGCGCGGGCTGCCCGGAGTTCTGCGCGGCGCGGGCCGGGGTTGCCGTGCCGGCGGGTTGCGCGGCGTCTGCGGGAGTGGCCGCCGAGAGGAGGGTGCTCGCCAGAAGGGTCGCTCCGGCGAGCATGGACATGATGATCCGGCTTCTCATGGCCGGTCTTTCTACGGGGTGCGGGGCCACCCCGCAATGGGGCCTCGGTTCCTTTGGCGGATCCTCAGGCCAGCAGGTCCGCCTTGTCCCCCATCACCACCACGGGATGACGGGCCGGGTCGATCGTGCGCAGCAGGTACTCCATGGCCGGCCGGGACAGCGTGACGCACGCCGACGTACCGCTGCCGTGGTCCATGTGCAGCCAGATGCTGCCGCCCTTCTTCTCCCCCTGCGGCCGGGTCGGGTCGTTCGGCGAGGTGCCCTTGACGCGGTTGTAGTCGATGGCGATGACGTAGTCGAAGTCGTGCCAGGCGCTCTTGCCCCAGGTGTGCGGCGCGGCGAAGGAGGCCGAGCGGCTGTACGGCAGCTTCGCCCCGGGGTCGGGCAGCACCCCACCGGCGTCGCTCAGCGTGAACACACCCACCGGGGTGCGGTTGTCGCCCTCGTGGTGGTCGAGCGTCCAGCCGCTCTTGCCGTTGTGCGCCGGCCAGCTGCGCACCCGCTCCCAGACGGAACCACGCCGGTCATAGAGGACGACCGTGGCGCCGGGCGCGTCCTTTCCGTCACCGTAGACCGCGATCACCTGGCGGGTTGCGGCCGGAATGCGGCGCTGCAGGCGGTCGCCGACTCCGGGGATGCGGGTCGGGTCCGCACTGGGCCGGGCGGCCGGTGCGCCTGACTTCGCGTCATGCCCGCCACCTGCTCCCGAACCGCCGCACGCGGTCAGCGTTGCGAGGGCCAGGGCGCACACCGCGGCGGCCGCCGTCGTCGTACGCGGTATCACTCCATGGGCGCTGTCTCGCATCGGTCCATGATGGCACCGCCGTGCCGCCGGCCCGTCGGCCGGGGGTGTTCGCCCGCGTGGAAAACCCTTTGATTCCGACCACGCTCCGGCGTCAACCTGTCACGGTTTGCTGCGCCGCCCGCCGACCGTCCACCGACCGCCCGCGCGCGGCCTGCCGCACCGCCTTGTCACCGTCCGTCCGCGACCATCCGTCTCCTCACACGAGCCACTGGGACGTCATGCAGATTCACGACCTTCCGTATTCCGACCCGGGCGTACCCGACGTACGCTCCGGGCCCCGCTTCCTGTGGTGGCTCGGGCGGAATCAGCTGGGCGGTCAGCTGAAGTCGCTGGCCTGGGGGCTGCTGCATTTCCTGGCCGTCTCCGCGCTGCCCTTCTGCGTCGGGTTCGCCGTCCAGGCCGTCGTCGACCGCTCCGGTGCGCGGCTGGCGCTGGCCGGTGGGGTGCTCGCCCTGTGCGGTGCGGCCACCGCGCTCGGCGACACCTTCCTGCACCGGTCCGCCGTCACCAACTGGATCACGGCCGCCGCCCGCGTCCAGCAGCTCCTGGCCCGCAAGGCCGCCGAACTGGGCGCGGCCCTGACCCGGCGGGTCGCCGCCGGCGAGGTCGTCACCGTGTCCACCGGGGACGTGGAGAAGATCGGCTGGTTCGTGGAGGCCGTCTCCCGGTTCACCGCGGCGGCGCTCACCGTGGCCGCGGTCTGCGTCGGCCTGGCCGTCTACCAGCCCACCCTCGGCGTGGTCGTCGCGGTCGGCCTGCCGGTGCTCGCGCTGGCCGTGCTTCCCCTGCTGCCCGCGGCCACACGGCGCGCGGACGAGCAGCGCGAGAAGGCCGGGCGCGCCACCGAGCTGGCCTCGGACACCGTGGCCGGACTGCGCGTGCTGCGCGGCATCGGCGGCGAGGAGCTCTTCCTGCGCCGCTACCGCAGCGCCTCGCAGGAGGTGCGCCGCGCCGCCGTGCGCAGCGCCCGCATGTGGTCGCTGATCGCGGCCCTGCAGGTGCTGCTGCCCGGCCTGCTGCTCATCGGCGTCGTCTCCTACGGTGTCCACCTCGCCCGTCAGGGCCGGATCAGCGTCGGCGAACTCGTCACCGTCTACAGCTCGGTCATGGTGCTCGCCTACCCACTGCGGCACTTCGAGGAGATCGCCATGGCGTACTCCTTCTCCAAGCCGTCGGCGAAACGCGCCGCCCGCGTGCTGTCCCTGGAACGGGCCGTCGGCGCCGGCGGATCACGCGCGCCCGACCTGCCGGCCGGTGATCTGCACGACCCGGCGACCGGGCTGACCGTGCCCGCGGGCCGGCTCACCGCCGTGGTGTGCGGCGACCCGGACGCGGCGGGCCGGCTCGCCGAACGGCTCGGCGGGCACGCCACGGTGGAGGGCCCGTCGGTACGGCTGGGCTGCGTCCCGCTGGACGAACTGCCGCTCGCCGCCGCCCGTACGGCCGTCCTGGTACAGGACAAGGACCCGGTGCTGCTGTCCGGCACCCTGCGCGAGCTGCTGGACGTGCCGTCCTCCGGTGCCGTCGCGGCGCCTGCGGCGCTGGCGGCCGCGCAGTGCGACGACGTGCTGCAGGCGCTGGCGCAGGGGTCGCTCGACGCGGCGGACCCGATGGACGCCCGCATCACCGAACGCGGCCGGTCCCTGTCCGGCGGCCAGCGCCAGCGCCTCGCCCTCGCCCGGTCCCTGATCACCGATCCCGACGTGCTCGTCCTGGACGAGCCGACCTCGGCCGTCGACTCGCACACCGAGGCGCGGATCGCCGAGGGCGTGGGCCGGTTGCGCGCCGGCCGCACGACGGTGGTGCTCACCTCCTCTCCCCTGCTGCTGGACCGTGCCGACCAGGTCGTGCTGGTGCGCGAGGGCCGGGTCGCGGCGGTCGGAACGCACCGGGAGCTGGTGCGTTCCGAGCCGCGGTACCAGGCGGTGGTGACGCGGGAGACCGAGGACGAGGAGAGGGTCGGTGCCCTCGCCACCACGCTCGAAGGTGATCTGGACGTGCTGGAAGAACTGCGAGAGACCGAGGAGACCGCATGATCGGCGTGGCGCCACCGGCGTACGACCCGGCGGCCCCGACGACGGCGACCACCCTGCCCGTCGGCGCCCCCGCCACCGTCCGCGCCTACGTGGCCGAACTGTTCCGCCGGCACCGGCGCGCCTTCCTGCTGCTCATCGGGGTCAACACGGTCGCGGTCGTCGCCTCCATGGTGGGCCCGTGGCTGCTGGGCGACCTCGTCGAGCGCGTCTCGCAGAAGGCGGCGGACCTCCCGCTCACCCGTGTCGCGGCCCTGTTCGTACTGGCCCTGGCCGTGCAGGCCGTCTTCGTCCGGCAGGTACGGCTGCGGGGCGCGATGCTGGGCGAACGGATGCTGGCCGACCTGCGCGAGGACTTCCTCGTCCGTTCGGTCGCCCTGCCGCCCGGCGTGCTGGAACGCGCCGGCACCGGCGACCTGCTCTCCCGCATCACCACCGACGTCGACCGGCTGGCCAACGCCATGCGCGAGGCCGTGCCCCAGCTGGCGATCGGCGTGATGTGGACGGTGCTGCTGCTCGGCGGCCTCGTCGTCACCGCGCCGCCGCTGGCGCCGGCCGTGTTGCTCGCCCTGCCGCTGCTGATCGTCGGCTGCCGCTGGTACTTCCGCCGGGCACCGTCGGCCTACCGCTCGGAGGCCGCCGGGTACGCCGCCGTCGCCGCCGCCCTGACCGAGACGGTGGACGCCGGGCACACCGTCGAGGCGCACCGGCTGGGCGAGCGCCGCATCGCGCTGTCGGAGCAGCGGATCAAGGAGTGGACGGCCTGGGAGCGCTACACCCTCTGGCTGCGCTCGATCCTGTTCCCCGTGATCAACGCCGTGCACGTCACCGTGCTGGGGTCGGTCCTGATGATCGGCGGCGTGTTCGTGCTGCGGGGCTGGATCGGGGTGGGTCAGCTGACGACCGCCGCGCTGCTCGCCCAGATGCTCGTCGACCCGGTCAACCTGATCCTGCGCTGGTACGACGAGCTGCAGGTCGCCCAGGTGTCGCTGGCCCGGCTGGTCGGCGTCCGCGACATCGAACCGGACGCCGGCGACGCGTCGCTGCTCCCGGACGGCCGCGACGTGCACGCCGCACAGGTGCACTTCGGCTACCTGGAGGGCGTGGACGTGCTGCGCGAGGTGTCGCTGCGGGTGGCGCCCGGCACCCGGTTGGCCCTGGTCGGTCCCTCGGGCGCGGGCAAGTCCACTCTGGGCCGGTTGCTGGCCGGCATCTACGGACCCCGCGCCGGCCGGATCACCCTCGGCGGCGCCGAGCTCTCCCGGATGCCCGCCGAGCAGGTCCGCTCCCACGTCGCCCTGGTCAACCAGGAGCACCATGTGTTCGTCGGCTCCCTGCGCGACAACCTGCTGCTGGCCCGCGCCGACGCCGACGATGCCGAGCTGTGGGCCGCCCTGGCCGCGGTCGACGCCGACGACTGGGCGCGCGCCCTGGACGACGGTCTGGACACCGAGGTCGGCTCCGGCGGGCTCACGCTCACCCCGGCGCAGGCCCAGCAGATCGCGCTCGCCCGGCTGGTGCTGGCCGACCCGCACACGCTGGTCCTGGACGAGGCGACGTCCTTGCTCGATCCGCGTGCGGCCCGCCATCTGGAGCGGTCCCTGGCCCGGGTCCTGGACGGGCGCACCGTGGTCGCCATCGCGCACCGGCTGCACAGCGCGCACGACGCCGATGTCATCGCCGTCGTCGACAAGGGCCGTATCAGTGAGCTGGGCAGCCACGACGCCCTCGTAGCCGCCGACGGCGCATACGCGGCACTGTGGCGGTCGTGGCACGGCTGACCGAGGCGGTCGTGGCACGGCTGACCGCCGCAGTCGTGGTCCGGCCGGCCGGCGCGGGCGGGTGCAGGGTGAGGGGGCCGGGGGTGGCGCTGCCGTCCTCGGCCGGCGCGGGCGGGCGTCAGGTGACCGACCCGCGGGTCGCCCTGTCGCCCCAGCGGACCGAGGGCCGTGGCGGGCCCCGGCCGGCACCCGGTCGGGGTCGCCCGCGCTGCCCGTCGTGAGGGCGTCTGCCGTTGCGCGGTGGCAAGCGGGGGTGGAACGCTGGATAGCGGCACCGGCTCGGGAAAGGCCCGGGGACCGTCCGGCTCGTGCCGTGCGCGGCCTGTGCCCCGCACCTCGGTCGGCCACTACCGGCCGCCGTGACAGCGGGCTCGTCCCCACCCCCAGGAGGTACCCGTGAACAGCGAGGATGGCTGGGGAGACGACGTCTACCAGCCCGATGCGTCCGACCAGCGGGAGGACACGGGCGTGCTCGACTCCGAGGACACCCTGGAGTACGACGGCGTCGACGATCCGCTGGACCGCGGCTGGTCCCCTCCGGAGCGGCCCTGGGCGGTGGAGCACACCGGCGTGACGGCCGCGGAGCGCCGTACGGGCGAGACCCTCGACCAGCGTCTGGCGGAGGAGCTGCCGGATCCGCCCGTGCCCGACGGCGACGGCATCGGCGACGCCGACGGCACCGACGGCGAGCCGCTGGACAACGAGGTCGGTGCCGTCCGCTCCGGCCGGCTCGTCGCCCCGGACGAGGGCGCGCACGAGGACGAGGAGGCCGCCCTGGTCGCCTCGGACGTCGGGATCGACGGCGCCGCCGCCTCCGCCGAGGAGGCCGCGATGCACATCGTCGACGAGGACGCCCTCTCCGGCTGACCCCCGCGCCGCCGTGCCGCGCCGTTCCCGACCCCCGTACGTCCCACCCGAGGAGCCGCCATGCAGCAGGACAAGCACCCCGACTACCACCCGGTCGTCTTCCGCGACCGCGCCGCCGGCTACGCCTTCCTGACCCGGTCCACCGCGACCAGCGACGAGACCATCGAGTGGGACGACGGGCAGAGCTACCCGGTGGTCGATGTGGAGATCTCCTCCGAGAGCCACCCCTTCTACACCGGCAAGGCCCGCACCGTGGACACCGAGGGCCGCATCGCCCGCTTCGAACGGCGCTACGGCGGCGGCGAGGCGTCGTAGCGACGTGCCGCCGGGCCGCGGAGGGGCAGGGCCGCGCGGTCGACGGCGCGGGCCCGATCGGTCGGGGCCGCTCAGATGAAGTTGAGGGCCGCCGCCCCGCCCACTCCCCCGAGCAGCATGAACGCCGGCATGAGCACCTTCAGCTCGACCCAGCTGCCGGCCCGGAACCGCATCATCCTGGGCGGCCCGATCGGGTACCAGCGCTTGCGGCCCAGCGGGATCGGCCACAGGATCGGGCAGCCGGAGACGGTCAGCGCGTCCCCGATGTCGTGCACCAGCGCCCCCAGCACGATCGGCAGCCCCAGCCACAGGTACTGCTGGCCCGGCGCCGTGAACAGCCAGTCGGAGCCGTTGCCCGGCTTGTCCAGCCACCCGGCGATGATCCAGGCGCTGGCGGCGGCAAGCAGCCACACCAGCACGTCGCTGCTGGACCCCCGGGCCGCCCGCCACAGCAGCCCCTCGATCGCCAGCACCATGTGGACGAAGAGGATCGCCAGCACCGCCCAGCGGCCACCGGTGATCGCCAGCGCCGAGGTGCCCGCGCCGATCAGGACCGCCCACAGCCAGGTGTGGGTGAGGGTGCGGTGGCCGCCCGAGCGGCGCGCGTCCCCCTGCTTGCGGGTCGCCTTGTAGACGGCGTAGGACAGCTTGTCGACGATCTCGCACAGGCCGCGCGAGACCGGACCGAAGGCCCGGGAGATCGTGGCCGCCTTGTGATCCAGATCCGGGGCGAGCGCGGCGCCGGCGCAGATCAGCGCACCCGAGAGCACCACCGGCCAGGGCATCGGATGCCCGGCAGCGGCGGCCGCCGCACCGACGCCGAGCCAGGCCGCGGCGCCCGACAGTGAGTGTGCTGGTCCCATCATGGCCGTTGCCCGCCCCATTCCTCATACCGCGCCGTCCAGTTGACCGGGCGCGATGACGTTCCGTCGGCGACACAGCGTAGCGGTCGTGATCTTGGCGGGGACATCCGATTCCCGCATCGGGTGGCAGGCCAGGCAAGATGGGGGCGTGACCCTCATCGATCAGCTGCCGAAGACCGCCGACCCCGACGCCCTGTACGACGCCTTCGAGTCCTGGGCCCAGGAGCGCGGTCTCACGCTCTATCCGCACCAGGAGGAAGCACTGATCGAGGCGGTCTCCGGCGCGAACGTGATCGTGTCGACGCCCACCGGCTCCGGCAAGAGCATGATCGCCGCCGGCGCGCACTTCGCGGCGCTGGCCCGCGACGAGGTCACCTTCTACACCGCTCCGATCAAGGCGCTGGTGTCGGAGAAGTTCTTCGAGCTGTGCAAGCTCTTCGGTACGGAGAACGTCGGCATGCTGACCGGCGACGCCTCCGTCAACGCCGACGCCCCCGTCATCTGCTGCACGGCCGAGGTGCTCGCCTCCATCGCGCTGCGCGACGGCAAGGACGCGGACATCGGCCAGGTCGTCATGGACGAGTTCCACTTCTACGCGGAAGGGGACCGCGGCTGGGCCTGGCAGATCCCGCTGCTGGAGCTTCCGCAGGCGCAGTTCATCCTGATGTCGGCCACGCTGGGCGACGTGTCCTTCTTCGAGAAGGACCTCACGCGCCGCACCGGCCGCCCCACGGCGGTGGTCCGCTCGGCGACCCGGCCCGTGCCGCTCTCCTACGAGTACTGCTACACCCCGCTCACGGAGACGCTCACCGACCTGCTGGAGACCAAGCAGGCGCCGGTGTACATCGTGCACTTCACGCAAGCGCAGGCGGTGGAGCGGGCGCAGGCGCTGATGAGCATCAACATGTGCACCCGCGAGGAGAAGGACCGGATCGCCGAGCTGATCGGCAACTTCCGTTTCACCACCAAGTTCGGCCGCAACCTCTCGCGGTACGTCCGGCACGGCATCGGCGTGCACCACGCCGGCATGCTGCCCAAGTACCGGCGCCTGGTGGAGAAGCTCGCGCAGGCCGGCCTGCTGAAGGTCATCTGCGGCACCGACACCCTCGGCGTCGGCGTCAACGTGCCCATCCGCACGGTGCTGTTCACCGCCCTGACCAAGTACGACGGCAGCCGGGTGCGCACGCTGCGCGCGCGTGAGTTCCACCAGATCGCCGGCCGGGCGGGCCGGGCCGGTTTCGACACGGCGGGCTTCGTCGTCGCGCAGGCGCCGGAACACGTCATCGAGAACGAGAAGGCACTCGCCAAGGCGGGCGACGACCCGAAGAAGCGCCGCAAGGTCGTGCGCAAGAAGGCGCCGGAGGGCTTCGTCGGCTGGACGGAGAACACCTTCGAAAAGCTCATCGCTTCCGAACCCGAGCCGCTGACCTCCCGCTTCCGGGTGACGCACACCATGCTGCTGTCGGTGATCGCCCGGCCCGGCAACGCCTTCGAGGCGATGCGCCGGCTGCTGGAGGACAACCACGAGCCGCGCAAGCAGCAGCTGCGGCACATCCGCCGGGCGATCGCGATCTACCGCTCGCTGCTGGACGGTGGCATCGTCGAGAAGCTGGACACCCCGGACGCCGAGGGCCGGATCGTCCGCCTCACCGTGGACCTCCAGCAGGACTTCGCGCTCAACCAGCCGCTGTCCACGTTCGCGCTGGCCGCGTTCGAACTCCTCGACCCCGAGTCGCCGTCGTACGCGCTGGACATGGTGTCCGTCGTGGAGTCCACGCTGGACGATCCGCGTCAGATCCTCGCCGCCCAGCAGAACAAGGCCCGCGGCGAGGCGGTGGCCGCCATGAAGGCGGACGGCGTGGAGTACGAGGAGCGCATGGAGCGCCTCCAGGACATCAGCTACCCCAAACCGCTGGAGGAACTGCTCTTCCACGCCTACGACACCTACCGCAAGAGCCACCCCTGGGTCGGCGACCACCCGCTGTCCCCGAAGTCCGTCGTGCGCGACATGTACGAACGGGCGATGTCCTTCACGGAACTGGTCTCCTACTACGAGCTGGCCCGCACCGAGGGCATCGTGCTGCGCTACCTCGCCGGCGCCTACAAGGCCCTCGACCACAACATCCCGGACGACCTGAAGTCCGAGGACCTCGAGGACCTCATCGAGTGGCTCGGCGAGATGGTGCGCCAGGTCGACTCCAGCCTGCTGGACGAGTGGGAGCAGCTCGCCAACCCGGCGGAGATGACCGCCGAGGAGGCTCAGGAGAAGGCCGACGAGGTCAAGCCGGTCACCACGAACGCCCGTGCCTTCCGCGTGCTCGTGCGCAACGCCCTGTTCCGCCGCGTCGAGCTGGCCGCCCTGGACCAGGTGGACGAACTCGGCGAGATGGACGCGGAGTCCGGCTGGGACGCTGACGCCTGGGGCGAGGCGATGGACAAGTACTGGGACGAGTACGACGACCTCGGCACCGGGCCCGACGCCCGCGGCCCCAAGCTGCTCGTCATCAACGAGGAGCCGGAGAACGGACTGTGGCGCGTCCGGCAGATCTTCGCCGACCCGAACGGCGACCACGACTGGGGCATCAGCGCCGAGGTCGACCTGACCGCCTCCGACGCCGAGGGCCGCGCCGTGATCCGTGTCACCGACGTCGGCCAGCTGTGACCACAGGAGAATCCCACCGATGACGAACCCGGCCGAGCGACTGGTCGACCTGCTGGACCTGGAGCAGATCGAGGTCAACATCTTCCGTGGCCTCAGCCCGCAGGAGTCCCTGCAGCGGGTCTTCGGCGGCCAGGTGGCCGGCCAGGCGCTGGTCGCCGCGGGCCGCACCACGGACGGCGACCGCCCGGTGCACTCGCTGCACGCGTACTTCCTGCGCCCGGGCCGGCCGGGCGTGCCGATCGTGTACCAGGTCGAGCGGGTCCGGGACGGGCGGTCCTTCACGACCCGCCGGGTCACCGCCGTGCAGCAGGGACGCACGATCTTCAATCTCACCGCCTCCTTTCACACGCCTGAGGAAGGGCCTTTCGAGCACCAGCTGCCGCCGGCCCGCGAGGTGCCCGCTCCGGAGTCCCTGCCGACCGTGGCGCAGGAGATCCGGGAGCATCTGGGCGAGCTGCCCGAGCAGTGGGAGCGCTTCGAGCGCCGGCAGCCCTTCGACATCCGGTACGTGGACCGCCTGCGCTGGACGGATCAGGAGGTCAAGGACGCCGAGCCGCGCAGCGCGGTGTGGATGCGCGCGGTGGGACCGCTGGGCGACGACCCGCTGGTGCACACCTGCGCGCTGACCTACGCCAGCGACATGACCCTCCTGGACGCCGTGCGCCTGCCGGTCGAACCGCTGTGGGGTGCGCGGAACTTCGACATGGCGTCCCTGGACCACGCGATGTGGTTCCACCGGCCGTTCCGGGCGGACGAGTGGTTCCTGTACGACCAGGAGTCGCCGATCGCGACCGGCGGGCGAGGTCTTGCCCGGGGGCGGATCTACGACGTGCGGGGCCGTCTGCTGGTGTCGGTCGTGCAGGAGGGGCTGTTCCGCGCGCTGTGACTCACTGCCCTCTGCGGAGCAGCCTGCCCAGCAGGCCCCGCTCGCGGGGCGGTTGTGGCGTGGGGGCCGCCTCGGGGTCGCGCTGCTCGACGCCCCGCGGCTCCATCTGCCCTGCCCGCACGCCCTGCGGCTCGTTCACCCCTGCTTCCACGCCCTGCGGCTCCGTCACCCCAAGCTCCACACCCCGCGGCTCCGTCTCCCTTGCTTCCGCGCGCAGCGGCTTGGTGTCCCGTGGCGCGGCGGCGGGCGGCTTCGGTGCGGGGCGGGGCGCCGGCCGGAGATCGCGGGCCTCGTCCATCGCCACGGTGAGGTCGTAGCGGAGCCAGCCGATCTCGTGCGGGTCGTCCGCGGTCATGAGGCGCTCCGCCAGCAGCACCGTGGGCGAGCCCGGCGCTCCGTGCACGGGCGGTCCCGGCCGGAAGCGGTACAGGTGGGCGCGCTCGTAGGGGTCCGGGACGATCTCCGCGATCTGCACCGGATCGAGCAGGGCGGCCACCGCTCCGGCCCGCTCCCAGGGGTGGTCGCCGGCCTGGCGGCGCAGGAAGCCCCCATGACGGCCCCGCCAGTTGCGGGCGCGCAGGTCGACGCCCTCCCTGAGGCGGGCGAGCAGGTCCGGGGGAAGCGTGCGTCCCTTCAGCAGCGGGGCGTTTGCCTCCTCAGCGGCGAACTGGCTCAATTCTTCGGCGAGGTAGTGCCAGACGACGGCGCGGTATCGATTGAGGTAAAAGCGCACGGGCACGAGCAGGCCGGCCCGCGCCAGGCGCGTGAACCGGGTGGGCGCGATGCCCATGAGGGCCGCGCCCTCCGTGGTGCCGACCGTACGGACGGCCGCGGTGAGCGCGTCGGGAAAGCCCTCCTGGCGGCGCAGCCGCTCGATCTCCTCGGCCGCCACCCGCCGGCCCCCGCCTCCTTCGTCGGGCACGGTACGGATACGGCCGAGGTGCACCGCCAGGTCGAACTCGCTGCGCTTGATTCCCAGTTCCCGCGCGGCCCGGCCGATGGTCAGGGTCTGCCGGTCCGCTGCGGTGAGAAGGGTGGCGGTCATGGTCGTCTCCCCCGTGGAGTCGGTGGCTCGCGCCCGGTGCGCTCGCCGTGTGAAAAACCGTAGCCGCCGGGACCGCCTTTCCGGCGAGCCTGTGGATAACTCCACGGGGTTCAAGGAACTCGCAGGTCAGAGCCGGGTCAGAGCTCTGTGACGGGCTTGGGTTCGGGTTGCCTGGCGTCGACGTCGAGATGTTCGCCGACCCGGTTGACGAGCAGGGTCATCTCGTAGGCGATCTGACCGAAGTCGGCCTCCGCGCCGCTGAGGACGCACAGGCAGCTGCCGCTGCCTGCGGCGGTGACGAACAGCACCGCGTCGTCGAACTCGATCATCGTCTGACGCACCTCGCCCGCGCCGAAGTGGCGTCCCGAGCCCTTGGCCAGACTGTGCAGTGCCGACGAGACGGCGGCCAGGTGCTCCGCGTCCTCCCGCCGCAGCCCCGTGCTGGCCCCCGTGACCAGTCCGTCGTTGGACAGCACCAGCGCGTGGCGCACCTCGTCCACGCGCTCGGTCAGGTCGTCCAGCAGCCAGCCAAGTCCCTGGTTCTGCCCCATGTTCACTTCTCCCCGTGAGATGTCTCCCCCTGGCTGGGGGATCTGCCCGCCAGCCTTCCCCAGGACCGGCCGCCCGGCAAGCAGGATGGGGGCATGGCAGAGAAGATGACCGACGAGGAATGGCGGACGTTCGTCTCCCACGGCACCCGCACCGGAAAACTGGCCACCGTCCGGGCCGACGGCAGCCCGCACACGACACCGGTCTGGTTCCTGCTGGACGGCGACGAGGTGGTGTTCACCACGCACCGGGACAGCGTGAAGGGACGCAATCTGACCAGGGACGGCCGGGTCGCGCTGTGTGTCGACGACGACCGGCCGCCGTACGACTTCGTGGTGCTGCAGGGCCGGGCCCGGCTGTCGGAGGACCTCGACGAGGTGCGTGCGTGGGCGACCCGGCTCGCGGCGCGTTACATGGGCGAGGACCGTGCCGAAGAGTTCGGCGCGCGCAACGGCGTGCCGGGGGAACTCCTCGTGCGGGTCAGCGTCGACAAGGTGGTGGCGCAGAGGGCTGTGGCCGAATGAGTGGCCTCGGTGCAGAGGGCCGTGGCCGATTGAGAGGAGCCTCGGCGCAGAGGGCCGCGGCCGGCTGAGCCGAACCGGCCACCGAGTGATCGATGCGGGGCCCCTGCCCGGGTCCCGCTCAGCCGACGGAATCGAGCAGCCGGGCGGTGTACATCCGCCCGGCGTACTCGACCAGCCGGATCAGCACCTCCTTGCCGGAGTCCCGCTCCCGGGCGTCGCAGAGCACCACGGGAACGCCCCGGTCCAGGTCGAGGGCGCGCGAGACGTCGTCGGATCCGTAGGACCGTGCGCCGGTGAAGCAGTTGACGGCCACCACGAACGGGATGCCGCGGTGCTCGAAATAGTCCACGGCCGGGAAGCAGTCCTCCAGCCGCCGCGTGTCCGCGAGGACCACGGCACCGAGAGCGCCCTGGGACAGTTCGTCCCACAGGAACCAGAACCGGTTCTGGCCCGGGGTGCCGAAGAGGTACAGCGACAGCCCCGAGCGGATGGTGATGCGTCCGAAGTCCATGGCGACGGTCGTGGTCACCTTGTGGTCCACGCCGTCGGTGTCGTCGACCGACTGTCCTGCCTCGCTGAGCAGTTCCTCGGTGCGCAGCGGCCTGATCTCGCTGACCGCGCCGACCAGGGTGGTCTTGCCCACGCCGAATCCGCCGGCGACCAGGATCTTCAGCGCCAGGGCGGACTCGTCGGCGAGGTCGGGGTGTTCGGTGCCCATCGATCACTTCTCTCGGGAGGACCGGCAACGGTCGACGTTCGGGGTGGGTGGTGCGGGGACGGCTACAGCGCGCGCAGCCCTGCGATGACCTCGCGCAGAATCCGTTCGTCGGGCAGCTGCGCGGGCGGCACGGGTCGGTGGACGGTGACGCAGCCGAGTTCCAGCAGGTCGCCGAGGAGCACCCGGACCACGCCGACGGGCAGGTCGGCACCGGCGGCGAGTTCGGCGACGGACTGGGTCTCGATGCGGCACAGGTCGATCAGGGCCCGGTGCTCGGGGCCGAGCGGGGCGTCGTCGGGGCCCGGGCCCGTGGGGTCCAGGGTGACGAGGGCGATCAGGTCGAAGGGCACCGCGCTGGGGCCGGGCCGGGTGCGGCCGCCGGTCATCGCGTACGGCCGTACGAGGGGCCCGGCCTCGTTGTCGTACCACTGGCTGCCCGGTTCTCCCGGGACGCCGTGCCTGTCCTCGCTCATGGGTGGCGCTCGCCTTCCGGTCTCATCCGGCGGCCGGTGGGCGTGCGGTGACGCGCGGCGCCGTGTACAGGTGCTCGCCGACGCGTTTGACCAGCCGTGCCATCTCATAGGCGATCAGGCCGATGTCGGCGGTCACGGCGGTGAGGACGGCGAGGCAGGAGCCGTCGCCCGCGGCGGCCACGAACAGGAAACCGTCGTCCATCTCCACCATCGTCTGGCGTACGCCGCCGGCGCCGAAGTGCCGGCCCGCGCCCTTGGCGAGACTGTGGAAGCCGGACGACACGGCGGCCAGGTGCTCGGCGTCCTCCCTGCTGAGGCCGCTGGAGGCGCCGACGGCCAGGCCGTCGTTGGACAGCACCACGGCGTGCCGTACGTCGCCGGCGCGCATGACGAGATCGTCCAGCAGCCAGTCGAGTTCGCCCGAGTGCCGTCCGCTCGCGGTGGTCGGGTCCTGGATCATGCGCGGTCTCCTTCGCTGCTGTCGCTGCCCGGCGTGCGGCCGGGCGGGCGGCCGGGTTGCCTGCCGCCGCCGCGCGCCCATCCGGCGCGGTAGGCGGCCATGCGGTCCCGGACGAGTTCGGGGGTGCGTCGCTCGTCCTGCGGCGGCTCCTCCCCGGGCGGGTCCTGGCGCGGTCGCTCGCGCAGCTGGGGCGCGAGACTCGCCTGCCGTACCCGGCGCGGGAGGTCGTCGGTTGCGCCGGGCTGCTCGGAGGTGTCCCGTGGGCGGTGCAGGCGCAAGGTGGTCACTCCCAACGGCGGGGTGTCGTCGGCGGTCCGGCCGGCGAGCGGTTCGGGCGCGGCCAGAGCGGGCCGGGCAGCCGGGGTGACGGCCTCGTGATGTGCCTGCGTGTGCGGGGCGGCGTCGCTCACGCGCGCGTGGCCGCGTGCGGTGGGCTGCTCGATGCGCGCGGCCTGCCCGGGGGCGCGTTCCGCCGTGCCGTCGTGCAGGAGGGCCTTGGGCAGCAGGACCACCGCGGTGGTGCCGCCGTAAGGCGAGGTCCGCAGGTGCACCTGGATGTCATGCCGGGCGGCGAGGCGGCTGACGACGAACAGGCCCAGCCGGTCGCTGTCGAACAGGTCGAGGTCCTCGGACTGCGCGCTGCGCCGGTTGGCGTCGGCGAGCGTCTCCTTGCCCATGCCCAGGCCTCGGTCCTCCACCTCGACGGCGTACCCGTTGCCGACGGGTTCGCCGGTGACGCGCACGCGCGTGTGCGGCGGCGAGAACTGGGTCGCGTTCTCGATGAGTTCGGCGAGCAGGTGCGTGAGGTCGGCGACCGCGGCACCGGCGACGGACGCCTCGGGGAGCCGGCGTACCTCCACGCGCGCGTAGTCCTCGACTTCGGAGACGGCCGCCCGGACCACGTTGGTCAGCGAGACGGGCATCCGCCAGGCCCGGCCCGGTGCGGCGCCGGAGAGGATGATCAGGCTCTCCGCGTGGCGTCGCATCCGGGTGGTGAGGTGGTCGAGCCGGAACAGGTCGCCCAGTTCGGTCGGGTCCTCGACACGCCGTTCCATGCTGTCGAGGAGAGCGAGCTGACGGTGGACCAGGATCTGGCTGCGGCGGGCGAGGTTGACGAAGACGCCGGAGATGCCGCTGGCGAGCTCCGCGCGTTCGAGTGCGGCCCGCAGGGCGGCGCGGTGCACGGTGCCGAGCGCTTCGGCGACCTGCCCGACCTCGTCCTCGGCAGGGGGTCCGGGCGGGGCCTCGGCGCGGACGTCGATCTCCTCGCCGGCCCGCAGCCGGCGCATGGCTTCGGGGAGTTCTCGCCGGGCGATCCGCAGCGCGCCGTTGCGCAGGCTGACCAGTTCGACGACGAGGCCGCGGCCGATGCGCACGGAGATGACGAGGGAGGCGACCACGGCGAGCAGGCCGAGCAGGACGGCGGCCCCGGCCGGGGTGAGCAGTCCCCGGGTGAAGGGGTCGGCCCGGTCGGCGACCTCGCGGCCTGCCTGGATCTCCAGGGCGTGCATGCCGTCCTGCACGCGCGTGTGCGCACTGCTCCAGGTGGCGGCGGACGGCAGGGTGCCGGCCCGGGCTCCGGGTTTCGCGGCGAGGACCCTCTCCTCGGCGGCGTTCAGTGCGGTGTAGGCGCTTCCTCCGGCGAGAGCGCGCCAGGCGGTGGCCTCGGAGCCGCGCAGGTCGCCCGCCGCGGACTCGGTGAGGGTACGGCGGTTGGCGGCGGCGCCGGTGAACAGCCGCAGCCGTTCCGCGTCGAGGCGGCCCGTGGTCCGCGCGCCGGTCAGGACGGCGTCCTCCTGGGCCAGTGCCTCGCCCGCGCGGGCGAACTCCAGCAGCACACGCGCGTCGGAGCCGAGATCGGCGTCCTGGAAGCCGCTGAGGGCACCGCCCACGCCGAAGGCCGCGGTGATGGCGTCGGTGTACTGCTGGAAGGCGTCCCTCCAGCCGGTCCGCCCGTCGAGGACCTCGGTGCGCAGCGAGCGCAGCCCTTGGGCGCCGCGCACGAAGGCGTCGAGGCGGCGTGAGACGTCCGCGGGCAGGTCCTGGCCGTCGGCGACGGTGTTGTGGTCACCGAGCCTGAGCTGCGCCACGGCCAGATCGGTGCGGGCGGCGAGGCCCTTGAGGGCGGCGGCGGCGTCGCCGGCGGCGGGGTCCGTCGCGTAACGCACGGCCGCGGTGCGCTCGGCCTGGAGCGCGGTGACCGCCGCGGTGACGGGGGCGCGGACCTGGGCGTCGACGCGTTGCAGCTGGCGCAGCCGGGAGACGTCCTGGGCGGTGCTGACGGTGGCGTACGCCCACAGGGCGAGCAGGGAGACGACCGGCACCATCAGCAGGCAGACGATCTTGGCGCGCACGGTGCGCGGCCGGATCAGCCGGCGGCCGCCCCGCGCGGATGCGACGGGCGCCGCCGCGGCGGGCGCCGTGGTGCCCGCGGGTGTGTCGGGGCGCTCGTCGGCGGGTGGCCCGGCGTGCGCGCGGCGGCCGCGCGCCCTGGGCGGCACGGCGGCGCGTGCCGTGAGGGTCCTACGGGGTGTACGCATGGCCTCCTCGTTCGGGAGTGGGTCGGGCCGGCGGCGCGGCGACTGTGGCTGGAGGACACCCCTAGGGGGCGACGCTCTCGACCGGCCGCTGGGCGGAGGCGGAGGCCTCGCGCTCCCCCGCCGTCGGGGACAGCGCGACGAAGGCGGAGGTGATGAAGAGGTAGGACCCGAGGCCGACGGCGAGGGGGAAGATGAACTGCATCGCCGTGGCCCCGGGCAGCGCGGTGTCGGAGGGCGTGACGTGCACGCTCACCGCGAACATCGCGGTGTAGTGCATGCTGGTGACGGCCGCGCCCATGACGAGGGAGGCGACGGAGACCGCGAGGGGTGACTTGATGTTGAGTCCCGCCCACAGGGCCGCGGTCGCGGCGACGACGGCGATCAGCACGGACAGGGCGACGCGCAGTGGGTCGTAGTGCACCTCGCCGTGCAGCCGTACGGCGGCCATGCCCAGGTAGTGCATGCTCGCGACGCCCAGTCCGGTGGTGAGCCCCCCGATCAGCAGGGCGCGGGTACGGTCACGGCTGTAGCCGACGGCGAACACGCCGCCGCAGACGACGAGCATGGCGATGAGCAGGCTGAGCACGGTCAGCGGCACGTCGTAGCGGATGTCGGTGCCGCTGACGGCGAAGCCGAGCATGGCCACGAAGTGCATGGTCCAGATGCCGGAGCCGATCGCCGAGGCGGCGGTGACGAGCCAGTTGCGCCGGGCGCGTCCGGTGGCGCCCAGCGCGCGGACGGTGCAGCGCAGCCCCAGGGCGGCGCCGAGGCAGGCCATCACGTACGACAGCACGGGGGTAAGCCAGCCGAAGGCGGCGTGGTCCAGGTGTCCCATGGCCCCGGGACGCTAGGGGGACACGGGCGCACAAAGGGGGCGCGTTTCGAAAGCTGCTGGAATATGACGCAGAGGTGTGCCGGAACGATCGCATCAGGCTCGAACATGCGCACAGCTGCGTCATCCGTGTCGGTGAGGGGCGATGCGGAATCATGCGGTGCATGAGCGATGACCACACGCATGTTCAGGAGTTCTTCACCGCCCGTGCGGCCGACTGGGACAGCCGCTTCCCCGACGACGGCCCGGCCTACGCCGCCGCGGTCGCCGATCTCGGGCTGCGCCCGGGTGATCGGGTACTGGACGCGGGGTGCGGCACCGGGCGTGCGCTGACCCCGCTGCGGGCTGCCGTGGGTCCCACGGGCGTCGTCGTCGGCGCCGATCTCACGCCGGCCATGCTGCGGGCCGCGGTACAGGCGGGGCGGGACCGGGACGGGCTGTTGGCGCTCGCCGACGTGTCGGCGCTGCCGGTGCGCTCGTCGTCCCTCGACGCGGTGTTCGCGGCGGGACTCATCGCCCACCTGCCGCGACCGGCCGACAATCTGCGGGAGCTGGCCCGCGTGGTGCGTCCCGGCGGGGCGCTGGCGTTGTTCCACCCCATCGGCCGGGCCGCGCTGGCGGCCCGTCAGGGCAGGCAGATCACCCCGGACGACCTGCGCGCGGAACCCAACCTGCGTGCGATGCTGGCAGGCTCGGGCTGGCGCATGACGTCGTACGTCGACCGTGACGACCGCTTCCTGGCCCTGGCGGTCAAGGAGGCCTGAGCGGTCACAGCCGCCCGGCGATCGCGGCGGCGAAGGCGTCGGGGTTGTCGAACATGACGTTATGGCCGGCGTCCGGCACGCTCACCACGCGAACGCCGGCGGCCTCCAGCCCTGCGGCGCCCACCAGCTCTCCGCTGTGCTCGCCCTGGAGGTACACCCGCTCCATCGGCAGCTCTTCCAGAAGCCTGCGCATCACCGGGTCCGAGCCGCGCCGCAGACCGACCGCGCTGCGATGCAGGGCACGCGGATCGGCCAGCCGCATGGTGGCGGCCCAGAGGGGCCCCACCCGCTCCAGCACGCGCGCGTGGCCGCCGCCGGCGAACTCGTCCTCCTCGTAGGAGGCGATGCCGCTGCTGCCCGCGGTGGGCGGCGGATCGCGGTCGAGGTTGGCCTCGGTGAGAACCAGTCGGGAGACCAGGTCCGGGCGGCGGTGGGCGAGCACCAGGGCGACCGAACCGCCCATGCTGTGCGCGATCAGCTCCGCGCCGGTGACGTCCGCCGCGTCGAGGGCGGCGGCGAGCGCGTCGGCGTGCTCCTCGAGGGTGTAGCCGAAGTGCTCCGGTCGATCGCTGATGCCGTGCCCGGGCAGGTCGACGAACAGGCTGCGCCTCCCCGCGAGTTCGGGCCGGGCCGCGATGTGTGCGTGATAGACGGACGAGGCCGCGCCCAGCCCGTGCACATACACGCGCGCGGGCTCCGCACCCGGCGTCTCCGTCCAGCGGATCCGGCTGCCCTTGCCGTCGAACTCGGCCTGCCTCATCAAGTCCTCCCTCGGACGTCGGTGTCAGCACGACCCCGAGACGATACATCGCTCTCGAGGTATGGAGAAGTCGAAGTACCGCGTTGTCGATGTACCGCGTGCATGAGAGAGAATGCGGGCATGCTGG
The DNA here is from genome assembly GCF_040656475.1 of Streptomyces sp. NPDC049915. NCBI lineage: Bacteria > Bacillati > Actinomycetota > Actinomycetes > Kitasatosporales > Streptomycetaceae > Streptomyces > Streptomyces sp. NPDC049915. The sequence continues at coordinate 143,008 of NZ_JBFAMH010000010.1, forward strand.
AGCTCGCCATCCTCGGATTCCTCTACGACGCCCCGCTGCACGGCTATGAACTGCGCAAACGCATCACGGCCCTGACCGGGCACGTCCGCCCGGTGGCCGAGAGCACCCTGTATCCGGCGATCAAGCGCCTGGAGAAGGCGGGACTGCTGGCGCGCACCACGCAACCTGGGGCGGTCGCCGCGCCCCGGCACGTGCTGACGCTGACCGACGAGGGCAGGCGAGAACTGCGCCACCGCCTGACGGAGCCGGGACCGCAGGACATCACCGACGAGAACCGCTGGTTCACGGTGCTCGCCTTCCTGCGGCACCTCGACGACCCCACCGCCCAGGCGGCCGTGCTGCGGCGCCGGCTGACCTTCCTGGAGCAGCCTGCGAGCTTCTTCTACGACGGTGACCGGCCGGTGTCCGCCGAGGAACTGCCGGACCCCTTCCGGCGTGGTCTGCTCACCATCGCGCGCGCCACATCGCAGGCGGAACTCACCTGGCTGCGCGAGACGCTGGCGTCACTGGGAGGCTGAGTCGCCCATGTGTCGTACGGGGCAGCCGCGCAGGCCGGGAACCGGGTGGGTGCCCAGATCGTTCAACCGGTAGCCGTCGGGGTAGCTCTTGATCTCCCAGTTCTGGCGCGCGAAGTGCGGGGCGCGCCGCGGCGGCAGCAGTCGGACCAGGCGTCCCCGGGTCCGTACCGCGCGGCGCACCAGCGTCTGGGCGGCGGGGCCGGGCGGCGTATAGCGGAAGGCGTGCAGCAGCGGCTCGTCGAGCAGGGCGAGCGTGGCGGTGCGCAGGAGGGGGGCGAGCGGACGTGGGTACCAGGAGGCCATCAGGTCGAGCGTGGCGTCGGAGACCCGGCGCGCGGCCTCGTCCCAGCCGAAGTGGGCCTCTTCGTAGCCGTCGAGGCAGGCTTCGAACTCCTCGAAGTCGGCGGGGAGGTCCTTGATGCCCATGTGCCGGCCGAGGGTGCGGAAGTGTTCGCTGAAGGCGACGGTCTCGTGGCGGGACAGTCTGCGCCAGCCGTAGACGTCGATCCAGCGGCGCGGCATCACGACGAAGGTGCAGAGCACATAGCGCATGTCCTCATTGCTGATGTCGTAGCTGCGGTGCATCTGGTTGATGCGGCGGATCGCCGTGCGGCCCGGGGTGCCGGTGAAGCCGTGCTCGACGATCGCGTCGAGCAGGAGCGCGGTGTCGTCGTAGCGCTTTTGCGTGCGGTCCGTCAGTTCGGCCGTCTCCGCCAGGAGCCGGCCGATGCTCGGCACGGCGTAGGTGCGGTAGAGGGCGAGTTCCAGTGAGCGGGTGTAGTCCCAGGGAAACTCGTAGGCCGAGACCAGGCGGACGATCTCCGTGGCGTCCCGGTACGGGTCCATGCGCCGGATCTGCCGAAGTCGTTCGTAGCGCTTCACCGCACTGTTCCTCTTCTGCCGCCGAGGCTCCAACTCTACGTTGAACAGCAGCAGATGAAGGGCACGAGTGGAACGGTCGGTCGGTCGGTCGGTCGGTCGGTCGGTCGGTCGGTCGGTCGGTCGGTCGGTCGGTCGGTCGGGAAACTTTCCCAGGGGAAGGACGTCACCATGTTCGGCAGGGTGCGCAAGGCCAGTGCCACACTCCTCGGCTCGGTGCGGACAGGGACGCACACCGGGCGCGACGCCCGACCGCACAACCTGTTCGAGGCGGCCGCCGTATACGTCTCGGCCAGGGCGGAGGACGACCAGGAGCGGGTGGACGAGGCGGCCGGCTGGGTGTCGCCGGAGGCACTGTCCTTCGGGGTGAGCGAGCTGGCGTACCGGGCGGTCGTGGCGCTGGCCCGGGAGCGCGGCGAGTCGCCGCGGGAGGTGGCCCGGGCGCTGCTCGGGCTGCCGGCGTCCTGACGCGCCCGCGGGTGCTCGGCCGGGACGGTCGATTCGCCCCCGTCCAGGTGGAAAACTGCAGCTCCGGGTGCGTGGGGAGTCGTGACAAGCGACTCCGCGGCGCACTAGGGTGCGCGCCGTTGGACGAAACCGATGGGGAGGCTGGGATGGCCGGGACGGACGAGGACGCCGTCGCCGCCGAGGACGACGCGCTCTATGTGCTCACGGCGGTGCTGCTGACGCCGGCGCAGTTCCCAAGTGTGCTCGGCGACGACTATCCGGAGGCGTGCGCCGCGCTCGGCCTCGCACCGCTCGCCGACGGTTACGGCCTGGTGCTCGGCCAGGACGGCGCGGGCGCGCGCTGGACGGTCGTGACGGACGACGTGTCGCTGGTCGCCGTCGCCATCGCCTCATGGGACTGCGGCATGGAGTACGACCTGTCACCGGACGAGCGGTCGGTGGTCACCGCGCTCCCGGGCTGGCCACTGTACGTCGCCGTCGCCGCCCCCGGCCTTCCCGAGCCCCACGATCCCGAGCGGGAGGACGACGACGGACCGGTGCTCACCCCGCCGGACACGTCGTTCTGGGGTCCCGCACAGCGCCGGCTCGGTGCGGACGAGGTCGCCCTGCAGTGGGCGGCGTGGCGGGACCAGGTCGACGACGGCAGCTTCGCCCGGCCCGCCGACGGCGGCGAGGACCCCGCGGCGCCGGCCGGCACGGCGCGGGACAGGGCGGACGGAGAGGAACCTAAGGGCGCGGGCTCCGTAGGCCCTTTGCGGACCGAAGGCGAGGGGAAAGAGCAGCCGGATACGCAGTCCGCGACGGAGGCGTCCGGGGACGGCTCCTCGCCCAGTGGCGTCCGCCGTGTGCTGGACGAGGTCCGCGCCTACGTCGACACTCCGCCGCCGCTCGGCAGGGTGAGGTCGTCGTTCGCCCCGGGTGACGCGCGGACCCTGCGCGCCGACGGGCCGGGGTGGTCGCTGGTGGCCCGGACCGACGACATCGCGTTCGTGCTGCTCGACGAGCGGCCGGGCGAGGTCGTACCGGTGGGCCGAGGGCCGGAATTGCCGGGTCTGCTGGAGGCCCTCGACAAGGTGGCCGTGCGTCCTCTCTGACGGCGTTCGCGCGGCAGGAACGGTGCCCGCGGGGCTCTTGACGCCCGTCGGGACACCGCGGTGGCCCAGCGGCTTCCGAGCATGGTGGGGCGCCTCCTGGAGCGGCGCCCCTCCCTCACCATGGTGGGCCGCCCCATGATGCGGGCCCTTTCCCTGGGGCGCCACACCATGGCCGATGGGTCACAGGACCACCACGATGGGGCAGCCGCGGGCCGGCCCGACAGCTGTTGCCGCCCGCACTGTCCCGCTGTCCCCGCTGCCCCGGAGGCCGTGATGCGTCTGTCCCGAGGAATGCCACTCGTCGCCGCTCTGCTGGCGGCCACCGTCACCGGCCCCCTGCCCGCCGCACATGCGCAGACACCCGGGCACTGCGCGAGGCTGGAGGCGGTGCGGGTGCCGGGCGCCGAACTCCAGCGCGCCGCCTGTCTGCCCGACCTCACCACCACGGCGCTCGCCGGCACAACCTACACCGACACCGCCGACCAGGCCGGGCTCACGGCCGCGGCCACCCGGACGCCGTCCGGGGTGCCGGGGGCGCAGATCGACGGTTACTTCCCGGACTCGTCCCACTTCAACACCACGCACGGCTGGCGGCACGACGCGCAGTTCGTGATCCGGCTGCCGGACAGATGGAACGGCGGCCTGGTGGTCACGGGCGCGCCGGGCACGCGCAAGCAGTACGCGACCGACAAGGCGATCTCCGACCAGGTCCTCGCCCTCGGGTACGCGTACGCCGCCACCGACAAGGGCAACAACGGGGCCGACTTCTACCGCGACGGCACCCGGCCCGGCGACGCGGTCGCCGAGTGGAACACGCGGACCACGCAGCTCGCCCGCGCCGCCCGCCGGGTGGTCGCCCAGCGGTACGGCCACGCGCCCCGGCGCACCTACGTCACGGGCATCTCCAACGGCGGCTATCTCACGCGCTGGCAGCTGGAGAACCATCCTGAGTTGTACGACGGAGGCGTGGACTGGGAGGGCGCGCTGTGGACCACGCGCGGCCCCAGTCTGCTCACCTCCCTGCCGACGGGCGTGGCCCGGACGCTCGGCGCGGCCCGGGACGAGGACCTGTACGCGGCGGGCTTCGCGCGGGGCTCGGAGTTCCTGTGGCCGTATCACGAGAAGGCCTACTGGGGCGTGACCCAGAAGATCTACCGCGCGGAGTTCGACCCCGCCTACGACCCCGGCTGCCCCGGTCCGTCGGCCGGGACCACCGCGGAGCAGATCCTCGCACCGTGCGCCTCGGACGCCACGTACGACTACGCCTCGCGTCCGGCCGCCGTACATCGCGCGGTGGCCCGTGTCGCGCTGACCGGCCGCATCGGCAGGCCGCTGATCACGCTGCACGGCGACCTGGACGCGCTGCTGCCCAAGGCCGCCGACTCGGACGTGTACGCGCGGATGGTGGAGGGGAGCGGACGCGGCGCGCTGCACCGGTACTACACGATCGCGGGCGGTACGCACGTCGACGGGCTCTACGACAGCTATCCCGACCGGCTGCGGCCGATCCTGCCCTGCTATCGCTCGGCCTTCGACGCGTTGGTCTCCTGGGTGGATCGGGGTGCCGCACCGCCCGCGGATCACACGGTGACGAAGCCCGCGAGCGGTGACGTGGTCGGCTCCTGTGCGCTGGGCGGCGCGGACGCCGCGGCCCGATAGAACCTCAGCGGCCCAGCTCCTTGCGCGTGACCCGGCGCAGCCTGCGCCGCTGGGAGGGGTCGAGGGTCAGGTAGGCGGCGGTCGGGACGCCGAGGACTATCAGCAGCGCCGCCCACCAGGGCAGCCAGATCAGCAAGAGCAAACCGACCGCCACACCCCCTGCGGCGATCTTCGCGTTCTTCGACATGTGCGTCGCCTCCTTCGCGGCCGCTGCCGCTGTCTGTGGTGGAAACGGCCCGGCGTCTCCCGCAGTTCCGGCCACCGACCCTGACAAAGCCCTGAGAGGCATCCCCTACGGGTCGGCGGCCGGCCGGCCACCGTATTCATGGTGACCCGGCTCACATGGATCGGGCCACGGTTCGGCATGGCCGTGCTGTAACCTCGGCGACTCCCCCCCCAGTAGTCAAGTTTGAGGAGTGCGCCTCCGTCGTGCTGCGTCTTCCCTCGTCCGCCCCGCCGGCGCCCTCGCCCGACCCCATCGAACTGGCCCGGTGCAGCGCCGTGTTCGTGCCCGGAGACCCGCCCCGTACCGGCGCGGTCGCCTTCTGGCGGCCGGACGGTACCGCACCCCCGCCCCCGGCGTCGGCCTCCGTCACCGACCTGACCGTCGCGCTGCCCGGCGAGCACGGCGTGGAGCCGGTGACCGTGCCCGCCCTGCTGCTGCCGGTGCGCACCGCGCTGCCGGTCCTCGCCCACGCGCGTGCCGCCCGGCACGGACATCGCGCGGCCGCCTTCTGGGGCTCGGCCGCCGTCCTGGCCCTGCACTTCGCGGCGCGGGGCCTGTTCCTGCCGGGCCTGTCCGCGACCGATCAGGACGCCTGGCGCTCGGGTCCGCACACCGCCCAGGACCTCGAGGGCATCCGCCGGCTCGCCGCTTCGATGCCCCCGGAGGCCCACGCCGTCCCCCTCGGCTCCGCATGGCCGCTGCGGCTGCCCGATCCGGAAGGGCTTCTGCGGGCCTTCCTCGACGCGGTCGCCGACACGCTGCCCCGCTCGCCGGCCGCTGCCGCGGTGACCGACGGCCCGGCCTTCGCCGTGCACGAGCCACAGCGCATGCCCGAACTGCGCGCCTGGGCGGCCGACCTCGCCGCCGGTCACGACGCGGGGCTCCGGCTGTCCCTGCGCGTCGAGGTGCCGGGGCTCACCGAGGCGGCACAGGACGGCATCGAGGTGCCGCGCTCGGCCACCTCGGCGCAGGCCGGCCTGGGGCTGGACGACGCGGGGCTGGGTGACGCGGGGCACGACGACAAGGGGCTGAGCGACAAGGGGCTGGACCAGGAGGCGCTGGGCGCGGAGGCGCTGCGCTTCCGGGCCGTGCCGCAGCTGCACAGCGTGCGTGATCCCGCGCGCGTGATCGACGCCGCCGACCTGTGGGCGGCTCCGGAGGCCGCGGGCGAGGCGTTCGGTCCACGCGCGCGGATGGACGCCCTGGTCGCACTGCGCCGCGCGACGCGTGCCTGGCCGCCGCTGGCTCCGCTGCTGTCCACGGCCGTACCGGATGCCGTGGAGCTGGCCGACGAGGAGGTGTCCGACCTGCTCGGCACGGGTGCGCGCGCCCTCGCCCAGGCGGGGGTGGAGGTGCACTGGCCCCGGTCCCTGGCCCGCACGCTGACCACCCGGGCCGTCGTCGGACCGCCCGACGACCCGGTGACGCCCGACCACCGACCGCCCGGCAACCCGGTGATGTCCGGCAACGGCTCCACGCGCGTGCCGTCGATCCTGTGCGCCGACGCGAGGCTGTCGTTCTCCTGGTGGTTCGGTCTGGGCGAGCAGCAGCTCACGCGTGACGAGCTGGACCGGCTCGCCGAGGCCGGCCGCCCTCTGGTGCGGCTGCGCGACCAGTGGGTCCTGATCGACCCTCAGGAGGTGCGCCGGGCCCAAGCACGGCAGGAGCGCAAGGTCACAGCCGTCGACGCGCTCGGTGCCGCACTGACCGGCGCGACCGAGGTCGACGGCCACCGCGTCGAGGTCCGGGCCACCGGTTGGCTCGCCGCACTGCGCGACCGGCTCACCGATCCGGACGCCGCACAGGACATCGCCCAGCCCGCCGCGCTGGCCGCCACGCTGCGCGGCTACCAGCGGCGCGGGCTGACCTGGCTGGCCCGGACCACCTCCCTTGGCCTCGGCTGCTGCCTCGCGGACGACATGGGGCTCGGCAAGACGATCACCCTGATCGCGCTGCACCTGCACCGGCAGACCGATCCGGCGAGCGCCGGTCCCACCCTGGTGGTCTGCCCGACGTCCCTGATGGGCAACTGGCAGCGCGAGATCGAGCGGTTCGCCCCGGGCACCGCCGTACGCCGCTTCCACGGTCCGCGACGCGATCTGGAGGACGTGGGTGAGGGCGAGTTCGTGCTCACCACCTACGGCACTCTGCGGCACGACGCCGTCCGCCTGGCCGCGGTGTCCTGGGGCCTGGTGGTCGCGGACGAGGCCCAGCATGTGAAGAACCCCCAGTCCGCCACGGCACGCGCCCTGCGCACACTTGGCGGGCACGCACGCGTGGCGCTCACCGGCACCCCCGTGGAGAACAACCTGTCGGAGCTGTGGGCGATCCTCGACTGGACCACCCCCGGTCTGCTGGGCCGCCTCGGCACCTTCCGTACCCGCTACGCACAGGTGGTCGAAGGCGGCCGCGACCCCGCCGCCGCCCAGCGGCTGGCCCGGCTGGTGGGACCGTTTCTGCTGCGCCGGCGCAAGTCGGACCCGGGGATCGCGCCCGAGCTGCCGCCCAAGACGGAGACCGACCGCGCGGTCGCCCTCACCCCGGAGCAGGCGGGTCTGTACGAGGCCGTGGTGCGCGAGACCCTCGCGCGGATCTCCGAGGCGGACGACATGGCCCGGCGGGGGCTCATCGTGAAGCTGATGACGGCCCTGAAGCAGATCTGCAACCACCCGGCGCAGTTCCTGAAGGAGGAGAACCCGAGGATCGCCGGGCGGTCGGGGAAGCTGGAGCTGCTGGACGAACTGCTCGACACCATCCTGGCCGAGGGGGCGAGCGTCCTGGTCTTCACGCAGTACGTGGGCATGGCCCGGCTCGTCGAACGCCATCTGGCCGACCGTGGAGTGGCGACGCTGTTCCTGCACGGCGGGACCCCGGTCGTCCAGCGGGAGGCGATGGTGCGGCGCTTCCAGGACGGTGAGGTGCCGGTGTTCCTGCTGTCGCTGAAGGCGGCCGGCACGGGGCTGAACCTGACCCGGGCCGAACATGTCGTCCACGTCGACCGGTGGTGGAACCCGGCCGTCGAGGCGCAGGCCACCGACCGGGCGCACCGCATCGGCCAGACCCGGCCGGTGCAGGTGCACCGGCTGATCGCCGAGGGGACCATCGAAGACCGCATCGCGCAGATGCTCGACCGCAAGCGGGAGCTGGCCGAGGCGGTCCTCGGTACGGGCGAGTCGGCGGCCCTGACCGAGCTGACGGACGCGGAGCTGGCCGAACTGGTCGAGCTGCGGGGAGGAGAGCGATGAACCGGCAGGACGAGGCGACCGAGCGGGTCTTCGCGGCTCTGCCGCCGGTGCGGGGGCGGGCTTTCGCCCGCACCTGGTGGGGGCTGGCCTGGCTGAGGGCGCTGGAGGACACCGCCCTGGACACCGGGCAGGTGAAGACGGGGCGCAGGCTCGCGCGGGCGGGCGCCGTCGGCGCGGTGTCGGTCCGGCCGGGCCGGCTCACCGCCGTCGTACGGGAGCGGGACGGCATCGGGTACCGGGCCGATGTGCTGCTGGCGCAGTTGGCCGAGGACGCCTGGGACCGGCTGCTCTCGATGGCGGTGGAACGCGCGGGTCACGTGGCGGCACTGCTGGAGCGGGAGATGCCGCCGCATCTGGTCGAGGACGCGGCACACGCGGGTGTCGACCTGCTGCCGGGGATCGGTGACCTGGAGCCGCAGTGCGAGTGCGGCGCCTGGGACCACTGCGGGCACACGGCGGCCCTGTGCCATCAGGTGGCGCGGCTGCTCGACGAGGATCCTTTCGTGTTGCTGCTGATGCGCGGCCGGTCCGAGGGGGCCGTACTGGAGGCCCTTCAGTCCCGTGACGCGGCGCCCGCGCGTGAGCCGGAGGGCGTGGACGCGGCGGAGGCGTTCGCAGCCGGGGCCGTTCTGCCGCCGTTGCCTGTCGCGCCCGAGCTTCCCGAGGAGCCGGGGCAGCCGCCTTCCCTGGACAGCGAGACGGCGGGCCCCGACCCGGCCGCGCTGGAGTTCCTGGCCGCCCGGGCCGCCGACGCCGCCCATCGGCTGCTGGCGCAGGCGCTGAGCTCTCCGCCGACACCGGCGGATCCGGAGTTGACGGCCGCCGAGGACGCCGTACGGCTTGCGGCCGGTGAGCCGGGCCCGGAGGTGGCCCGGCGGCTGGCGGCCGCCTCGGGGAGGTCACCGCAGGCGCTGGACCGCGCCGCTCTCGCGTGGCGGCTGGGCGGGGCGGCCGGACTGTCCGCACTGGAGGAGGAGTGGACGGTGCGGGGTGAGACGCTGGCACGCGCGCGTGCCGCCCTGGACGCCGCGGGGGAGGACGACGAGCGCCCGCCGCTGAAGGCCGAGGGCAACCGGTGGACGGTGACGGACGCGCAGGTGCGTCTGGGCCGGGACGGCCGCTGGTGGCCGTTCCGCCGGGCACACGGGCACTGGGTACCGGCCGGACCGCCCGCCACGGACCCGGCCACCGCCCTCATGGCGGCACGATCCGACGGCCCGGCACAGGCCCACGGCCCGGCACAGGCCCACGGCTCGGCACAGGCCCACGGCTCGGCATGATCCGACGGCCTGACATCGGCCCACGGCTCAGCACGATCCAGCCGGCCCGGAGCCAGTCCCCGCCTCGCCACGGCCCGCCACCACAGCCCACGCCTCGCCACGATCCAGCCGGCCCGCCGACAGCCCCCGCCTCGCCACGATCCCGACGGCGTAGCGAGGAGCCCCCGGCCTCGGCACGAGCCAGCCGACGGCCGGCCAGGCGCCCCGGGCGCAGGCGCCCCCGGGCCGGTCCGACGAGCGGCCGACGCCCGGTGTTCACCTCGCCGTCGCGCGGCATTCGGGGGCGGGCCCAACTCTGGCGGCAGTCAGTGAACTTGTCTCCAGGAGGCCCGATGTCCCCGTACGCCGCCGGCCGGCGCCGTGTCCACCGTTCCCTCGCGGTGGGCGTTCCCTTCGCCGTGGTGGCCGCCCTCGCCGCGGCCCATCCGGCCGTGTCGGCTGCCTCGGCCGACGCCCACGTCACCCGTACGGCGACGCTCGGGGACCTGCCGCTCGGTGAGTTCAGCAACGCGCTGCTGCCGGGCACGGTGGACGACGACCGGGGCGTGGACCTCGGCGGCGTCGGGAGCGACATCTACCCGGCGGGCCGCAAGGGCGAGTTCTGGACGGTGACGGACCGCGGGCCCAATGGCCAGATCAAGGTGAACGGCAGCAAGCGCCGAACGTTCCCGGTGCCGGGGTTCGACCCGGCGATCGTGAAGATCCGCGTGCAGGGCGACACCGTGCGGGTGCTGAAGGCCGTCCCCATCACCACGGCGTCGGGCCGCCCGGTCACCGGTCTGCCGAACCAGCGGGGCCGCGACGAGGCGCCGTACTCCTATGACGCGCGGACGCCGCTGTCGTACGACCCGAACGGGCTGGACACCGAAGGGATCGTGCGGTCGGCGGACGGGAGTTTCTGGGTCGTCGACGAGTACGGGCCGTCGCTGGTCCACGTCTCGGCGAGTGGCAGGGTCCTCACCCGTTACGTGCCCAAGGGCCTGAAACTGACCGGCGCGGACTACCCCGTGATGGAAGCCCTGCCGTCCGTGCTGCTGCACCGGAAGATCAACCGCGGCTTCGAGGGGCTCGCCCAACTGCCCGGCGGTGATCTGGTGATGGCGCTGCAGAGCCCGCTGTCGCTGCCGGACACGGCCGCGGGCGAGGCCTCGCGCACCACGCGGCTGCTGCGCTTCTCGCCGCGGAAGCAGGCGGTCACGGCCGAGTACGCCTACCGCTTCGACCCGGTGGGTGTGGTGGACCCGGGCGAGGACGACACCTCGGAGCTGAAGATCTCCTCCGTGGTCGCGATGGGCGGTGACCGGCTGCTGGTCGAGGAGCGCACCGATCGGACGGCCCGGTTGCAGCTGGTCCGTCTGGAGCGCTCGGCGGACATCCTCGGCGGCCGCTGGGACGACGACACGACGTCGCCCTCGCTGGAGCAGCTCGACGACCCGGCGTCCGCGGGCGTCCCGGTACTGAGCAAGCGGCTTGTGGTGGATGTGGGCACGGTGGCCGGCGTGCCCGGGAAGATCGAGGGCGTCGCGCGCGTGGACCACGACACCCTCGCCCTGATCAACGACAACGACTTCGGGATGACCGACGGCACCGGCGCCTTCGATGCGCAGGGCCGGCTGGTGGACAGCGGGGTGGAGACGACCGTGGTCTACGTGCGCCTGCCGCACACGCTGTAGGCGGAGCGGTGGGGGGCGGCACACGCGTGTGCCGCCCCCCACGAGCTGTCCGGCGGTCAGCCGCGTGCCCCCAGCAGGTGGTCCATGGCGAGCTGGTCGAGGTGCTCGAAGGCCATGCCGCGGGAGGCCGCCGCCTCGACGTCGAAGTCCTCGAAGGCCGCGCGGTCGGCGAGCAGGGCCTGGAGGCCGTCGGAGGCGGTGGGCTGGGCGAGCTGGTCCAGGCGGGCGTCGCGCAGGGCCTGCTGCACCTCGGGGTCGGCGCGGAAGGCGGCGGCGCGCTCCTTGAGGATGAGGTAGTTGCGCATGCAGCCCGCGGCGGAGGCCCAGACGCCGTCGAGGTCCTCGGTGCGCGGCGGCTTGAAGTCGAAGTGCCGCGGACCGGCGTAACCGGCGCTCTCCAACAGGTCGACCAGCCAGAACGCGGCACGCAGATCGCCGGCGCCGAAGCGCAGGTCCTGGTCGTACTTGATGCCGGACTGGCCGTTGAGGTCGATGTGGAACAGCTTGCCCGCCCACAGGGCCTGCGCGATGCCGTGCGGGAAGTTCAGCCCGGCCATCTGCTCGTGGCCGACCTCGGGGTTCACGCCGTACAGCTCGGGGCGCTCCAGGCGCTCGATGAACGCAAGCGCGTGGCCGACGGTGGGCAGCAGGATATCGCCGCGCGGCTCGTTGGGCTTGGGCTCGATGGCGAAGCGCAGGTCGTAGCCCTGCTCGGTGACGTACTCGCCCAGGAGGTCGAACGCCTCCTTCATCCGGTCCAGCGCCACCCGCACGTCTTTGGCCGCGCCGGACTCGGCACCTTCGCGGCCGCCCCAGGCGACGTAGACCTGGGCGCCCAGCTCGACGGCGAGGTCGATGTTGCGGATGGTCTTGCGCAGCGCGTAGCGGCGCACGTCGCGGTCGTTGGAGGTGAAGGCGCCGTCCTTGAACACCGGGTGGGTGAACAGGTTCGTGGTCGCCATCGGCACCTTCATGCCGGTGGCGTCCAGCGCCTGCCGGAAGCGCTTGACGACCGCCTCCCGCTCGGTGTCGGTGGAGCCGAAGGGGATCAGGTCGTCGTCGTGGAAGGTCACCCCGTGGGCGCCCAGCTCGGCAAGGCGCTGCACCGTCTCGACCGGGTCCAGGGCGGCGCGGGTGGCGTCCCCGAAGGGGTCCCTGCCCTGCCAGCCGACGGTCCACAGACCGAACGTGAACCTGTCCTCGGGGGTGGGCTGGTAGCTCATGCCACGGCTCCTTGCTCTTGCTCGCGACTATTTCGTCATGGCGCTTTACAAATTAGTATGCGCACGCACCGGGGGGAAAAGACAAGGGGCACGCCGTCCCGAGCCGCATCGAGAGGGAGAGCACGATGTCAGCAGCCGAGGGTCCGCTCGTCATCGGCGTGGACACGTCCACGCAGTCCACCAAGGCGCTGGTCGTCGACGCCTCCACCGGCCGGGTCGTCGCGAGCGGCCAGGCACCGCACACGGTCTCCTCCGGCGCCGGCCGCGAGAGCGATCCGCGGCAGTGGTGGGACGCGCTGTGCGAGGCGCTGCGCCAGTGCGGCGAGCCCGCGCACGAGGCGGCCGCGGTCTCGATCGGCGGGCAGCAGCACGGCCTGGTCACCCTGGACGAGCACGGCGAGCCGGTCCGCCCGGCCCTGCTGTGGAACGACGTGCGCTCGGCGCCGCAGGCGCGCCGGCTCACCGAGGAGCTGGGTGGGCGGAAGTTCTGGGCCGAGCGCACCGGGAGCGTGCCCACCGCGTCGTTCACGGTGACGAAGTGGGCCTGGCTCGCCGAACACGAGCCGGAGGCGGTGCGCGCGACCAGGGCGGTGCGTCTGCCGCACGACTACCTGACCGAGCGGCTCACCGGCCAGGGCACCACCGACCGCGGCGACGTCTCCGGGACCGGCTGGTGGGCGTCGACCGGCGAGGCGTACGACGAGGAGATCCTCGCACGCGTGGGACTGGACCCGGCGCTGCTGCCCCGCGTGGTGCGCCCGGGAGAGATCGCCGGCACGGTCCGCGAACACCACGATCTGCCGTTCTCCAAGGGAACCCTCGTCGCGGCGGGCACCGGCGACAACGCGGCCGCAGCCCTGGGCCTCGGCCTGCGTCCCGGAACGCCGGTGATGAGCCTCGGCACCTCCGGCACGGTGTACGCGGTGTCCCGGCACCGCCCCACCGACCCGACCGGCACCGTGGCGGGCTTCGCCGACGCCCGCGGCGACTGGCTGCCGCTGGCCTGCACCCTGAACTGCACGCTCGCCGTCGACCGCGTCGCCGCCCTGCTGGGCCTGGACCGCGAGGCCGTCGAGCCCGCCGCCGACGTGACCCTGCTGCCCTACCTGGACGGCGAGCGCACACCGAACCTCCCGGACGCCTCCGGCCTGCTGCTGGGCCTGCGCCACGACACCACCGCCGGCCAGCTGCTGCAGGCCGCCTACGACGGGGCCGTGCACGCGCTGCTCGGCGCGCTGGAGAGGGTGCTGGACGAGGACGCCGACCCGGCGGCTCCCCTGCTGCTGATCGGCGGCGGCGCGCGCGGCACGGCCTGGCAGCAGACGGTACGACGGCTGTCGGGGCGCCCGGTGCAGGTGCCCGAGGCCCGGGAACTGGTGGCGCTCGGCGCGGCGGCCCAGGCGGCCGGGCTGCTCACCGGGGAGGACCCGGCCGCGGTCGCCCGGCGCTGGGACACCGCGCGCGGACCCGTGCTGGAAGCCGTGGAGCGGGACGAGGAGACGCTGAGCAGGATCTCCGGGGTACTCTCCGACGCGTCCCCGCTGCTCGGGCGGGAGGTCCACTGACGACATCGACCGAGGACCGGCTTCCGGCATGAGCGCACCGCTGCACGAGACCCACCCGGCGTCCCCGGGGCGCGCGCTGCCCGACACCCAGCAGGGCATGCGCCGCCGCAATCTGGCCCGGGTGATGCACACGGTCAGCGCGCAGGGTCCGCTCTCCCGGGCCGCGGTCGCCTCCCGTATCGGCCTGACGAGGGCGGCGGTGTCGACCCTCGTCGACGAGCTGATACGCACCGGGCTGCTGCAGGAGCTGGGCCCCGAACGGCCCGGGCGGGTGGGCCGGCCGGGATCGGCGCTCGCCGTCAGCGATCGCGGTCCCGCCGGGATCGGCGCGGAGGTCGGCGTCGACCATCTGGCGGTCTGCGCGGTGGACCTGCGCGGTCAGGTGCGGGCCCGGGCCGAGCGGCACGGCACGAACCGGGGCCGCTCCCCCGAGCCCGTCCTCGCCGAGCTGGCCGTCCTCGTCCGGCGGGTCGTCGCCGAGGCCGAAGGTGAGGGTCTGTGGCCCGCCGGGCTCGCCGTGGCGGTGCCCGGCCTCGTCGCGCCGGACGGGCGTACGGTCGTCCGCGCCCCGAACCTGGACTGGCGCGATGCCGACCTCGGCGCGCTGGCCCCGGACGGCGTCCCGCTGGTCGTGGACAACGAGGCCAACTTCGGCGGCCTGGCCGAACTGTGGCTCGGCGAGGGCACTCCGCGGGACTTCCTGCACGTCTCGGCCGAGATCGGCATCGGCGCGGCGGTGGTCGTGGACGGGCGGCTACTGCGCGGGGCGCGCGGTTTCGCGGGCGAGCTGGGGCATGTGCCGGTCCACCCGGACGGTCCCGCCTGCGGTTGCGGCGGCCACGGGTGCCTGGAGCAGTACGCCGGTGAGGAGGCGGTCCTGCGGGCCGCTGATGTGGAGCCGGGCGAGGACCGGGTGGGGCTGCTCGCCGAGCGGGCGGCGGGCGGCGACGAGGCGGTGCGGCGGGCCCTGCGGGAGGCCGGGGTGGCGCTCGGCATCGCCCTGACGGGTGCGGTCAACCTGCTCGACCCCGAAGCCGTCGTGCTGGGCGGCGCGCTGGCCGGTCTCGCACCGTGGCTGCTGCCGGCGCTCCGTGAGGAACTGGACGGGCGCACGGCCGGACGCGCCTGCCCGGTCTCGGTGTCCCGGCTGGGGCCGCAGGGACCGCTGCTCGGTGCCGCGCACTCGGTGGTGCGGGCGGTACTGGACGACCCGGCGCAGGTGGCGGAGCGGGCCTGACGCGCGGGGAGCCGGCGCCCCCAACGCTCATCGAACTGAGGTGAGTTCGCCCGAACGGGTGAGCGCGTTGTCCACAATGCGTGTGCCGTCCACCGACCCGGCGCCGTCCTCTTCTGCGCGCCCCCGGACGGCCGTACCGTGAAACCCGGTCGTCGCCCGTCCCTCGCGGCGAACCCGCTTTCCCCGCCGCGCGCATGACGGAGCGTGACCCGATGAGCGACCCAGGATCCACAGCGCTGCCCCCGGGCTGCCGTACGGCGGCCGGGCACCCTCCCCCACGTCGAAAGGCATCCGCCCATGGAACGGTCACGACCGCTTCCCAGCAGACGACGGCTCCTCACCGGCGCCGCTCTCGCCGCCGCCTCCTCCGCCCTGTTCCCGCCCGCGCGGGCCGGCGCCCAGGCACAGGCCGTCGACTATCCGCCCGCCGAGTGGCAGCCGGCGAGCACCTCCAACTACACGGCCTCCAGCCGGCCGTCCGCCTATCCCCTGGATTACGTGATCATCCACGTCACCGAGGAGACGTACGCCACGACCCTTTCCATCTTCCAGAACCCCCAGAAGAAGGTGTCCGCGCACTACGTCGTGCGCTCCTCCGACGGGCATGTGGCCCAGTGCGTGCGCGAGAAGGACATCGCCTGGCACGCGGGGAACTGGGACTACAACACGCGCAGCATCGGCATCGAGCACGAGGGGTGGGTGGACCAGCCGGCCTACTTCACCAACACCCTGTACGAGCAGTCGGCGAGACTCACGGCGGCGATCTGCGACCGCTACGGCATCCCGAAGGACCGCACGCACATCCTCGGCCACTACCAGGTGCCGGGCGCGGACCACACGGACCCCGGACCGAACTGGGACTGGGTGCGCTACATCCGGCTGGTCAACTTCGCCTGACGGCACGGAGGCATGCACTGCACTCGGGCCCCGTGTCTGCCGCGCGGGGCGGTGCCGTCTGGGGCGCAGCCCCGGGATCCTGGGGACAGTTGACGTGACATCAGGGGGACTCGTGGCGACACGTCGGAAAAGCCCCGCGCGGGGCAGATCGGTCCTGACACTCCTCGCGGCGCTCGGCACGCTGACCGGAGCAGCCCTGGCGGGCGCGGCGCCGACCGGTGCCGCCGAGCGGGGAACACCACTCGCGCCGGGCGTGGTGTACGAGGAGTTGGACATCCAGGGCGCCAAGGGAGTCACGCACGCCCATGTACTGAGCGTGGACCTGCGCAACGCTAAGGTGCGCCTCGGGCTGCTGTACCCGGGCGCGGTGGCCGCGCGGGCGCCCGTCTCACAACTGGCCGACGCCGAGGGCGCCGTCGCGGGCGTCAACGGTGACTTCTTCAACATCACCGAGACGCAGCACCCGGACGCGGACGCGACCGGGGCGAGCGTGGGCCCGGCGATCGCGACCGGTCACGTACTCAAGGCGGCGGTGCCGGGCGGACAGCGGTTCGGGCCTGCGCTGCCACCCGGCACCACCACCGAGGAGGTCATCGGTATGGGGACCGACCGGCGGGCCCGGATGGGGCGGTTGAGCCTGCGCGGCTCGGTCCGCACCCCGGACGGCACGCTGCCTCTCGGCGGGCTGAACCAGTACGCCCTGCCCGTCGGTTCCGTCGGCGCTTTCACCGCCGAGTGGGGCAGCGCCTCGCGCAAGCGGGCGACCTGCGGCACGGACACCGAGCGGGCCGCACCGTGCAGCACCGACACCTTTGAGGTGACCCTCCGTCAGGGGCGGGTGGTCGCCGCGCCCGACACGCCGGGCACCGGACCCATCGCACGCGGGACGACCGTGCTGGTGGGCCGGGAGACCGGTGCGCAGTGGCTGCGGAAGCTGGCCGAGGGCGAGAAGGTGAGCGTGACGCACCGGCTGGTCGCCGCCGGGAGCGGGGTGCCGTACCACTTCGCGCTCGGTGGCTATCCGCTGCTCACGGGCGGGCAGCCGCTGCCGGGGCTGGACGACACCACGGCCGCCGTGCGCACCGCCGTGGGGCTTGCCGACGGCGGCCGGCGGGTGCTGCTGTTGGCCCTGGACGGTGCCGCCGAGTACCGCACGGGGCTGACCGTCGCGGAGGTGGCCGAGGCGCTGCGCGGGCTGGGTGCGCGCGAGGGGTTCAGCCTGGACGGCGGCGGCTCCACCACGCTGGTGGCCCGGGCGCCGGGAGAGACGGCCGTGTCCGTGCGCAACCATCCCACCGGTGGCGCCGAGCGGCCCGTCCCGAACGGCATCGGTGTGTTCGTCGGCCGGTGAGGGCCGGTGGGCTCACGGCCGGAGGCTGCCGACGATGTCGGCGGTGGCCGTGAGCCCGCTCTGGATGGTCGGCGCCATGCTGGTGCTGGCGAGGTAGAACCCCAGCAGCAGGCAGACCAGGGCGTGGGTGATCTTCAGTCCGCCGTTGCGGATGAAGATCACCGCCAGGAGCAGGAGCAGCAGCACCACTGAGATGGAAATCGCCATCGTCGGCCTCCTCCGCCACGACGCCGCATGACGCGACGCCACGCCCTTGCACGCCCGTCCGTTCCACGGCGTTCGGCCGCAAGTGTGGCGTAGGCGAGGGTTGACCCGGGTGGCTGACGTGTCCCCCGAACGGGTGGTGTCACCGAGTGCGGTGGGTATCCAGGAAGGTTTCCGCTCCGGCGAGGTCGTCGGTGTTGAGGTAATCGACGCCGGCGGCGAGCAGTTCCGTCCACAGGGCGTCGCGGGCGGGGCCGGGTGTGTCGGGGGTGGCCCAGAACCGCACCTGCTGCCCGCGCGCGTGCGCCTGCGCGACGATGCCGCGCAGCTTGGCCCGCTCGGTGTCGGGGAAGGCGCCGGCCCCCTGCCAGGTGAAGTTCAGCGTCCAGTTGTCACTGATCAGCGGGATGAAGGAGGCGGATGCTGAGCCGCCGAGGTCGGTGAGCCGGCCGTCGTAGAAGGCGTGCCGGACGGTCTGTGCCTCCATCGGGATGCGCGCCGCCCGGTCGCCGGAGACGACCGCGGTGACCGGGCCCGGGTGGACGCGGCCGTGGGCGCAGGTGGTGAACAGGTGCCGGTAGCGGCTGAGGTGGCGGTCGAGTTCCCGGTAGGTGGAGGAGCCCTCGGTCTTGATGTCGATGAGCAGCTGCAGCGGCTTGCGGTAACCGCGGTAGACGGAGCCGCCCTGGGCGCGGACGCGGGCGGCGAGCGGGGCGAGGTAGAGGGACTCCAGAGTGCGGGACGGGTCGAGGTCGACCGGGTCGTGGGCGACGAGGAGCTGGTCGCCGACGAGGAAGATGTCGGCCTCGACGCTGCCGAAGCGGTGGTCGAGCGCGTCCAGGAGGGGGCGCGGGTGCACGTAGTCGTTGTGGGCGTGCGCGTGCCACAACGGGCGGGGCCCGCGGCGCTGTTCACCGGCAGACGCCTGTGTCGCGGGCAGCGCGAGGGTGCCGGCGAGGGCGGCGCCAAGAGTGGTGAGGGCTCTGCGGCGGGTGGTGAGGGCCATGCTCTGCCTCCCTTGAGGTCGGATGGGACCGGGGAGAGTATGCGTGCCCTCACGCTGCAAGGTACTTGGCTGAGCGGGGAGTTGGCGCGTTGTTCACTTCTCGTGGCCGGACAGGCGAAAGCCCGCCCCCGGTGAGGGGACGGGCTTTACGCACGGCGGCGCGTCAGGGCGCCTGGAGGTCCACCAGAGCGGCCAGCGCCTCGCGGTGCGCCCCGGCCGTGCCGTAGGCGATCGCATCGGCCTTGGCCCGCTTGAGGTACAGGTGGATCGGATGCTCCCAGGTCATGCCGATACCGCCGTGGAGTTGCAGCGCCTCCTCGGCGGCGTGAACGGCGACGGGCGCGGCGTAGGCCTGGGCGACGGCGACCGTCACGTCGGTGTCCGTACCCGTCGCGAGGGCGTCGGCGGCGCCGCGGGCGGCCGCCCGGAGGTTGACGACTTCCAGCCACAGCTGGGCGAGCCGGTGCTTGAGCGCCTGGAAGCCGCCGACGGGCCGGTTGAACTGCTTGCGCTCCTTCAGGTAGCGCACGGTCTCGGTCAGCGTCCAGTCGGCGACGCCCAGTTGCTCGGAGGCGAGCAGTCCGGCCGCGGCACGCAGGGCCCGGCGTACGGCGGGTCCGGCGTCGCCGAGTCGGCGGCCGGAAGCGCCGTCCAGCCGTACCGTCGCCACCGGGCGGGTCAGGTCAAGCGACACCTGGGCGGTGACCGTGGCGGCGTCCGCGTCCACGGCGTACAGTCCGCCGTCCTCGCCCGGCACGAGCAGGACGTCGGCGGCCGAGGCATCGGCGATGCCCGTCAACTCACCGTGCAGCAGGCCGTCTTCCACGCGGACGGCGGGGAAGGCCGCGCCGGGCGCGAGGTGCAGGCCGACGGCGAGGGCGCCGATGGTGCGGCCGGAGGCCAGGGCGGTGAGCAGCTCGGCGTCGCCGCAGGCCAGCAGCGCCTCGGTGGCGACGACGGCACTGGTCAGGTACGGCACCGGCGCGACCGCGCGCCCCAGCTCCTCCAGGACGACGGCCACCTCGCGGTGCGAGGCGCCCTGACCGCCCTGCTCCTCGGGCACCAGCAGTCCGGCCAGGCCCATCGACTCGGCGAGGGACTTCCACAGGGCGCGGTCGTGCGGGGTGTCGCTCTCCACACGGGTGATCACGTCGGCCGGGGCGCAGTGGTCGGTGAGCAGGTCCCGGACCGCGGCCCGCAGCGCCTCTTCCTCCTCGGAGTAGAGCAGATCCGTCATCGGGCCAGGTCCTTCCAGGCGACGTCCTTGTCGGTGCGCGGCTCGGAGGGCAGCCCGAGGACGCGCTCGGCGACGATGTTGAGCAGGACCTCGCTGGTCCCGCCCTCGATGCTGTTGCCCTTGGAGCGCAGATAGCGGTAGCCGGCGTCCCGGCCGGTGAAGTCGACCAGCTCGGGGCGGCGCAGGGTCCAGTCGTCGTACAACAGGCCCTCTTCGCCGAGCAGTTCCACTTCCAGGCCGCTGATCTCCTGGTTGAGGCGGGCGAAGGCGAGTTTCATGCCGGCGCCCTCGGGGCCGGGCTGGCCGGCGACGAGCTGCTGACGCAGGCGTTCCGCGGTGAGCCGGGAGACCTCGGCCTCGACCCACAGCTTCAGCAGCCGCTGGTGCAGGTCGTGGGAGCGCAGGCCGGGGCGTTCGCGCCAGGTCTTCGCGACCTTGCCGATCATGCCGCCCTCGCGGGGCAGGGCCATGCCGCCGATGGCCACGCGCTCGTTGTTGAGCGTGGTCTGCGCGACCCGCCAGCCGTCGCCGACCTCGCCGAGGCGGTGGGCGTCGGGGATGCGGACGTCGGTGAGGAAGACCTCGTTGAACTCGGCCTCGCCGGTGATCTGGCGCAGCGGCCGGACGTCGACGCCGGGGTCGGTCATGTCGCAGGCGAAGTAGGTGATGCCGGCGTGCTTGGGCACGTCGGGGTCGGTGCGGGCGATAAGGATGGCCCAGCGGGCGTTGTGCGCGCCGGACGTCCACACCTTCTGCCCGTTGACGACCCACTGGTCGCCCTCGCGGACGGCACGGGTGCCGAGCGCGGCCAGGTCGGAGCCGGCGCCGGGCTCGCTGAACAGCTGGCACCAGACCTCCTCCCCGGTCCACAGGGGCCTCAGGAAGCGCTGCTTCTGCTCGTCGGTGCCGTACTTGAGGATCGTCGGCGCGGCCATGCCGAGGCCGATGCCGTTGCGGCGCGGCTCGTTGTCGGGGGCGCCGGCGGCGGCCAGTTCGGCGTCCACGACACCCTGGAGGGAGCGGGGGGCGCCGAGGCCACCGAGACCCTCGGGGTAATGGACCCAGGCGAGACCGGCGTCGAAGCGGGCCCGCAGGAAGTCGAGGCGGTCGGTCGTGGCGGGCGGGTGCGCGGCCAGGAACTCCCGGGTCCGGCGGCGCAGTTCCTCGGCGTCGGTCATGCTGCTCCCTCCATCACCACGGCGATCCGGCCGGTGCTCAGGCCGTCCGCCACCTTCTGCACGCCGGCCGCGGCCTCGTCCAGCGGCACCCGCTCGCTCACCAGCGGCTTGATCGCGCCCCGGGCGGCCAGCTCGGTGAGCTGCTCGTGGCACTGCTGCACGAGCTTGGGGTTCTTGGTGTTGTACAGACCCCAGTGCAGGCCGAGGATCGAGTAGTTCTTCACCAGGGCGTGGTTGAGGCCGGGGCTCGGGATGGTGCCGCTCGCGAAGCCGACGACGACGATCCGGCCCTCGAAGGCGACCACCTTGGTGGACTGGGTGTACGCCTCCCCGCCGACCGGGTCGTAGATCACGTCGGCGCCGCGGCCGCCGGTGGCCTCCTTGACGGCGGCGACGACGTCCTCGGCGCGCCGGTCGACCACCACGTCACAGCCCAGTTCCCGGGCGACGGCGGCCTTCTCGGCGCCGCCCACGACACCGATGACGGTGGCGCCGGCGGCCTTGCCGAGCTGTACGGCCGCGCTGCCGACCCCTCCGGCGGCGGCGTGGACGAGCAGGGTCTCGCCGGCCTGGAGCGCGGCCCGGCGGTGCAGGCCGAACCAGCCGGTCTGGTAGCCGATGTGCAGGGCGGCCGCCTCCGCGTCGTCCAGCGCGTCGGGCGCGGGCAGCAGGGCGGCGGCGTCCGCGGCGGCGTACTCGGCGAAACCGCCGTACGGCAGGGCCGGATTGGCGATCACGCGGCGGCCGTCCTCGGTCTCGCCGCAGATCTCCACACCCGGCGTGAACGGCAGCGGCGGACGGATCTGGTACTGGCCCCGGCACAGCAGGGCGTCGGGGAAGTTGATGTTCGCGGCGCGCACCCTGAGCAGGACCTGGCCGTCGCCGGGCGTGGGACGCTCGACGTCCTCGAGGCGCATCACCTCGCTCGGCTCACCGTTCTCGTGCACCTGCCATGCCTGCATGCGGAGCCTCCACAAGACTGCGTCGTCCGACCGGTTCCCCACATACTAAGCGGTCGCTTGCCCATCAGGGAACAGTCAGGTGCGTCACCCCCGCTTCGACCTCGCCCGTACGTGCATCCGCTCCCCCTGCGGACCGAAGAGGCTGAGGAACTCCACCGGCCCCTCCCCCGTCGAACCGAACCAGTGCGGCACCCGGGTGTCGAACTCGGCGGCCTCCCCCGGCGTGAGCACGACGTCGTGCTCGCCCAGCACCAGGCGCAGCCTCCCGGACAGCACGAACAGCCACTCGTAGCCCTCGTGCGTGCGCGGATCGGGCCGTTCGGCGCGCTGCGGCTGGACCATCTTGTAGGCCTGGAGCCCGCCGGGCTGCCGGCTCAGCGGGTACAGGGTGCGGCCACCCCGGGTGATCGGTTTCGCCCGCACCCGGGGGTCGCCGACCGGGGGCGCGCCGACCAGTTCGTCCAGCGGGACCTGGTGGGCCTGCGCGATCGGGAGCAGCAGCTCCAGGCTGGGTCTGCGCAGGCCGGACTCCAGCCGGGACAGCGTGGAGACGGAGATGCCGGTCGACTCGGAGAGAGCCGCCAGCGTCACCTCCCGCTCCTTGCGGATCCGTCGCAGTCTCGGGCCGACGCCCGCGAGTACCTCGTCCGTCGTCATGCCCCCATTGTGTCTTGCCGAACCGGCAAAGACGTTTGTCGTTTCCGGATCCTCCGGGTCACTGTCGGGGGCGGAGGTGGTCACCATGACCGAGACGTACGAAGTGGTCGTCGTCGGGGGCGGCGCGGCCGGACTGTCCGCCGCGCTGGTGCTGGGCAGGGCCCGGCGCCGCACGCTCGTCGTCGACGCGGGCGAGCCGCGCAACGCGCCCGCCGCTCACATGCAGGGGTTCCTGTCCCGGGACGGGATGCCGCCCGCCGAGTTCCTGGCCGTGGGCCGTGAGGAGATCGCCCGGTACGGCGTGGAACTGGTCCGGGACCGGGCGGTGGACGCGACGCGCGAGGACGGCGGCTTCGCCGTACGGATGGCCGGTGGCCGCAGCGTGCGCGCCCGGCACCTGGTGGTGGCCACGGGGCTGAAGGACGAGCTGCCGGACGTTCCCGGCGTCGCCGAGCGCTGGGGGCGGGACGTGCTGCACTGCCCGTACTGCCACGGCTGGGAGGTGCGCGACCAGGCGTTCGGCGTGCTGGCCACGAGTGCGCTCAGCGCGCACCAGGCGCTGATGGTCACCCAGTGGTCCAAGGACGTGACGTTCTTCCTGCACCGGGTGGCCGAGGAGGAACTGTCCGGCGACGACCTGCGCCGGCTGGCGGCGGCCGGGGTGACGGTGGTGCCGGGTGAGGTCGCGGGCCTGGTGATCGAGGACGACCGGCTGACCGGTGTACGACTCGACGACGGCGCGGTGCACGAGCGCGAGGTGCTCTTCGCCGCCCCGCGCGCGGTGCCGCGCACCGATCTACTCCGGCGGCTCGGCGCCGAGCTGCGCGAGACGCCGTTCGGCTCCTACCCGGTGATCGACGAACGCGGCCTGACGACCGTCCCCGGCCTGTGGGCGGCCGGCAACGCCTCCGGCTTCGCCGAACAGGTCATCAATGCGGCCAGCCGCGGCTACCGCGCGGGCGCGGCGATCAACGGCGAACTGCTCTTCACGGACCTGGACGCGGCGGCACGACGCTGAGGGGGCGCCGGTGGGGTGTGGCGGTACGACGCTGAGCGGGGCGCCGGCCCGGCCTGGCGGTACGGCACTGAGCCGCTGCGCCCGCCGTGCAGGTGTAGCCCGGCCTCGCCCGGTGCACCATGACTGCATGCTGTTGCACCGGCTCGCCCGTGTGTCCCAGGAGGTCGCCGCCACCTCCGCGCGGTCCCGCAAGACGGCCCTGCTGGCCGGGCTGTTCCGGGACGCGGAGGCGGAGGACGTCCCGATCGTCATTCCCTACCTCGCCGGGCGGCTGCCGCAGGGGCGGCTCGGGATCGGCTGGAAGGTGCTCGGCCAGGCCGTCGAACCGGCCGTCGAGCCCCGTCTGACCGTCCGCGAGGTGGACGCCCGGCTCACCGAGCTGGGCACCGTGTCGGGGCCCGGGTCGCAGGCCGAGCGGGCCCGGCTGGTCGGGGAGCTGATGGGCGCGGCCACCGAGGCCGAGCAGCGGTTCCTCGTCGGGCTGCTGACCGGCGAGGTCCGCCAGGGTGCCCTCGACGCGCTCGCCGTGGAGGGGCTGGCGGAGGCCACCGGCGCCCCGCCGGCGGACGTGCGGCGGGCCGTCATGCTGGCCGGGTCGCTGCAGACCGTCGCCGAGGCGCTGCTGGCCGAAGGCCCGGCCGCACTGGAGCGGTTCCGGCTGACCGTCGGCCGCCCGGTGCTGCCGATGCTCGCGCACACCGCGTCCTCGGTCGCCGAGGCGGTCGGCAAGCTGGGCGCCTGCGCGGTCGAGGAGAAACTGGACGGCATCCGGGTGCAGGTGCACCGCGACGGCGACGACGTACGGCTGTACACGCGCACCCTCGACGACATCACCGACCGGCTGCCGGAGCTGTCGCGGGCGGCCCGGGAGCTGCGCGGCGAGCGGTTCGTGCTCGACGGGGAGGTCATCGCCTTCGACGCGGACGGCCGTCCGCGCTCCTTCCAGGAGATCGCCGGGCGCGTCGGCTCCCGGGTGGACGTGGCGACGGCCGCCCGCGAGGTCCCCGTCTCCCCCGTCTTCTTCGACGTACTGGCGGTCGACGGCCGCGACCTACTCGACCTGCCGTTCACCGAACGGCACGCGGAGCTGGCCCGGCTGGTGCCGGAGCCGATGCGGGTGCGGCGCACCGTGACGCAGGGGCCGGACGACGTGCCGGAGGCGGAACGCTTCCTCGCCGAGACCCTGGAACGCGGCCACGAGGGCGTCGTCGTCAAGGCCCTCGACGCTCCCTACAGCGCGGGCCGGCGCGGCGCCGCCTGGCTGAAGGTCAAGCCCGTGCACACCCTGGACCTGGTCGTCCTGGCCGCCGAGTGGGGCCACGGCCGCCGCACCGGCAAGCTGTCCAACCTGCACCTGGGCGCCCGCACCGCCGACGGCGGCTACGCCATGCTCGGCAAGACCTTCAAGGGCATGACCGACGCGATGCTCGCCTGGCAGACCGAGCGGCTTCAGGAGCTGGCCGTCGAGCACAAGGGCTGGGGCGTGACCGTGCGCCCCGAACTCGTCGTCGAGATCGCCTACGACGGGCTGCAGCGCTCCACCCGCTACCCGGCCGGCGTCACGCTGCGCTTCGCCCGCGTCCTGCGCTACCGCGAGGACAAGCGCCCCGAGGACGCCGACACCGTCGACATCCTGCTCGCCGCCCACCCGGAGGTGCGCCCGTGACGGCGAAGCACAGCGCCGGACTGCTGCTGTTCCGCCGCACGCCGGAGGGCCTCGAAGTGCTCCTCGGTCATATGGGCGGCCCGTACTTCGCGAAGAAGGACGCCGGCGCGTGGACCGTCGTCAAGGGCGAGTACGACCCCGACGAGCCCGCCTGGGACGCCGCGCGCCGCGAGTTCCGGGAGGAGCTGGGCATCGCTCCACCGGACGGGGAGGCCGTACCGCTCGGCGAGGTGCGGCAGACCGGCGGCAAGGTGGTCACGGTGTGGGCGGTCGAGGCGGACCTCGATCCGGCCGGCATCACCCCCGGCACGTTCGTCATGGAGTGGCCGCCGCGCTCCGGGAGGATGCGGGAGTTCCCGGAGCTGGACCGGGTGGCGTGGTTCACCCTGGACACGGCGCGCAAGGTGATCGTCCGCGCCCAGGCGGCGTTTCTCGACCGCTTGGCGGAGCACTCGACCTGAGCAGATGCGTACACGTTGCGGTCGCCCCGGCCGCGCGCGAAGGTCTAAGCACACCCGCTCCGAGGGAGGTCGGTCATGCCCATCGCAACGGTGAATCCTGCGAACGGTGAGACGCTCAAGACGTACGAGGCGATGGACGAGGAGGAGATCGAGCGCCGGCTCCAGCTCGCCGAGGCCACCTTCCGCACCTATCGCACCACCGGCTTCGCCGACCGCGCCCGTCTGCTGACCAAGGCCGCGGACCTG
This sequence comes from Streptomyces sp. NPDC049915, assembly GCF_040656475.1. Classification (NCBI taxonomy): domain Bacteria; kingdom Bacillati; phylum Actinomycetota; class Actinomycetes; order Kitasatosporales; family Streptomycetaceae; genus Streptomyces; species Streptomyces sp. NPDC049915. The sequence continues at coordinate 168,958 of NZ_JBFAMH010000010.1, forward strand.
CTGGACGCCGACCAGCAGGAGACCGGCCGCATGCTGACCACGGAGATGGGCAAGCCGATCAAGCAGGCGCGTGCGGAGGTCGCCAAGTGCGCCAAGGCGATGCGCTGGTACGCCGAGAACGCGGAGGCCCTCCTCGCCGACGAGGAGCCCGCCGACACGGACGTGAAGGACTCCGGGGCGGCGCGGGTGCGGGTGCGCTACCGGCCGCTCGGCCCGGTGCTGGCGGTGATGCCGTGGAACTTCCCGCTGTGGCAGGTGGTGCGGTTCGCGGCGCCCGCGCTGATGGCGGGCAACGTCGGGCTGCTCAAGCACGCCTCGAACGTCCCGCTGACGGCCCTGTACCTGGAGGACCTGTTCCACCGGGCGGGCTTCCCGGAGGGCTGCTTCCAGACGCTGCTGATCGGTTCGGCGCAGGTCGACGACGTCCTGCGGGACGAGCGGGTCAGGGCGGCGACGCTCACCGGCAGCGAGCCGGCGGGGCGGGCGGTCGCCTCCACCGCCGGGGAGATGATCAAGAAGACGGTGCTGGAGCTGGGCGGCAGCGACCCGTACGTCGTGATGCCGTCCGCCGATCTGGACCGGGCGGCCGAGGTCGCCGTCACCGCGCGCGTGCAGAACAACGGCCAGTCCTGCATCGCCGCGAAGCGGTTCATCGTGCACACGGACGTCTACGACGCCTTCGCGGAGAAGTTCGTGGCCGCGATGCGGGCTCTGAGGGTCGGCGACCCGATGGACGAGGACACCGACGTCGGGCCGCTGGCCAGCGAGCAGGGCCGTGACGACCTGGAGGAGCTGGTCGACGACGCCACCCGCAGCGGGGCGAGCGCGCTGTGCGGCGGTCATCGGCTGCGCCGGCCCGAACTGCCCGGCTGGTACTACCCGCCGACCGTGCTCGCCGGGGTGACGCGGGAGATGCGCATCCACCGTGAGGAGGCGTTCGGACCGGTCGCCACGCTGTACCGGGCGAGCGACCTGGACGAGGCGGTGCTGATCGCCAACGATTCGCCGTTCGGCTTGAGTTCGAATGTGTGGACGCGCGACGAGGCCGAGGTCGACCGGTTCGTCAGGGACCTGGAGGCGGGCAGCGTGTTCGTCAACGGCATGACGGCCTCGCACCCGGCGTTCCCGTTCGGCGGGATCAAACGATCGGGGTACGGGCGTGAGCTGTCCGGGCACGGAATCCGCGAGTTCTGCAACATCACCACCGTGTGGCAGGGTGCGTGAGGCTACGATCCCATTCGTGAACCGCGAAGTGACTCTGCCCCTGATCGTCGACGACCGCGGGAACCTCCAGGTGACCGCGGCCGACGTGAGCAAACTGCTCCGCACGGTCGGCACGCGGTGGGTGCGGCTCGTGGAGGCCGGGGAGAGCGGACTCGACGAGGACACGGTGGCCGCACTGACCATCGAGCTCGCCAAGCTCGCCGATCGCATCGACGTGGCCTGCATCGCGCACAGCAGCGGCGCGCCGTAAGGCTTCCTCGGACGGGCCGCCCGTGCGTCGGACCGGCTGCCCGAGCACCGTACGGAACATCGCCGCGTACGCCTCCGCGGACCCGGATCGGCCGCCGCGCCTTCGGCTGGGTGGCCGAAGGCGCGGCGGCCTGCGGGGCGCATGACGTCCTTCCGCGGGCCTGCCGGAGCCGCTCAGCTGCATGCGTAGCCGACGGGCGGGATCCAGCGCTTGCCGTCGCCGGGTGTGCCCTGGGTGGGGTGGTAGGCGAGCGGGGCCAGCAGTGTTCCGGCCTGGGTCTCGTTGCGGGTGCCGCGCCACAGGTCGACGATCTGCCAGGGCCGCCCGTTGAGGACCGTGACGGTACGGGGCTGACCGCCGCAGGACGTGCCGTTGACGACACGCCGCCCGTAGACGGGAGCGCCCCAGCCGACGTTGCCGGGCGCGGTCCATCCGGAGTACAGCGAGGGCGCGGTGGCGTAGCTGGTCGGGGTGCCGGCGCAGTAGCCGCAGCCCTGGTCGGAGTAGGTGAGCACGTAGGTGCGGTGTTCGGCGTTCCAGAAGCCGCCGGGGCCCTCGATGTGGGTGAGGCCGGCGACGCCCTGGACGCCGACGCCGGTGCCGCCGTCGCCCCTGGTGTTGAGTTCCTCGATGTTGAGGGCGGTCTCCCTCGGCATGGTGCACACGATCGCCGGGCGGGTGCCGGACCGTTCGATGATGCCGAAGTCCCCGTTGCCGGCGCAGACGTCGAGCGTCGGCTTGGTGTAGGTGCCGTTCGCGGCGCTCGGCCCGCACGGGCCGGCCGGGCCGGCGCAGGTCATGACGTTGTAGGCATTGACCTTGAATTCGGTGTGGTGCCGGGGTGCGTTGAACCACAGCAGGAAAGCGCCGTCGTTCAGGCCCCAGCCGGTGCGCCGGATCATGCGCGGGTTGAAGCAGCCCTGTCCGGTCCCACCGCACGTGGCCTGCCAGCTGCGCTTCGCGTACGGGTCCTCGGAGTCGGGGGCGAACAGCGGCCTGGGCGCGCTCCACGGGCCTTGCGGGCGGCTCGCCGTGGACACGCCGAAGCCGCACCAGGGCGTGTTGTTCACGTACCACTCGAAGCCGCAGGCGTACATCGAGCCGTACATGTAGTAGGTGTTGCCGAAGCGTTTGACGGTGGCGTCGTGCAGGTCGAGCCCCTCGATCACGAAGGGGCGGGGAGCGGCTGCACCGGCGAGCGCCGGGGAACCGGCGCCGAGGAGCGCGGCGGCGGCGAGGATGACCGTGGCCAGGATGGCGCGGACACGAGCGGGCACGCCTGACCTCCTTTCGGGAGGCCGACCCTACCGGCGCTGATCGCTGACTGATCGTCATGAACCGGCAACTGCACCCGTTCCAGCGATGCGTCAGGACGCCGGAAAGCCCCCCGGCGGTGCCGAGGGGCTATCGAGGAAGCGTCCGCTGACGGGTGGTCAGCGGATCGGCATCCCGGCGAGGGTGCGGGCGATGACCAGGCGCTGGATCTCGCTCGTGCCCTCGAAGATCGTGTAGATCGCGCTGTCGCGGTGCATGCGCTCCACCGGGTACTCCCGGGTGTAGCCGTTGCCGCCGAGGATCTGGATGGCCTGGGCGGTGACCTTCTTGGCGGTCTCGCTGGCGAACAGCTTGGACATGGACCCCTCGGCCGCGGTGAACGGCTTGCCGTTGACCGCCATCCAGGAGGCGCGCCACACCAGCAGCCGGGCCGCGTCGATCTGGGTGCGCATGTCGGCGAGCTGGAAGGCGACGCCCTGGTTGTCGATGATCGGGCGGCCGAACTGCTCGCGGGTCTTCGCGTAGTCGAGGGCGACCTCGTACGCGGCACGGGCGGTGCCGACGGCCATGGCGCCGACGGCCGGGCGGGACGCCTCGAAGGTGGCCATCGCCGCGTTCTTGACGCGCTCACCGCCGCCCTGCTTGGCCTTCTCGCGGGCCCGGGCCAGGCGCTCGTCCAGCTTCTGCTTGCCGCCGAGCAGGCAGGAGCCGGGCACGCGCACGTTGTCGAGGATGACCTCGGCGGTGTGCGAGGCGCGGATGCCGTGCTTCTTGAACTTCTGGCCCTGGGCGAGGCCCGGGGTGCCGGGCGGGATGATGAAGGACGCGTGGCCCTTGGAGCCCAGCTCCGGGTCGACGACGGCGACGACGACGTGGACGTTGGCGATGCCGCCGTTGGTCGCCCAGGTCTTCGTGCCGTTGATCACCCACTCGTCCTTGGCCTCGTCGTAGACGGCCCGGGTGCGCATGGAGGCGACGTCGGAGCCGGCGTCGGGCTCGGAGGAGCAGAACGCGGCGACCTTGACGTCGTCGGCATCGCCGTACATCTGCGGGATCCAGGTGCCGATCTGCTCCTCGGTGCCGTTGGCGAGGACGCCCACGGCGGCGAGGCCGGTGCCGACGATCGACAGCGCGATGCCCGCGTCACCCCAGAACAGCTCCTCCATGGCCATGGGGATGCCGAGGCCGGTGGGGTCGAAGTACTGCTGCGCGTAGAAGTCGAGGGAGTAAATACCGACCTTCGCGGCCTCCTGGATGACCGGCCAGGGAGTCTCCTCACGCTCGTCCCATTCGGCGGCCGCGGGGCGGATCACATCGGCTGCGAAGCCATGGAGCCAGTCCCGGACCTCCTTCTGTTCGTCGTTGAGCTCCATGGTGAACTCGGCCATGTCCCCTCCAGCGGCGACGCACGTGCGTGTTACTTGCGGTAACAGGAGTCTGTTACCGGCGGGTAGGAAAAGTCAACTCCCGATGGCCCGTCGGCAGCCCGTTCGAGGCGAAGGGCGGAGGGTGTTAGTTTGCGCAGGCGTCACCGATTCAGGCATGGGTGGGGAGAGGGCATGGACACCACGCAGCGGACCGAGCAGCAGCGGTCCGCCGACCGCCGGCGGCGGGAGCTGCTCGAGGCAGCCGACCGGGTGGTGCTGCGCGACGGCCCCCAGGCCTCGATGAACGCCATCGCCGCCGAGGCCGGGATCACCAAGCCCATCCTCTACCGGCACTTCGGCGACAAGGGCGGCCTGTACGCGGCGCTCGCCAAGCGGCACACGGACGCGCTCCTCGACTCGCTGCGGGCGGCCCTGGACGCCCCGGCCGAGCGCCGGGAGCGCGTGGAGTCCACGCTCGACACCTATCTGGCGGCGATCGAGGCACGCCCGCAGGTGTACCGGTTCCTGATGCATCCGGCGGAGGGTGGCGGCGCCCCGGGCGACCAGGGTTTCGACGTCGGCAAGCACTCGGCGCCGCTGCTGCGGCGGATGGGCGAGGAGCTGGCCCAGGTCATCGAGGAGCGCGTCGACCTCGGCCCGGACAGCCGCCAGCTCGCCCGGGTCTGGGGCCACGGCATCGTCGGCATGATGCACGCGGCCGGCGACTGGTGGCTCGGCGAACGCCCCTGTGACCGGCGGCAGTTGGTCCGCTCCCTGGCCGACCTGCTGTGGGGCCGCCTGGCAGCGGCGGGCGACAAGGTGGGCGGCCCGGGCTTCTGACGGCACCGCAGGAGACGGCGCTCAGCGGTGCCAGGGCGCACCGGCCACCTGGCGCATGAGCTTGCGCCTGCGCCACCCTGTGAGGTGGTCGGCGTACAGCGTCCCCTCCAGGTGGTCCGTCTCATGCTGCAGACACCGGGCGAAGAACCCCGTCCCGTGCACGGTGACCGGCTCCCCGGTCACCGTGAACCCCTCGACCACCGCATGGTCGTAGCGCTCGGTGCCCGCTTCCAGGCCCGGCAGGGACAGACACCCCTCCGGCCCCCGCAGCGACACCCCCTCGGCCTCGACCAGCCGTGGATTCACCATATGTCCCAGATGTCGGACATCGTCGTCGTCCGGGCAGTCGTAGACGAAGACCCTCAGGTCCACCCCGACCTGGTTCGCGGCCAGCCCCACCCCCCGCGCCGCGTACATCGTGGCGAACAAGTCCTCCACCAGGGCGGCCAGTTCCGGGCCGAAGTCGGTAACCTCCCGGCACGGCCGGCGCAGAACCGGGTCGCCGAGCAGGGTGAGGGGCCGGACGCGCCCGCGGGCGCCCGGGATCGAGCCGTGTCGCATGGCGGAAAGGGTACGGTCACCGGTAGCCCCCGCCCGCCGCGCAGGTGTGGGCCGTGGTTCGGGAGTGCGAATGGATCTCGATAGGCTGATGCCCACACCACGTGGCCGTCAGGCTTCAAAGGCTTCGAGGCGCGGCGCGTACGCAAGGAGGATCGAGAACTGATGGCAGGCAACTCGGACCCGCTCACGCCGCGGGCCAAGCTGGCCGTGACCGCGGGCAAGGCGGTCGCGGCGGCATCGCGCGCAGCGGGGCGCGGCAGCGGTTCGGTGATCGGCGGCCGGGTCGCCCTCAGGCTCGACCCCGACCTGCTCGCCAAGCTCGCCCAGAACCTGGACGTGATCCTTGTCTCGGCGACCAACGGCAAGACCACGACGACCCGGCTTATCGCCGAGGCGCTGCGCGCGGCCGGTCCGGTCGTCTCCAACGCGCTCGGCGCGAACATGCCGGCCGGCATCACCTCCGCCCTCGCGGGCGGTTCGGACGCCCGGTACGGCGTGATCGAGGTCGACGAGAAGTACCTCGCGGGCGTCGCCCGGGACACCGAACCCAAGTGCATCGCGCTGCTCAACCTCTCCCGCGACCAGCTGGACCGCGCGGCCGAGACCCGGATGCTCGCCGAGAACTGGCGTGAGGGTCTGGCCGGCACGAAGGCCGTCGTCGTCGCGAACTGCGACGACCCCCTGGTGGTGTGGGCCGCGTCCTCCTCCCCCAACGTGATCTGGGTGGCGGCGGGGCAGATGTGGAAGGACGACGCCTGGTCCTGCCCGTCCTGCGGCGGTGTGATGCAGCGCCCCGGCGACGACTGGTTCTGCGGCGAGTGCGGCTTCCGCCGTCCCGCGCCCAGCTGGGCCCTGCACGGCGAGCACGTGCTCGACCCGCACGGCTCCGCCTGGCCGATCCATCTGCAGCTGCCGGGCCGCGCCAACAAGGCCAACGCCGCCAGCTCCGCGGCCGTCGCCGCCGTCTTCGGGGTGCCGCCGCAGGTCGCGCTGGAGCGCATGTACCAGGTGCAGGCGGTCGCCGGACGCTACGACGTGGTCCAGTTCGAGGGCCGTGACCTGCGGCTGCTGCTGGCGAAGAACCCGGCCGGCTGGCTGGAGACGTTCTCGCTGATCGACCCGCCGCCGACCCCGGTGATCCTGTCGGTGAACGCACGCGGCGCCGACGGCACCGACACCTCCTGGCTGTGGGACGTCGACTACACGCGGCTGACCGGGCACCCGATCGTCGTGATCGGCGACCGGCGCCTGGACCTCGCGGTGCGCCTTGAGGTCGCGAACCAGCAGTTCCAGGTGTGCGACACCCTCGACCAGGCCGTGCAGCTGTGCCCGCCGGGCCGTATCGAGGTCATCGCCAACTACACCGCCTTCCAGGACCTGCGCCGCCGCGTCGGCAACTGACACTTCAGGGGACTTTTGTGAGCGACAACAGCCTGCGGGTCGTGTGGGTCTACCCCGACCTGCTCTCCACCTACGGCGACCAGGGCAACGTCCTCGTCGTCGAGCGCCGGGCGCGCCAGCGCGGCCTGGACGTGGCCCGGCTCGACGTGCGCAGCGACCAGCCGATCCCGACCTCCGGCGACATCTACCTGGTCGGCGGCGGCGAGGACCGCCCGCAGCGGCTCGCCGCCGAGCGGCTGCGCCGCGACGGCGGGCTGACCCGGGCGGTGGACAACGGCGCGATCGTGTTCTCCGTCTGCGCCGGCTACCAGATCCTCGGCCACGAGTTCATCAACGACCTCGGCCAGCGCGAGCCCGGCCTCGGCCTGCTCGACGTGGTCTCGGTGCGCGGCGAGGGCGCGCGGTGCGTCGGCGACGTGCTCGGGGACATCGACCCGCAGCTCGGCCTGCCGCCGCTGACCGGCTTCGAGAACCACCAGGGCGTCACCCACCTCGGCTCCACCGCCCGCGCCTTCGCACAGGTGCGCTTCGGCAACGGCAACGGCACGGGCGACGGCACGGAGGGCGCGTACAACGGCACCGTCTTCGGTACGTACATGCACGGGCCGGTGCTGGCCCGCAATCCGCTGATCGCCGACCTGCTGCTGAAGCTGGCGCTCGACGTCAACGCGCTGCCGCCGGTCGACGACCGCTGGTACGAGGCGCTGCGCGGCGAGCGCATCGCGGCGGCGCAGCAGCCCGCGTAGGTCTTGCCGCCACCCCGGTTTCGGCCGGGGTTCACCAGCCCGTCTGACGCCACGTCCGCACAGCTGAGCGGGGCGTTCCAGCAGGCGGACGCGTAGTGCTCCCCCGCCCCCCTGAGCCGCTAGGGTGGCGGGGATCGAGCCGGACAGCGCGGTCCGGTCCAGCCCTGGTGGAGAAGGTTGTTTCGGGCTATGCGCATTGGTGTCCTCACGTCCGGCGGCGACTGCCCCGGCCTGAACGCCGTCATCCGGTCGGTCGTGCACCGCGCCGTCGCCGACCACGGCGACGAGGTCATCGGCTTCCGGGACGGCTGGAAGGGCCTCCTGGAGTGCGACTACCTCAAGCTTGATCTCGACGCGGTGGGCGGCATCCTCGCCCGCGGCGGCACCATCCTCGGCTCCTCCCGGGTCCAGCCCTCGCATCTGCGGGACGGCGTGGAGCGGGCGAAGGGGCACGTGGCGGAGCTCGGGCTCGACGCGATCATCCCGATCGGCGGCGAGGGCACGCTCAAGGCGGCGCGGCTGATGTCCGACAGCGGGCTGCCGATCGTCGGCGTGCCGAAGACCATCGACAACGACATCGCTGTCACGGACGTCACGTTCGGCTTCGACACGGCGGTCGGGGTGGCGACGGAGGCCCTGGACCGGCTGAAGACCACCGCCGAGTCCCACCAGCGCGTGCTGGTCGTGGAGGTCATGGGCCGCCACACCGGGTGGATCGCCCTGCACTCCGGCATGGCGGCCGGCGCGCACGCGATCGTCGTCCCGGAGCGGCCCTTCGACATCGAGGAGCTGACGGCTCGGGTCGGCGAGCGGTTCGACGCGGGCAAGCGGTTCGCGATCGTCGTCGCGGCGGAGGGGGCGAAGCCCAAGGCCGGCTCGATGGACTTCGACGAGGGCGCCAAGGACATCTACGGACACGAGCGGTTCGCCGGCATCGCCCGTCAGCTGTCGGTCGAGCTGGAGCGACGGCTCGGCAAGGAAGCGCGGCCGGTGATCCTCGGGCATGTGCAGCGGGGCGGGACGCCGACGGCGTACGACCGGGTGCTGGCGACGCGGTTCGGGTGGCACGCGGTGGAGGCCGTGCACGCGGGCCGCTTCGGGCAGATGACGGCGTTGCGGGGCACCGACATCGTGATGGTGCCGTTGGCGGAGGCCGTCGAGACGCTGAAGACGGTGCCGGCGGAGCGGTACGTGGAAGCGGAGTGCGTCCTGTAGGGATGGGCGTCCCTGACCCCGGTCACAGAGGTGGCCGGGGTTCGCCGTACCCTGAGTGCCGACAGAAAACGCACAACCCCCCACGAATCAGGAGCCGGCGGATGGAGCACAGCGGGCACGGCATGGTCATGGATCTGCCGCCGTTCACGCTGGGACGTGGTCTTCAGTGGTCGGCGGACCCCTTCTTCCTCGTGGCCTGCCTGCTCGGCCTGGCGCTGTACTGCTGGGGGGTCCTGCGGCTGAAGCGGCGCGGCGACGCCTGGCCGGTGACCCGCACCGTGTCGTACGTGGTCGGCGTGGTGACCGTCGCCCTGATGATGTGCACCAAGCTGAACGACTACGGCATGGTCATGTTCTCCGTGCACATGGTGCAGCACATGGTGATCAGCATGCTGTCGCCGATCCTCATCCTGCTCGGTGCCCCGATCACCCTGGCCCTGCGCGCGCTGCCGACGGCCGGCCGGGGCCGCAAGGGGCCCCGTGAGCTGCTGCTGATGCTGCTGCACAGCCGGTACATGCGGATCATCACGCACCCGGCGTTCACGATCCCGCTGTTCATCGCCAGCCTGTACGCGCTGTACTTCTCGCCCCTGTTCGACTTCCTGATGGGCTCCAGGACGGGGCACGTCGCGATGATGGTGCACTTCCTGATGGTCGGCGTGGTCTTCTTCTGGCCGATCATCGGCGTGGACCCGGGCCCGCACCGGCCGGGGCACCTGATGCGGATGCTGGAGCTCTTCGCGGGCATGCCCTTCCACGCGTTCTTCGGCATCGCGCTGATGATGGCGTCGGAGCCGATGGTGGCGACCTTCAAGAACCCGCCGGCCTCGCTGGGCATCGACGCGCTGTCGGACCAGAACGCGGCGGGCGGCATCGCCTGGGCGTTCAGCGAGATCCCGTCGGTGCTGGTGCTGATCGCGCTGCTCTTCCAGTGGTACGGCTCCGAGCAGCGGCAGGCCCGCCGCACGGACCGCGCCGCCGACCGGGACGGCGACAAGGAGCTGGAGGCGTACAACGCCTACCTGGCGTCGCTGAACGCGCGCACCGACTGACGTGAGCCGAAGCGCCCGCACCGACTGATCGATGCAGCGCCGGGCACCGTCGCGCCGATCGGGGGCACCATGGAGGGGAGCCGACCATGAGGAGGGTGTCGCGATGCCCGGTTCCGTTCCCGGTTCCACGCCCGGTTCCACCAAGGCCATGGGGGCCGTCACCCTGGGCGGGCTGGTCGTCGTGACGGCGTACACGGTGGCCCTCGGAAGCAACGGCTGGCTGTGGTTCGGCTGGGTCGTGCTGGGCCTGATCACCCTCGGGATGGCCGCCACCCGCACCACCTGATCTCCCCCGGCCGGCGAACCCCCGGCGGTCGCGCGCACCCTGGATACAGTGCGGACATGAACAGCAGGCCCACCCCGTTCGACGACCTCGACCGGAAGATCGTCACCGCGCTCATGGACAACGCCCGCACGAGCTTCGCCGAGATCGGCGCGGCCGTCGGGCTGTCGGCGACGGCAGTGAAACGGCGCGTGGACCGGCTCCGCGAGACCGGGGTGATCACCGGGTTCACGGCCACGGTGAAGCCGTCGGCGCTGGGCTGGCGCACGGAGGCCTACGTCGAGGTGTACTGCGAGGGCGCGGCCCCGCCGCGGCGGCTGGCGGAGGTGGTAAGCAACCACCCGGAGATCACGGCGGCGATGACGGTGACCGGTGGGGCGGACGCCCTGCTGCATGTGCGGGCACGGGACGTGGAGCACTTCGAGGAGGTGCTGGAGCGCATCCGTACCGAGCCGTTCATCCGCAAGACGATCAGCGTGATGGTGCTGTCCCATCTCATCCCGGAGTCTCCCGAAGCGGGCGCCAACCAGGTCGCCCCGGACGGCGCAGCAGACGTGCGTTGAGCGGCCTCACAACGCAGGGATCCTGCGCGAACACGCAGCCGTTGTTGCTTGTCGTCCGTCCGCGTCAGTTTCTACCTTGGTGTCAACCCTCAGTCGACACCCCAGGAAGCGGAGGGACCCCTCTGTGACCGACACCCGTGTGCCGCGCCGGCGGCGCTTTCTCGTCTGCGAACCCAGACACTTCGCCGTGCAGTACGCGATCAACCCCTGGATGCATCCCGACACACCCGTCGACGTCGACCTCGCCCAGCGGCAGTGGCAGGACCTGATCGGCGCCTATCTGGCCCACGGGCACACCGTCGAGGCGGTCGCCCCCGTCCCGGGCCTGCCGGACATGGTCTTCGCCGCGAACTCCGCGGTCGTCGTCGGCGGCCGCGTCTTCGGCTCGCTCTTCCACGCGGCCGAGCGCCGCCCGGAGTCCACCCACTACGACATGTGGTTCAAGACGGCCGGCTACGACGTCCACCGGCCCGAGAACGTCTGCGAGGGCGAGGGCGACCTCGTCTGGACCGGCCGCTACGTGCTGGCCGGCACCGGGTTCCGCACGACCCGGGAGGCGCACCGCGAGGTGCAGGAGTTCTTCGGGCACCCGGTGATCAGCCTGACGCTCGTGGACCCGCGCTTCTATCACCTGGACACGGCCCTGTTCGTGCTGGACGACGGCCCCGAGGAGAACATCGCGTACTACCCGCAGGCGTTCTCGCCGGGCAGCCGTGAGGTGCTGCAGCGGCTGTACCCGAACGCGGTGCTCGCCACCGAGCAGGACGCCCTCGCCTTCGGCCTGAACTCCGTGTCCGACGGCCGCCACGTCTTCATCGCCCCGCAGGCCGAGACGCTCGCCGCCCGGCTGGACGAGCACGGCTATGTCCCCGTTCCCGTCGACCTGTCGGAGTTCCGCAAGGCAGGCGGCGGCATCAAGTGCTGCACCCAGGAGATCCGCTCATGAGCGCACCCGCCCGCGTCCGTACCTCCGCCGAGCTGATCGGCGCGGAGGAGCCCGTCCTCGCGCACAACTACCACCCGCTGCCCGTGGTCGTCGCCCGCGCCGAGGGCGCCTGGGTGGAGGACGTCGAGGGGCGCCGCTATCTGGACATGCTGGCCGGTTACTCGGCGCTCAACTTCGGCCACCGCCACCCGGCGCTGATCGAGGCGGCGCACCGGCAGCTGGACCGGCTGACGCTCACCTCGCGGGCCTTCCACAACGATCAGCTGGCGGAGTTCGCCGAGCGGCTCACCGCGCTGACCGGCCTGGACATGGTCCTGCCGATGAATACCGGCGCCGAGGCCGTGGAGAGCGGCATCAAGGTGGCCCGCAAGTGGGCGTACGACGTGAAGGGCGTCCCGGCCGACTCCGCGACGATCGTGGTCGCCGCGGAGAACTTCCACGGCCGTACGACGACGATCGTCGGGTTCTCCACGGACGAGACCGCCCGCACCGGCTTCGGCCCCTTCGCGCCGGGCTTCAAGGTCGTGCCGTACAACGATCTCGCCGCGATCGAGGCGGCCGTGGACGAGACGACGGCGGCGGTGCTGATCGAGCCGATCCAGGGCGAGGCCGGGGTGATCATCCCGGACGACGGCTACCTGGCCGGTGTGCGGGAGCTGACCCGGCGGACGAACACCCTGTTCGTCGCGGACGAGATCCAGTCGGGCCTGGGCCGCACCGGCCGCACGCTGGCCGTGGAGCACGAGAACGTCATGCCCGATGTGCTGCTGCTGGGCAAGGCGCTCGGCGGCGGGATCGTCCCGGTGTCGGCGGTGGTGGCGACCCGCGAGGTGCTCCGGGTGCTGCACCCGGGTGAGCACGGCTCGACCTTCGGCGGCAACCCGCTGGCGGCGGCGGTCGGCACGGCCGTGGTCGGCCTGCTGGAGTCGGGCGAGTTCCAGCGCCGGGCCGCCGAGCTGGGCGAGGTGCTGCACGCGGGGCTGTCCGCGCTGGTCGGGCGCGGTGTCGTCGGCTTCCGCGCACGCGGGCTGTGGGCCGGGGTCGACGTGGACCCGGCGATCGGCACCGGGCGCGAGATCAGCGAGCAGCTGATGCGGGAGGGGTTCCTGGTCAAGGACACCCACGGCTCCACGATCCGGCTGGCACCGCCGCTGACGATCACCCGCGAGGAGCTGGAGTCGGCGCTGAGCGCACTGGAGAAGGTCGTCGCGCAGTGACGTGACCCGATGTCCCCCGGCACAGGCGCCCGAGGGGGCCGCTCGCTTCGGCGGGCGGCCCTTCGCCCGGCATCACGGGCGGTCGTCCCCGTTCCTGGTGCGGTGGCCACCGCACCCCCTTTCAGGCAGGGTGAAGAGGGACGGGGGCGAGAGGTGGTGGACCACTGTCAGGGACAGAGAGGTCGCCGGTGGGTGCTGACGAGGAGCCGGACGTGGCCGGCCGGCGGTTCGACGTGGCGGACGCCGCGCCGGTGCTGCTCGACGCCCAGGGCCTCGTGACGGGCTGGACCCGCCACGCCGAGCGGCTGCTCGGCTACCCGGCCCCGGAAGTGGTCGGCAAGCAGCTCGCGGACCTGCTGACCGGCGCGGACGCCGAGCGCGTGCCCGAGGTGCTGGAGCGGTGCCGGGTGGACGGCGGCTGGGCCGGGCTGCTCACCGCCCGGTGCAAGGGCGGCCCCGCGACCCGGCTCATGGTGCGCGTCACCGCCGCCGAGGAGTCCCGCGGCCCGTCCCGCTGGCTGGCCCTGCTGTCGGAGGTCACCGGCGGCCAGGGCTGGGACATGAGCCGCACGGTACTGGAACAGATGGTCAAGGGTTCCCCCATCGGCATCGCCATCGTGGACACCGATCTGCGGTTCGTGTGGTCGAACGAGGCGCTGGCCCGGTACGGCGGCGCCCCCGCCGAAGAGCGGCTCGGTCTTCGCCTGGCCGACGTGCAGCCCGGCCTGGACACGGCGGCGATCGAGGAGCAGATGCGGCGCGTGCTGGCCACCGGCGAACCGGTGACCGGCTACGAGCACGTCGGCCGCGTCCGCGCCGCCCCACTGCGCGAGACCGCGCACATGATGTCGTTCACCCGGCTCGAGGACGAGCACGGCCGTCCGATGGGCGTGTACTACACGGTCGTCGACATCAGCGAGCGGCGCCGCGCCCAGCAGCGGCTGGCGCTGCTGGACCGGGCGGGCGAGCAGATAGGCCGCAGCCTGGACCTGATACGCACCGCACAGGAGCTGGCCGACGTGGCGGTGCCGGCGCTGGCCGACTTCGTCGCCGTCGACCTGCTCGAGGACATCCTGCACGGTGGTGAACCCGCGGGCCCGCCGGCGCCCGGCCAGGAGGCCGTGACGCTGCGCCGGGCCGCGCACCGCTCGGTCTCCCCCGATGTGCCCGAGGCCGTCGTGGAGCTCGGGCACGTCGCCTCCTACCGGCCCGGTTCCGCGCCGGTGCGGTGCCTGGCCACCGGCCGCTCATTGCGGGAGGAACGGCTCGACCCGGCGGGCCGCCCGTGGGCGGCGGACGCATCCGGCAGCCGGGAGGCCACCTTCGGCGAGCTGGCCGTGCACAGCGCGATGGTGGTGCCCTTGCGCGCGCGGGGCGTCACCCTCGGCATCACCACGTTCTACCGGCGCCACCGCCCCGAGTCCTTCGACGCCGACGACCTCAGCCTCGCGGAGGACTTCGTCTCACGGGCCGCGGTCTGCCTCGACAACGCCCGCCGCTACACCCGCGAACGTCAAGCGGCCCTCGTCCTGCAGCGGAGCCTGCTCCCGCACCGGCTGCCCGATTTGGACGCGGTGGACGTGGCCGCCTGCTACCGCCCGGCCGACGAGCTGACCGGACTGGGCGGCGACTGGTACGACCTGATCCCGCTGTCCGGCGCCCGGGTTGCCCTGGTGGTGGGCGAGGTGCCCGGCCACGGCATCGACGCGGCCGCTGCGATGGGCCGGCTGCGCACCGCCGTACGGACCCTGGCCGCGCTCGATCTGCCGCCCGAGGAGGTGCTGGCCCACCTCGACGATCTGGTGGCACCGCGCCCGGTCCGCCAGGAGGGCGGCGAGGCGGGCATCGAGGGCGTGGACTGCGCGCAGTCCGTGGGCTCCGGCTGCGTCTATGTGGTGTACGACCCGGTGGACGGGCGGTGTGCGATGGCCGCCGCGGGACATCCGGCACCGGCCGTGGTGCTGCCCGACGGAACGGTGTACTTCGTCGAACTGCCGCAGGGTCCGCCGCTGGGGGCCGGCGGGCCGCCGTTCGAGTCGGTGGAGATGGTGATCCCCGAGGGCAGCACGCTGGCGCTGCACACGGACGGCCTGCTGGCCGAGGGCCGGCACAGGGCGGGCCAGACCGACCGCTCCCGGCTGCGGCAGGCCCTGCGCCAGGCGGCGCCCTCCCTCGACGTGCGCTGCGGGGCCCTCGTCGACGCGCTGGCGCCGATCCGCCCGCACGACGACGTGGCACTGCTGATGGCCCGCACCAAGCGGCTCAGCGGGCGGCAGGTCGCCGGCTGGGAGCTGCCCCGCGATCCGGCGGCGGTCGCCGACGCACGCCGTACGGCGTGCCGGCAGCTGACGGACTGGGGCCTGGACGAGCTGGCGTTCACCACCGAGCTGGTGGTGAGCGAGCTGGTCACCAACGCCATCCGGTACGCCGGGGGCCCGATCCGGCTGCGGCTGATCCGGGAGCGGGCCCTGGTCTGCGAGGTCTTCGACGGCGGCGCCACCGCGCCGCATCTGCGCCATCCGCGCGCCACGGACGAGGGCGGACGGGGGCTGCTGCTGGTCTCGCAGCTCACGCAGCGCTGGGGCACCCGGTTCGTGCCCGACGGAAAGATCATCTGGGCCGAGCAGCCCCTGGCGGGTGCGGAGGCATGACGTGGAGGACGGAATCGACTACGCGGCGGTGTTCCAGGCCCTGCCGGGCGCGGTCTCGATCCTGACGCCCGAGCTGGTCTTCGCCGACGCCAACAGGGTGTATCTGCGCGGGGCCGGGCGCTCCCGCGAGCAGGTCGTCGGCCACCACCTGTTCGACGTCTTCCCGGACAACCCCAACGACCCGACGGCGACCGGGCGGCGCAATCTGGCCGCCTCGCTGCACCGGGTGCTCACCACCGGGCGACGCGACGCGATGGCCCTGCAGCGCTACGACGTGGAGAGCGCCGAACGGCCCGGCGAGTGGGAGGAGCGCTACTGGAGTCCGGTCAACGCGCCGGTGTTCGGCCCGGACGGCGAGGTGGTCCTGCTGGTGCACCGGGTGGAGGAGGTCACGGAGCTGATCCGGGCGCGCGGTGGTCACTCGGGCAGCCGGGCCCGGGTGCTGGAGGCCGAGCTGTACAGCCGCGCCCGGGAGTTGCAGGAGCTCAACGAGCGGCTGCGGGACGCGCACGCCCGGGAGCGTGAGGTGGCGCTCGCCCTGCAGGAGGCGATGCTGCCCGCCGGCCGGCAGATCCGGCACCGGGGCACCGCGGTGCGCTACCGTCCGGCGGTCGGCGCGCTGAACGTGTGCGGGGACTGGTACGACCTGGTGGACCTGGTGGGCGGCCATCGCCTCGGCGTCTCGGTGGGCGACGTGGTCGGCCACGGGCTGGAGGCGGCCGGGGTGATGGGCCAGCTGCGCAGCGCGCTGAGCGCCGCCTCCCGGGTCGCCGCCGGGCCCGCGCAGGCCCTGGACGTGCTGGGCCGGTACGCGGGCGTCGTGAACGGGGCGGAGTCGGCCACGGCGGTCACCACCTTCGTCGACTTCGACACCCGCACCCTCACCTACAGCAGCGCCGGCCATCCCCCGCCGGTTCTCGTGCACGCCGACGGGCGGGTGGAGTTCCTCGACCAGGCCACCGATGTGCCGCTGGACGCGCGGCCCGACCCGGTGCCGCGCGTCCAGGCGGCCACGGCGTACACGGACGGAGCCACGCTCGTGCTGTACACCGACGGGCTGATCGAGCGCCGCCGGGAGGACATCGACACCGGCCTGGCCCGCCTCGCCGACTCCCTGCGCCGCCACCGCGCGGACGACCCCGAACGCCTCGCCGACGCCATTCTGCTGGAGTGCCTGCCGCAGGGCGGCGCCACCGACGACACCGCTCTGGTCATCGTGCGGCTGTGACCGGCCGTCCTGCCCGGTGACGCGTCCTGGGCCGGTGGCGGCCCGGTGCGCCGTCCCGTCGGACGGCGTCAGGCGGCGACGGCGCTCTCCCGGTCCGGGTGGATGGGGAAGATCTGGTCGAGTCCGACGATCCTGAGGACGCGCAGCGTGTGGGCGGGTACGGCGGCGAGGGCGATGTCCGCCTGCGCCGCCTGGGCGTGGTGGCGTGCGGCGATCAGGGCGGTGATGCCGCTGGAGTCGCAGAACTCCAGGCCGGTGAGGTCCAGGAAGGCGCTGTCCCGGGATCAGTGCGAGCGTGGCGACCAGCTTGCGCAGCTCGGTGGCGTTGGCGTAGTCCAGGTCGCCGCCGACGGCCGGCACGGGGCCGGTCGCGGCGTTCTCCGTCGTGATCTTCAGCGGGCTCATCGTCTGTCCGCGGGGTGGGATGCGGTGGCGGGGACGCCGAGGGCGAGCAGCGCGGTGTCGTCGTCGAGGCCGTCGCCGAAGCTGTCCAGCAGTCCGGTGAGGGCCTGGATGAGAGCGGGTGCGGGCCGGCCGGCGTGGCGGGCGGCGAAGGCGAGCAGGTTCTCGTCCCCGTACAGGCTCGTGCGATCGTCCCCGATCCGGGCTTCGGTGAGCCCGTCGGTGTAGAGCAGGAGCGTGTCGCCGGGGCCGAGGACGGTTCGTGGCGGCGGTGAAGGGTGCCGAGGGCAGCACGCCGACCAGGACGCCGCCGGGCGTGGGCAGGAAGCCGGCCGCGCCGTCGGCACGCAGGACCACGGCCGGCGGATGGCCGCCCGAGGCGAGGTGGACGGTGACCTGTCCGGCCTCGGGGCCGGGTTCGAGGGTGCCGAAGATCGCAGTGCAGTAGCGCGGGTCTCCTCCGCCGACACCGGTGAGGCGACCCTGCTGATAGCCCGCCGGGTGGACCCCGGCCACCAAGCCGCATTCGAGCTGTGGGCCAGGGGCATCCTCGACACCGCGGCGACGTTCCCCGGCCACCTCGGACACGGCCTCTTCCGCTCCTCCGGCGGCGACGCGCCCTGGTTCCTCGTCCACCGGTTCCGGGATGCGGAGGCCTGCCGCACCTGGCAGGAGTCGCCCGAGCGTGCGGCCTGGTTCGCCGACTGCGAGGGACACCACCACACGGAGATCGCCCGGCGGAAACTGACCGGCATGGAGACGTGGTTCGCCGAGCCGGGCTCCAGCCGGCCCGCGCCGCCCCGGTGGAAGATGGCGATCAGTGCGACGCTGGCCATCTACCCGATCTCCGTCCTGGGCGGCCTTTTTCTCGTGCCCCACCTGACCGCGCTCCCCCTCCTCCTCAGCAGCGCGGTCATGGCCTGCGCCTTCAACGTGCTAATGACCTACGTCTCGATGCCGGCCGTCAGCAGACTCCTGCGTGGCTGGCTCACCTCGTGACCCCGCCCCCAACCTGCCGACGCTCAGCGACGGGTCAGCATGAGACCTGGCGTACCTGGTTACAGATGACTACAGGTGCGCATGGGCCAGTTGCCGTGATCCCCGCACTGACCTGCAGAGGAGAGAGCCGTGTTCTACTTCCTGCTCAAGTACGTGCTGCTGGGTCCGCTGCTGAGAGTGCTGTTCCGCCCGCGCATCGAGGGCCTGGAGCGCGTCCCGGAGTCCGGTGCGGCGATCGTCGCGGGCAACCACCTGTCGTTCTCGGACCACTTCCTGATGCCGGCGGTGCTCAAGCGGCGCATCACGTTCCTGGCGAAAGCCGAGTACTTCACCGGCCCAGGGCTCAAGGGGAAGCTGATCGCGGGGTTCTTCCGCAGCGCGGGCCAGATCCCGGTCGACCGCTCCGGCAAGGAGGCGGGACAGGCCGCCATCCGGGAGGGGCTCGGCGTGCTGCGCAAGGACGAGCTGCTCGGCATCTACCCCGAGGGCACCCGTTCGCACGACGGCCGGCTGTACAAGGGCAAGGTGGGCGTGGCGGTGATGGCGCTCAGGGCCGGGGTGCCGGTCGTGCCGTGCGCGATGATCGGCACGTTCGAGGCGCAGCCGCCCGGCCGGAAGCTGCCCCGGCTGCATCCGGTGGTGATCCGCTTCGGCGAGCCGCTGGACTTCTCCCGGTACGCCGGCATGGAGAACGAGAAGGCGATCCTGCGTGCCGTCACCGACGAGATCATGTACGCCATCCTGTCGCTGTCGGAACAGGAGTACGTCGACGAGTACGCGGCCGTGGTGAAGGCGCAGCAGGCCGAGGGCGGCGAGCGCCGCTTCCCGCGGATGCCGCTGAGCTGACCTCTGCCGTCGGCAGAACACCCGTGCCGGGGCGGGCCCGGCGCCTTACGGTCGGGTCATGAAACGTGTGCTGGTGATCGGAGCGACGGGCCAGATCGGACGCCCGACGGTACGGGCCTTGGCGGAGGACGGCTGGGAGGTGCTGGCCGCCTCGCGCGGCGGTGGCCGGGACGCCGGATGGCCCGAGGGGGTGCGGCCGGTGCGGCTGGACCGTGAGGACGACGGGGGGCTGGCGTCGGCCGTCGGCGACGGCTGCGAGCTGGTGGTCGACCTGGTCGCCTACGAGGCGCGGCACGCACGGCAGTTGACCGCGCTGGCCGGCCGGGTCGGCGCGGCGGTGGTCGTCTCCAGCGTGACGGTGTACGAGGACGACCGGGGCCGTTCCTTCGACACGCAGGACAGTCCCGACGGCTTTCCGCGCTACCCGGTGCCGCTGACCGAGGAGCAGCCGACGGTGGCACCAGGAGAGGCCTCCTACAGCACCGGGAAGGTGGCGCTGGAGCGCGAACTGCTCGCAGCGGGCGACAGGTTGCCGACGACGCTGCTGCGCCCGGCTGCGGTGCACGGGCCGTACAGTCCGCTCCCGCGCGAACTGTACTTCGTGAAGCGGAACCTGGACGGCCGGCGCCGCCGGGTGCTGGCCCACCGGGGTGAGAGCCGGTTCCATCCGTCGGGCGCGGGCACGATCGCCGAACTGGTACGGCTCGCGGCGGCCCGGCCGGGCTCGCGGGTGCTCAACGCCTGCGACCCCGAGGCACCCACCGTGGCCGAGATCGGAGCGGCGGTGGACGCGGCGATGGGAGTCGAGACCGACACGGTACTCCTGGACGGTGCGCCGCCCTCGCCGTCCGTGGGCCGCACTCCGTGGTCGACCCAGTGGCCGCTGGTGTGCGACATGTCCGCCGCCGCACGGGAGTTGGGGTACGTCCCGGGGGCGCCGTACGCCGAGAGCGTGCGCGCGTCGGTGGACTGGCTGGTGGAACGGCTGACGGGCCGGGACTGGCGGGAGGAGTTCCCGCTGCTCGCCCGGGCCTACCCCGAGCTGTTCGACTACGCGGCGGAGGACGCCTGGTTCAGGGCGTGAAAAGGGGCGGCCCCGTCGGCCGGGGCCGCCCCTCGTCGTCGTATGCCTTACGGCTTGGGCGTGGCGTGCGGGCCGCACGTCACGTCGGCCGCGTCCAGCTTGCCGGTGAGCAGGTAGGCGTCGACCCGGGCGTTGATGCAGGAGTTGACCAGACCGGTCACACCGTGCGAGCCCGCGCCCTTCTCGGTGATCAGGCGGGAGCCCTGGAACCGCTTGTGCAGCTCGACGGCGCCGGCGTACGGGGTGGCGGCGTCATTGGTGGACTGCACGATCATCACCTGCGGCAGGCCCTTGCCGGTCTTGACGTTCACCGGGGTCTGCTGCTTGGTGTGCCAGGTGGCGCACGGCAGGTTCATCCAGGCGTTCGCCCAGGTCATGAACGGGTAGTCCTGGTTGAGCCGCGTGTTGTCGCGGTCCCACTTGCGCCAACTGGTGGGCCACTTGGCGTCGGCGCACTCGACGGCCGTGTAGACGGCGTTGCCGTTCTCCGCGGAGACGTTGCCCGCGGTGTCCGACATGTCGGGAGCGGCGGCGTCGACGAGAGCCTGGGTGTCGCCCGCGAAGTACTTGCCGAACACCGTGGCGACCGGCACCCACGAGGAGTCGTAGTACGGGGCGCTCTGGAAGAAGGAGATCAGCTCGGCCGGGCCGACGACCCCGCCGATGGGGCTCTTCTTCGCGGTGGCACGCAGCTCGAGCCACTTGGCCTGGACAGCGTCGCGGGTGGTGCCGAGGTGGAAGGCGGCGTCGTTCTTGGCGACCCAGTCCTCCCAGTCCTTCCAGCGGCCCTCGAAGGCGACGTCCTGGTCCAGGTTGGCCTGGTACCAGATGTTCTGACGCGCGGGGTTGACCACGCTGTCCACGACCATGCGGCGCAGGTGGCCCGGGAAGAGGGTGCCGTAGACGGCGCCGATGTAGGTGCCGTAGGAGACGCCCAGGTAGTTGAGCTTCTTCTCACCCAGCGCGGCACGGATGACGTCCAGGTCGCGCACGGTGTTCGGCGTGGTCATGTACGGCAGCATCTCGCCGCTGCGCTCGAAGCAGCCGTCGGCGTACTCGCTGGCCAGCTTGCGCTGGGCGAGCTTGTCGGCCTCCGAGTCGGGCACCGGGTCCATCTTGGGTGCCTTGACGAACTCCTGCGGGTCGACGCAGGAGATGGGCGCGGAGTGGCCGACACCGCGCGGGTCGAAGCCCACGAAGTCGTAGGCCTTGGCCACGTTGGCCCAGATCGGGTTCTTGGCGGTGACGCGGGCGGGGAAACGCATGCCCGACCCGCCGGGGCCGCCGGGGTTGTAGACGAGGGCGCCCTGGCGCTCCTGCTTGGTCCCGGTGTTGCCGATGTGGTCGACGGCGAGCTTGATCTGCTTGCCGAAAGGGTGTGCGTAGTCGAGCGGCACGCTGACCCAGCCGCACTGGATCGGCTTGGCCAGGCCCCAGTCCGCCGGGCAGTCCTGCCAGTCGATGCCGGCCTGGGCGGCCCGGGCGGCGGCGATCGCGGCCCCTCGGGCCTCGCGGTCCTGTCCGTGCCCGGCGCTGGCGTTCGCCGTGGGCGCGGCGACCGCGCCGGCTATCAGGGTGGCTGCGGCGACGACACTCGCCGAACCGAGCGTCGCGGTCCGCTTCTTCGCTCTGATGTCCCTCAAGTAGAGCCTCCCCGTACCTTGTGAGTACCTCGTGATGACAGGTACGGGGATCCTTGCTGCTGTGAGGGCTCTGAGAACAGGGCTGGTTGACCTTCTTTGCCAATCCGATAACCGGAAAATCGTGTACCGCTCAGCGGACCGGGGTCGCGGGCCGTTCGACGAGCGCCAGTGCCACGTCCAGCGCACGCCGCAGCAGCAGCCCGTCGGGAGCGACGGCGGTGACGAGCGCGGCCGGCCCGGTCAGGGGAACGACGGCGCACCCCTCCCCCACCGTCATCGCCGGCACGGGTGCGTCGGCGAACTCCGGCCGCACGACGAGGAGTTGTCCGACGGCCCGGTGCCCGGCCAGCACGGCCGGTCCGTCCCAGCCGCCGGGCGCGCCGGGACCGCAGGCCAGTTCCTGGTCGAGGACGGTGCGCCCGCCGATCCGCAGGGTGAGACGGCTGGAGAGCCGGCCGGGTTGCTCGGCGGCCCGGCCGAGGATCTGTTCCTCCCGGAAGACCAGCCGGGCGGTCGGGGCCAGGTCCAGCCGGGTCGTGACGGCCAGCTCACTGCCGGCGGCAGAGATCAGCGGCTCCGGCAGCCACACCAGCTCGCCGCCGTCGGCCACGCGCAGCTCCACGTCGTAGCAGGCCTCGCCGCCCGTCGCGCCGGGCAGCGCGATGGTGGCGGCGGCCGAGCCGAGGCTCAGCCGGGCCCCGGCGGCCACATCGGCGGCGACGGTGAGGTGGTCGCCGCCGAGCGGGGCGCTCATCGCGCCGACCAGCAGGACCCGCGCCGCGTCACCGGCGCCGCGGGTGCGGCGCAGCGCGAGCGGCCCCTCGCCCTCCAGCACGGGCAGCGCGGTGCCGCCGCGCCCGTCGGGCCGGGCGTGGACCCGGGCGACGGCCCGGACCCGGTAGGCGCTCCTCCGGTCGGCGTGGGTGGCCCTGCCCGCGCCGGGCACCGCGTCGCCGTCCGGGCGGGCGGCAGGGCAGGTCGCGCCCGCTGCCCGGGTGGCCGCCCCGGCCCCCGTCGTCGTCACGCCGTCCACGCGGCGAGCCGGCCGCGCACCCAGGCGGCGACGTCGCCGACGCCCTTCTCGCCGCGCAGGGACTGGAAGACCACGGGCAGGTCACCGCGCTGCGCCTTGGCGTCGGCCGCCATCCGGGCGAGGTCGGAGCCGACGTACGGCGCCAGGTCGGTCTTGTTGACGATGAGCAGGTCGGCGGTGGTGACGCCCGGGCCGCCCTTGCGCGGGATGTCGTCGCCGCCGGCCACGTCGATGACGAAGATCTGCGCGTCGACCAGGCCCTTGGAGAAGGTCGCGGTGAGGTTGTCGCCGCCGGACTCCACCAGGATCAGGTCGAGCGGGCCGACCTCGTCCTCCAGGTCCTCCACGGCCTCCAGATTGGCGGAGATGTCGTCGCGGATCGCGGTGTGCGGGCACGCGCCGGTCTCCACGGCGGCGATCCGCTCCGGCGGCAGGACCGCCTCGCGCAGCAGGAACTCGGCGTCCTCCCGCGTGTAGATGTCGTTGGTGACGACGGCGAGGGACAGCTCGTCGCGCAGGGCCCGGCACAGCGCGGCGACGGTGGCGGTCTTGCCGGACCCGACGGGGCCGCCGAGTCCGACGCGTAGCGCGCGGCGGCTGCCGTCGGGGCGGCGGGCGTCGGCGCTGACGGCGGCGGGGCCGTCGTGGGAGTGGTCGAGATGCATGTACGGCTCCTGTGGTTCGGGGTGCGCCGGGACGGTGGGGGTGGCCCGGCGGGCGGTGCTGTGGTTCGCGTGCGCTAGGACGCGAACAGGCGGACCGGCCGGCCGGCGTGGGCCTCCGCGTCGATCTCCAGCAGCGGGGCGGAGGCCGCCGGGAGGGCGTCGACACCCTCGTCGGCGACCCGGCGGGCGGCGCGGACGGCCTGCTCGACGACCTGGTCCAGCTCCGGCGCCAGCCGCGCCAGCACGGCCGTGGCGTCGAACGGGTCCAGGCTCAGCAGCCGCACGGTCGCCGTGGCCGGCCCGCCCACGCTCTCGTAGGCGGCGCAGTACGCGGCGTCCTCCGGCCCGCATCCGGCCGCGCGCGCCGTCAGGCCGAGCACGACCGGATGGTGGGCGCCCTTGGGGAACCGCGCCGCGAGGGCGTCGAGGTCGGCGGACGGCCAGGTCGCCCGCGCGGCCCGCATGAGCTGCCGGCCGAGCTTGCGCGCGGCGGTGCGCAGCGCCGGTGAGGGGGTGCGGGCGTCGGCCGCCGCGTCGAGGGCGGCGGGGTCGGCGCCGAGGGCGGCCGCCGCGGCCAGCGCGGCGGACACCAGGCCCGTGGTGTGCAGCCGGCCGCGGCAGAACCGCTCCAGGCCGGCCGCGTCGGTGATCCGTCCGGCCCGGACCGCTTCCTCGGCCCCGCCGGAGTGCGCGTGCCCTCCGGCGGGGAACCGGCCGTCGGCCAGGACGAGTAGTGCTGCTCGTGTCATCGCGCGGCCGTCAGAAGAGGAAGTACCGCTGGGCCATGGGCAGTTCGGTGGCGGGTGTGGACTCCACCAGCTCGCCGTCGACGCGTACGGCGAAGCTGTCCGGGTCGATGTCCACGCGCGGGCGTGCGTCGTTGTTGCGCATGTCCGCCTTGGTCACGCCGCGGGTGGACTCGATCGCGGTGAACCGCTTGCCGAGGCCCAGCCGCTCCGGCAGCCCGTCCTCGAGGGCGAGCGGGGCGACGAAATTGACCGAGTTCGACGCCGGCGCCCGGCCGATCGCCCCGTACATCGGGCGGGGCAGGATGGGCTGCGGGGTGGGGATGGAGGCGTTGGCGTCGCCCATCTGCGCGTAGGCGATCTGACCGCCCTTGATCACGAGGAGCGGCTTGACGCCGAAGAACGCCGGCTCCCACAGCACCAGGTCGGCGAGCTTGCCGGTCTCCACGGACCCGATCTCGTGGGCCATGCCCTGGGCGAGCGCCGGGTTGATCGTGTACTTGGCGACATAGCGGCGTACCCGCTGGTTGTCGGCGCGGCCGTCGCCGGGCAGGGCGCCGCGGCGGCGCTTCATCACGTGCGCGGTCTGCCAGGTGCGCATGATCACCTCACCGACCCGGCCCATGGCCTGGGAGTCGGAGGAGATGATCGAGATCGCGCCCAGGTCGTGCAGAACGTCCTCGGCGCCGATGGTGGAGGGCCGGATCCGGGACTCGGCGAACGCCAGGTCCTCCGGGACGGCCGGGTTGAGGTGGTGACACACCATCAGCATGTCGAGGTGCTCCTCGACGGTGTTGACGGTGAACGGCCGGGTCGGGTTCGTCGAGCTGGGCAGCACGTGCGGCTCGGAGACGACCGTCATGATGTCCGGTGCGTGCCCGCCGCCCGCACCCTCGGTGTGGTACGAGTGGATGCCGCGCCCGGCGATCGCGGCGAGCGTGTCGCCGACGAAACCGGCCTCGTTGAGGGTGTCGGTGTGGATGGCGACCTGCACGCCGGTCATGTCCGCCACGGTCAGCGCGGCGTCGATGACGGCCGGGGTCGCGCCCCAGTCCTCGTGGATCTTCAGGCCCGCGGCGCCGCCGCGGATCTGGGACAGCATCGCCTCGTGCGAGACGGTGTTGCCCTTGCCGAGGAAGCCGACGTTGACGGGGTAGGCCTCCATCGCCTCGAACATGCGGGCGAGGTGCCAGGGTCCGGGCGTGACGGTGGTCGCCTTGGAGCCCTCGGCGGGTCCGGTGCCACCGCCGACGAGGGTGGTGATGCCGGAGGCGAGGGCCTCGTCGGCGACCTGGGGGCAGATGAAGTGCACGTGCGCGTCGATGGCGCCGGCGGTCAGGATGCGCCCGTTGCCCGCGATGACCTCGGTCTCGGGGCCGAGTACCAGGTCGGGGTGGACGCCGTCCATGGTGTCGGGGTTGCCGGCCTTGCCGATGCCGGTGACGCGGCCGTCGCGGATGCCGACGTCGGCCTTGATCACGCCCCAGTGGTCGACGATGACGACGCCGGTGATCACGGTGTCGGGGGTGCCGTCCGCGCGGGTCGCCCGGGACTGGCCCATGGACTCGCGGATGACCTTGCCGCCGCCGAAGACGGCCTCGTCGCCGGAGCGTCCGGGGCCGCCGGAGCGGTCCTCCTCGATCTCGATCAGCAGGTCGGTGTCGGCGAGCCGGATGCGGTCGCCGGTGGTCGGGCCGAACAGGTCGGCGTAGGCGCCGCGGGAGATCTCAGGCATCGAGGGCACCTCCGACCTGGCCGCGCAGGCCGGACACCACGCGGGCACCGGCGAGGGGGACGAGTTCGACGTCGGCCGGCAGACCCGGCTCGAAGCGCACGGCGGTGCCGGCGGCGACGTTCAGCCGCTTGCCGTGGGCGGCGGCACGGTCGAACTCCAGGCCGGGGTTGGCCTCGGCGAAGTGGTAGTGGGAGCCGACCTGGACGGGCCGGTCTGCCGCGTTGAGGACGGTCAGCCGGGTGACCTCGAGCCCTTCGTTGCACACGACGGGGTCCTCGGCGAAGAGGAACTCTCCGGGAATCATGGCGGGTCCCCCGTCAGATGATCGGCTCGTGGACGGTGACGAGCTTGGTCCCGTCCGGGAAGGTGGCCTCGACCTGCACGTCGTGGATCATCTCGGCGACGCCTTCCATGACGTCGTCCCGGGTGAGCAGCTTGCGTCCGGTGGCCATCAGCTCGGCGACGGTGCGGCCGTCCCGGGCGCCCTCGAGGATGTGGGAGGTGATGAGGGCGACCGCTTCGGGGTGGTTGAGCTTGAGGCCGCGGGCCCGGCGCTTGTCGGCCACATCGGCCGCCACATGGATGAGCAGTCTCTCCTGCTCGTGCGGGGTCAGTTGCACGTCCCACCTCACAGTCCTTGCTCCGGACCGTGCGGGGTCCGGCTGCCGCAGCCACCGCGACGGGACAGGTGTAACACACAGACAAATTTCCCGACCGCGCTCAATTGCGGGCAGAAAAGCCCCTGGTGGCGTGGGTCGGGAGGCTAGCCCGTCGGAGTTTCAACGACGTTAACCAGCCTTTGATGATCACATGACCGGCGGCAGACCGTCCCCATACCCGACGAGGACCGCCGGGTCAGTGGGCGCACTGCCGAGACGGACTGACCATCTGCTCCTGCGCGGACCCTCCGCCTCCCGCAGATCCTCGAGTCGCTCCCCGGTCCCGGCCTTCCGCCGCTGCCCGCCCTCACCCCAGCCGAGGGTGAGTTGACCGACCGTTACCTGGAGGTCGTCGACCTGCCCGGCGGATCAATTCGGCCTGCCCCGGCGACACCTACCGGGTGCTGCGGGCCGCGCGGGCGCTCGTCGGCAAGGCCGTGGCGCAGCGCGCCGTGCTGACGCTGACGCACCAGCGCACCGTGCCACCGCGGGACGGGAGTTGAGCAAGCCCCGAGCTGAGTTCAAACGGACCGAACGACGTACCCACTATCGGCCTATCCGCACGCCTTTTTTTCGGGGGGTCCGAGTTGCGCAACAGGCGGGACGAGAGGGCGGAATGAAGGGTTCCGCCGCTGGTCCGGGGCTCGCAGGACGAGTGGACTCCCCATCGAACACAGGCGTGTCCACCCGAACGGGTGAGTGGTGAGGAACACCACAAATACCCGGTTCCGTTGGGATTTTCGGACAGTTGTGGGCCAAGATCCCTGACTGACGACAAGCCCCCGCCACAACGGCGGGGCGATCCGGGCGGACGCCGAGTCCTGCCGCCGCCCGGATGACCGGTCGACAGGAGTGGATCGGCAGGAGTGGAGGACCCAAGCACGACGGGTCGCCGGAACGGTCATGCCACGACCGGGCCGAGCTGCCCTTGGGGTGAAGCCGCGTCAGCGGCCGGGCTACTTCGCCAGCCCGAATCCGACAGGTCATCCTTCACAGGCGGCTGACGAAGGGTTGCGCATGACTGCGCTCAATCGTGTCCCGTCGCTCATGGCCCGGGCCGGTACGGCTTCCGCCCTGACCATCGCCGCGATGGGCAGCTCGATCGTGGTCCCGGGCCTCGCCTCGGAGGCCGCCGCCGCGACGCCGGCGACCAAGGCGCTGCAGATCGCCGCGTCCAAGAAGGGCGCGCCGTACCAGTGGGGCGCCACCGGGCCGCGGCGGTTCGACTGCTCGGGACTCACGCTGTACTCGTTCAAGAAGGCCGGCAAGAAGCTGCCGCGGACGGCCGCCCAGCAGTACAACAGGACGCGCCACATCCCGGCCCGCAGCCGCAAGGCCGGAGACCTGGTGTTCTTCCACTCGGGGTCGAACGTCTACCACGTCGGCATCTACGCCGGGAAGAACAAGATCTGGCACGCCCCGAAGACGGGTGACGTGGTGCGCCTGCAGAAGATCTGGACCAGGAGTGTCTGGTACGGCCGGGTGAGCTGACCGGCCGGCCCTCCTCGGTCGTGCCGTCCGCCGGCGCGCCGTGGCTCAGCCGAGGAGGGCCGGCAGCGGCTCCCAGCCGTGCTCAGCGCGTTCCTGCCGCCCCGCCGGACGTCGACGACAGCCGCCCGGCGGGGCGGGGTTCCCAGGGCCGATGTGACGTGCCGTCGGCTCAGCAGGGATGTGGCTTCGGTTCCGCCTGGCCCGGTGAGGGGACCGGCTCGGGGGGAAGCGCCCAGGGCAGTTCGATGGCGACCGTCTTGCCGCCCTCGCGGGTGGGGCGGACGCGGAGTCTGCCGCCGCACTCGGCGGCCAGCCAGCGGATGATGACCATGCCGCGGCCGTTGTCCTGCTGGACGGCCGCAGGCAGCCGCTTGGGGAAGCGGGGGTGACTGTCGGTGACGCCGATCCGCAGCAGTTCGTCGCGGTCGAGGACGACGTCCACGGTGAACGTCGGGGATTGCCCGAACGTGTGCTGAACGGAGTTCGTGGCCAGTTCGGAGACGATCAACCGGATGCTGTCCGCCAGCTCCGCGTCCGACGGCAGACCCCATTCCGCCAGGGTGCCGGCCACGAAGCCGCGGGCCGCGGACACCGAGGCGGGATCGCTCGGCAGAGTGATGGATGCTTCCAGGTGGTCTGCCATGGCGACGTCGTCCCTTTCCCACGGGACCGCAGTCCGGCACGGAGCCGGTGGTTCGAGTACGGTCCCGGACTGGTGCTTCGCCGCCAGAGTGCCATCACCGCACCGCTCACGGAGGCGATCCACCAAGTTATGCATATATCTGTCGCTCGAAGCGGTGAACTCTGCCACGGCGGACCGTGTCCGGGCGGCTCGGACGGAGTAAGGAGGGGCGCATGCAGCATGGTCCCGCGGTGCGCCGCCGGAAGCTGGGCGCCGAATTACGCGCGCTGCGCGCCCGGGCGGGACTCACCAGCGGGGAGGCGGCCCGGCTGGTGGGCTGGCACCAGTCGAAAGTCAGCCGGATCGAGACCGGCTCGAGTGGCGCGAAACCGTCCGACGTGCGCTTACTGCTGGACGCGTACGGCGTCGACGACGACGAACTGCGTGACCTGCTGCTGGTGCTGGCGGGCTCCCAGATCGGCGGCCGGGAGCACTGGTGGCATGCCTACCGCGGGGTGCTGCCCCCCACGTACCGCGACTTCATCAGTCTGGAGTCGCAGGCCAGCGCGATGCGCACGCTGGAGACCTCGGTCGTGCCGGGGCTGCTGCAGACACCCGCCTACGCCCGCGCGGTGACCCGGGCGGCCGTCGGCGCGGTGGACGAGGAGCGGCTGGACGCGCTGGTGGAGGTGCGTCTGGCCCGCCAGGGCGTGCTGCACGCGCAGCCTCCGCTGAGGCTCAGCGCCGTGCTGGACGAAGCGGTGCTGCGCCGGGAGGTGGGCGGTCCGGAGGTGATGGCGCAGCAGTTGCGGCGGCTCCTTCAGGCGGCGCAACTGCCCCAGGTGCGGTTGCAGGTGCTGCCGTTCTCCGCGGGGGCGCATGTCGGCATCACCGGGCCTTTCGTTATTTTCTCATTTCCGAGCACTTCTGATCTGGACGTGGTTGTTCTCGACAACATGACGAGTAGCCTCTACCTCGAACGGAAAGAAGACCTCGGGGCCTACGCGGAGGCCTTCAACTCCCTTCGGATCCACGCCCTTTCCCCCGAGGACTCGTTGGATTTCATCGCCTCACTAGGTGACGGCGCGTAAGGAGGCACCATGACCGCACTGCCTCGGAACGTCTTTTCCAGTACCGATCTGCACGACGTGCGCTGGCAGCGCAGCAGCTACAGCACCGGAGCGAACAACTGCGTCGAAACGGCCCGGCCGGCCTCTGGGCCATGGGCCGGGCTGCTCGCCGTACGCGATTCCAAGGCCCCGGACGGGCCGGCGCTGCTCTTCTCCCCCGGGAGCTGGGCGACGTTCACGGCCGCCGTGCGCCGCGACTGAGCACGGCACACACCGGGCGAGGGCACGGCCGTGCACGCCGACTCATGGCCGCGTCTCGCCGATCACCTGCACAGCGCGTTCGATCTGATCCCCGGTCAGGTCCGCACGGGCGGTCAGCCTGAGCCGTGAGATGCCGTCGGGTACGGAAGGAGGTCGGAAGCAGCCCACGGCCAGGCCGGCCGTCCGGCAGTCGGCCGCCCAGCGCACGGCCAGCTCAGCGGACGGAGCGCGCACCGAGACCACGGCGGCGTCCGGCCGTACCGCCTGATGACCCGCGGCCGTCAGCCGGGCGTGCAGCTCGGCGGCCACCGTGCGCGCCCGCGCCGCCCGCTGCGGCTCGCGGCGCAGCAGCCGCAGGGCCGCGAGGGCGGCGCCCGCCGCGGCCGGGGCGAGTCCGGTGTCGAAGATGAAGGTCCGGGCCGCGTTGAGCAGATGCTCGATCACCCGCGCGGGCCCGAGCACGGCCCCGCCCTGGCTGCCGAGCGACTTCGACAGCGTCACCGTCACGACCACGTCGTCCGCCCCGGCGAGCCCCGCCGCGTGCGGCGCGCCGCGCCCGCCGTCGCCGAGGACACCCAGGCCGTGGGCGTCGTCGACCACCAGGCCCGCGCCGGACTCCCGGCACGCCGCGGCGAGCTCGGCCAGCGGCGCGGCGTCGCCGTCCACCGAGAACACGGTGTCCGACACGGCGATCGCGGTGCCCTCGTGCGTGCCGAGCGCCTTGCGTACGGCGTCCGGTTCGGCGTGCGCGACGACCTGGGTGGTGCCGCGGGCCAGCCGGCAGCCGTCGATGAGGGAGGCGTGGTTGCCCGCGTCGGAGACGATCAGCGAGCCGTGCGGTGCCAGCGCGGTGACCGCGGCGAGGTTGGCGGCGTAGCCGGAGGAGAAGACGAGGGCCGCCTCGAAGCCGCAGAACTCCGCGAGCTCGCGCTCCAGCTCCGTGTGCAGTTCGGTCGTGCCGGTGACCAGGCGGGAGCCGGTCGCGCCGCCGCCCCACGTCCGCGCGGCCCGTGCCGCGCCCTCGGTGACCTCCGGATGGCGGGCCAGACCCAGGTAGTCGTTGCTCGCCAGGTCCAGCAGCGGCGTGTCGGCGGGGCGGGGACGCAGGGTGCGCACAAGTCCCGCCCGGCGGCGCGCGTCCGCCTGCTCGTCGATCCAGCCGAACGCCATGGGTCCTCCGGGGATTTTGTAGGCAGTGGACAGACACTAGCGGGACACACCGCAGCTCAGGATGTGGCAATACCCACACCTCGAACGGCCTTGTTTGTGCGAACTCTCCTTGGCCTGACCTACCCCCGTAAGACAGGATCAGCTCCCATGGACCTGCTGAACACGCTGGTGGACAAGGGACTGCGGCGCGAGCTGCCGACCCGCGAGGAAGCCCTGGCCGTCCTCGCCACGACCGACGACGAACTGCTCGATGTGGTGGCCGCGGCCGGCAAGGTGCGCCGGCACTGGTTCGGCCGACGGGTGAAACTCAACTACCTGGTCAACCTCAAGTCCGGCCTGTGCCCCGAGGACTGCTCCTACTGTTCGCAGCGCCTGGGCTCCAAGGCCGACATCCTGAAGTACACCTGGCTCAAGCCCGACGAGGCCTCCCAGGCCGCCGCCGCGGGCCTGGCCGGCGGCGCCAAGCGGGTCTGCCTGGTGGCCAGCGGGCGCGGCCCGACCGACCGGGACGTGGACCGGGTCTCCGAGACCATCAAGACGATCAAGGAGCAGAACGAGGACGTCGAGGTGTGCGCCTGCCTCGGCCTGCTCTCCGACGGTCAGGCCGAGCGGCTGCGCGAGGCGGGCGCTGACGCCTACAACCACAACCTCAACACCTCCGAGGGCACGTACGCGGACATCACGACCACCCACACGTACGCCGACCGTGTCGACACGGTGACCAAGGCGCACGCGGCGGGCCTGTCGGCGTGCTCCGGCCTCATCGCCGGCATGGGCGAGAGCGACGAGGACCTGGTGGACGTGGTCTTCTCGCTGCGCGAGCTGGACCCGGACTCCGTTCCGGTGAACTTCCTGATCCCGTTCGAGGGCACCCCGCTGGCCAAGGAGTGGAACCTCACCCCGCAGCGCTGCCTGCGCATCCTGGCGATGGTCCGCTTCGTCTGCCCGGACGTGGAGGTCCGTATCGCGGGCGGCCGCGAGGTCCATCTGCGCACGATGCAGCCGCTGGCGCTGAACCTGGCCAACTCGATCTTCCTCGGCGACTACCTGACCAGCGAGGGCCAGGCCGGCAAGGCCGACCTGGAGATGATCGCGGACGCCGGGTTCGAGGTGGAGGGCGCCGGCGAGGTGACCCTGCCGGAGCACCGGGCGGGCACGGCCGGCGGCTGCGGGTCGCACGCGGCGGCGGGCGGCTGCGGGTCGCACGAGGGCGCGGAGGGCTGCGGCTCGCATGCTTCGGCCGGCGGCTGCGGGTCGCACGAAGGCGGCGGCGTCTGCGGTACGGCCGCCCCCGCGCCGGCGACGGGCGAGCCCCGCACGGACCTGGTCGCCGTGCGCCGGCGCGGCGCGGGCACGGACCTCGCGCCCAATGCCTGACCTGAGCGTGCCCGAGCTGCTGGAGCTCGACCGGCGGCATGTGTGGCACCCGTACGGCCCGATGCCCGGGCAGGTGGAACCGCTCGTCGTGGAGGCGGCGAGCGGGGTACGGCTGAAGCTCGCGGACGGCTCGGGTGAACTGGTCGACGGCATGTCGTCGTGGTGGTCGGCCATCCACGGCTACAACCACCCGGTGCTCAACGAGGCCGCGACCCGACAGCTGGGCCGGATGAGCCATGTGATGTTCGGCGGGCTCACGCACGAGCCCGCCGTGCGGCTCGCCAAGCTCCTTGTCGACATGTCGCCCGACGGCCTGGAACACGTCTTCCTCGCCGACTCCGGTTCGGTCTCGGTCGAGGTCGCGGCCAAGATGTGCCTGCAGTACTGGCGCTCGCTCGGCCGCCCGGAGAAGCACCGGCTGATGACGTGGCGGGGCGGCTACCACGGCGACACCTGGACGCCCATGTCGGTGTGCGACCCCGAGGGCGGCATGCACGAGCTGTGGTCCGGCGTCCTCCCGCGCCAGGTCTTCGCCGACGCACCGCCCGCCGGCTACGACGAGGCGTACGCCGGGCATCTGCGCTCGATGGTGGAGCGCCACGCCCATGAACTCGCCGCCGTCGTCGTCGAGCCGGTGGTGCAGGGCGCGGGCGGGATGCGGTTCCACTCCCCCGCCTATCTGCGGGTGCTGCGCGAAGCGTGCGACGCGCACGACGTGCTGCTGGTGTTCGACGAGATCGCGACCGGGTTCGGCCGCACGGGCGCGCTGTTCGCGGCCGGGCACGCGGCGGTGTCCCCGGACGTGATGTGCGTCGGCAAGGCGCTCACCGGCGGATATCTGACCATGGCGGCGACGCTGTGCACCGCGCGCGTGGCGGACGGGATCTCGCGGGGCGAGGTGCCGGTGCTGGCGCACGGGCCGACGTTCATGGGCAATCCGCTCGCCGCGTCCGTCGCCTGCGCCTCGATCGAGCTGCTGCTCGGGCAGGACTGGCTCGCCGAGGTCAAGCGGATCGAGGCCGGACTGCGTGAGGGGCTCGCGGCGGCCTCGGATCTGCCCGGCGTGACGGACGTGCGGGTCCTCGGCGCGATCGGGGTCGTCCAGCTGGACCACCCCGTGGACATGGCCGCCGCGACCCGCGCCGCGGTGCGCGAGGGCGTGTGGCTGCGGCCGTTCCGCGACCTGATCTACACGATGCCGCCGTACGTCACGTCGGACGCCGACGTGGCGCGGATCTGCCGCGCGGTGTGCGCGGCGGCTCGGGAGGGATGACATGCCGGTACTGATGATCACGGGCACGAACACGGACGTCGGCAAGACGGTGGCGACCGCGGCGGTGGCGACCGCGGCGCTCGCGGCCGGCCGCTCGGTGGCCGTGCTGAAGGCCGCGCAGACCGGGGTCGGCCCCGACGAGCACGGCGACGCCGACGAGGTGGCGCACCTCGCGGGCGCGGTGACGGTGGCCGAAGTCGCCCGCTACCCGGAGCCGTTGGCGCCGGCCACCGCAGCGCGGCGGGCCGGCCGTGCGCCGGTGCATCCGCAGGAGATCGCCGAGGTGGCGGCCAAGCTGGCCACCGAGCACGATCTCGTGCTGGTGGAGGGTGCGGGCGGGCTGCTGGTGCGGTTCGACGCGGCGGGCGGCACGCTCGCGGACGCGGCGGCGCTGCTGCGCGCGCCGGTGCTGCTCGTGGCCTCGCCGGCGCTCGGCACGCTGAACATCACGGAACTGAGCGCGCGGGAACTGCGGCGACGGGACGTGGAATTGCTCGGCGTGGTGATCGGCAGCTGGCCGCGCACACCCGACCTGGCCATGCGCTGCAATCTGGAGGACCTGCCGGTCGTGGCCGGCGCCCCCCTCCTCGGCGCCCTCCCGGAGCGCGCGGGCGCGTTGCCCCCGGCCGACTTCCGTACGGCTGCCCCCGGCTGGCTGGCTCCGCGCCTGGACGGCACGTGGGACGCGGAGGCGTTCCGGGTCCGCGAGGCGCCCTGACGGGCACGGACTGGGCGGACGCGGGGTCGCGGCGCGGGCGGAGATGGCCAGGGCCGCCTGACCGCGCCGGGACGCAACGGGTGCCCCCGGCCCGCCCCGCGTGTCCGGCGGGCGGCAGGTCAGGGCCGTACAACCGATGGGATCCGGTGCGGGAGGGGTGCGTCCGGCCGGGGCGGGGGAGAATCGGCGTAAGGCCCGTCCTGCCGAGGAGGTCTCCCATGCCGTTGCGAGCCGCCGGCTCCGGCAAGGCGCCACCGGACGCCGTCCACCATCCGCTGTTCGCCCGCTACTACGCCCGCGTCAGCGTCGCCATGGAATCCCGGGTCGGCATGGCCGGCATCCGCGGACGGCTGCTGGCCGGGCTGTCCGGGCGGGTGATCGAGGTCGGCGCGGGCAACGGGCTGAACTTCGCGCACTACCCGGCGACGGTCGCCGAGGTCGTCGCCATCGAACCGGAGCGCACGCTGCGGCAGTTGGCGCAGCAGGCGGCCCTGCGCGCCGAGGTGCCGGTCGACGTGGCGCCGGGCGCGGCGGAGGCGCTGCCGGTCAAGAGCGAGGCCTTCGACGCGGCGGTGGTCTCGCTGGTGCTGTGCAGCGTGCGGGACGTGCCGCGCGCGCTGGCCGAGGTACGGCGGGTGCTGCGCCCGGGCGGGATGGTCCGCTTCTTCGAGCACGGCGCCGGCGGCGGCACGGCGATGCGGTTGACCCAGCGGGTCCTGGACCGCACGGTGTGGCCCGCGCTGAACGGCGGCTGCCACGTCGCGCGCGACCCGGTGGCCGCCCTGCGCGCGGCCGGGTTCGAACTCGGCCCGTACCGGCAGGTGCTGATGCCGGAGGAGGGCCCGAGGCTGCCGCCGTCGTACTGCGTGCTGGGCACCGCGTGGCGGCCGGTGGAGTGACTCACGCGCTCCACTGCCGCAGCTCGCGAGCGATGTCGTCGACGGACGCCTCGCCGCTCTTGACCAGCCGGGCCAGTTCGCGCACCTGCTCGGGGGAGGTGACGACCTTCAGTCCGCTCGCGACCAGGTAGGCGTAGGCCACGGCGGAGGCGAACAGCGCGTTGGAGCGCTCCAGCGCGGGCACGTGGATCAGCAATTGCAGCAGGGCGGCGGCGCGCTCGTACGGGGTGTCGTAGACGGGGACGTCGAAGATCTCGGCCTGGTGGCGGGCGACGGCGGCGACCAGCGCGCCCCAGTCGGTGACCTGCGGGTCTCCCGGTGTCTGCTGCTCGGCGAGCATCAGCAGCCAGGCGAGATCGATGCGGAGGCGGCTCAACGGATCAGCTGCCGCCTTCCCGGGCCCCGTCCCGCGGGCCCTCCCGCCGCGCCCCGTCCCGGTCGGCGCCGAACTCCTCCGCGAACACCGACGCGTAGCTCTTCATGAAGTCGGCGGCGGCCTCCACGAAGGTGCGCCCCGCCTCACCGGCGTCCTGACGGACCAGTTCCTCGATGTAGCGGTTGACGCTCATCCCGCGGGCCAGCGCGCGCTCCCGGGCGGCGCGGGCGGTGTCCTCGTCCACCCGCACGTTCAGCTGGGTCTTCGCCATACCTCGACGCTAGCGCCAGGGTGCTAGCAGCCGCAAGGGCGCGCGGGAGACCGGCACGGTGTACAAGGTGTGCGCCGGGCCACACTACGCTCGGCCTGGGACGACCGCCCCGGGATCAACCGCCGGTCCCGGGCCGCCACGAGGAGGCAGCCGTGTCCAGAATTGCTGTGGAGCACCCGCCCGGCTCCGCCCCGGCCGACGTCGCCGCGGCCCGTGCCCGCGGGCTGACCAAGGCGTACGGGCAGGGCGAGGCGGCCGTGCTCGCCTTGGACGCGGTGGACGTGGACATCGCGCGGGGCCGCTTCACGGCGGTGATGGGCCCCTCGGGCTCCGGCAAGTCCACGCTGATGCACTGCCTGGCGGGGCTCGACACCGTCTCGGCCGGACAGGTGTGGCTCGGCGACACCGAGATCACGGGCTTGCGGGAGCGGGAGCTGACCCGGCTGCGGCGGGACCGGATCGGGTTCATGTTCCAGTCGTTCAACCTGATCCCGACGCTGAACGCGCTGGAGAACATCACTCTGCCGATGGACATCGCGGGCCGCCGGCCGGACCGGCAGTGGCTCGACCGGGTCGTGGACACCCTCGGTCTGCGCGACCGGCTCGGCCATCGCCCGGCCCAGCTCTCCGGCGGCCAGCAGCAGCGCGTCGCGTGTGCGCGGGCGCTGGTCTCCCGGCCGGAGCTGATCTTCGCGGACGAGCCGACCGGGAATCTCGACTCGCGGGCCGGCCTGGAGGTGCTGGGGTTCCTGCGGGAGGCCGTCGACTCCCTCGGCCAGACCGTCGTCATGGTCACCCACGACCCGGGTGCGGCCGCCCACTCCGACGTGGTGCTCTTTCTCGCCGACGGGCGGATCGTGGACCGGATGGAGCATCCGACGGCGGAGGCGGTGCTCGAGCGCATGAAGCGGTTCGACGTCCTGCGCGCCCAGGCCGACACCGCTCTTCCGGTCGAGGAGGCCTGATCCGTGCTCCGCGCCACCCTGCGCAGTTTCCTCGCCCACAAGGGCCGCCTGCTGCTGTCGGCGCTGGCGGTCGTGCTGTCCGTCGCGTTCGTCGCGGGCAGCCTGATCTTCTCCGACACGGTCACGCGCACCTTCGACCGGCTCTTCGCCTCCACCGCCGCCGACGTCACCGTGGCGCCGAAGGAGGACCTGCGCACCTCGGGGCCCAGCGGCGCGGTGCAGACCCTGCCCGCCTCGCTCGCCGCCCGCGCGGCGAAGGCTCCGGGGGCCGCTTCGGCGCACCCGGACGTGAGCGTGCAGAACATCACCGTCGTCGACAGCCGTCGGGAGTCCGTGAGTCCGACCACCGGCGCGCCCACCCTCGCGCGGGACTGGCACGTCACCGACCGCAGCCCGGTCCGGCTCACCTCCGGGCGCGCCCCGCACGGAGTGCACGAGGCGCTGCTGGACGCGGACACCGTCCGCAAGAAGCACGTGCGGATCGGCGACACGCTGACCGTGCTCGCGCAGCCGGGCACTTTCACGGTTCGCGTGGTCGGCATCGCCACGTTCACGACGACCAACCCCGGCTCGGCCCTGTTGTACCTCGACCCGGCACACGCGGCCCGGCTGCTGCTCGGGTCCGCCGACCGCGCCACCGCCATCTCCGTCACGGCGGCCCCTGGCGTGCGTGACACCGTGCTCAAGCGCCAGGTCGCGGCCGCGCTGGGTGGCGGGCCGTACACCGTGAAGACGGCCGGTGAGCAGGCGAAGTCGGCGGCGCAGCAGCTCGGCACCTTTCTGAAGGTCATCAAGTACGTCATGGTGGGCTTCGCCGGGATCGCCGTGCTGGTGGGCGTCTTCCTGATCGTCAACACCTTCTCGATGCTGATCGCCCAGCGCACCCGCGAACTGGGGCTGCTGCGCGCGCTGGGCGCAGACCGGCGGCAGGTGCGCCGTTCCGTGCTCACCGAGGCCGTCCTGCTCGGCCTGGTGGGCTCCACGCTGGGCCTGGCGGCCGGGATCGGACTCGCGGTGGGTCTGATCCACCTCATGGCCTCGTTCGGGATGAATCTGACGACGGCCGGGATGGCCATCGGCTGGGTGACCCCGGTGACGGCCTACGCCGTCGGGGTGGGGGTCACCTTCGTCGCCGCGTATCTCCCGGCCCGGCGGGCCTCCGCCGTCTCCCCGATGGCGGCGCTGCAGGACGCCGAGGTCGCCGGGGTGGGCCGGCCGCTGAAAGCCCGCGCGATCGCGGGGGCTGTGGTGGGCGCGCTGGGCGCGGCGGCGCTCGCTGGCTGCGCGGCGTCGTCCCGGACGGCGACGGCGGCCTCGCTGCTCGGTCTCGGTGTGGTCCTCACGCTGATCGCGACCGTCGTCGCGGGGCCGCTGCTGGTGCGCCCGGTGATCCGGGTGCTCGGCGCGGCCTTCCCGGCCGTGTTCGGTTCCGTCGGCCGGATGAGCCAGCGCAACGCCCTGCGCAACCCGCGCCGGACGGGGGCGACCGCGGCCGCCCTGATGGTCGGGCTCGCCCTGGTCGGCGGCCTGTCGGTGGCGAGCGCCTCGATGTCCCGTTCGTTCGACGAGCGGATCGACAAGACGCTCGGCGCCGACTTCGTGGTGCAGAGCGGCCGGTACACGGCGTTCTCCAAGGACGTCACCACTCAGGTGCGCGCCACGAAGGGCGTGGGCCTGGTCGTACGGCAGCGCTTCGCCCCGGTCGCCGTGCGGCTGCCGGACGGGCAGCGCGTCGTCTCGACGGCTTCGGGTTACGACCCGCGGCTCGACGACGTCGCCCACCTGACGTACGCCGCGGGCGGCACGGCGGGCGCGCTGGCCCCCGGCGGCATCGGCATGGACTCCGGGTTCGCGCGCGACCACGGCGTCCGGCTGGGCAGTGTGCTGCCGGTGGAGTTCCCGGGCGGGCGCAGCACCGAGCTGCGGGTCGGCGCGCTCACCGACCAGGAGGCGAGTGAGGGCTTCGGCATGCGCGGTGGGCTGTTCCTCGGGATCGGCACGGTGGAGCGGTACGTGCCCGGCGGCCAGGACGCGGCGCTGTACGTCAACGCCGCCCCCGGTACGGGCCCCGACGCGCTGCGCTCCCGGCTGGAGCGGTCGCTGGCGGCGTATCCGCAGGTGCAGGTACGCGACCAGGCCGATTACAAGAAGCTGGTGCACGACCAGATCGCGGTGCTGCTGTACCTCGTGTACGCGCTGCTGGGGCTGGCGATCGTCATCGCGGTGCTCGGTGTGGTGAACACGCTGGCGCTGTCGGTGGTGGAGCGCACCCGGGAGGTCGGGCTGCTGCGGGCGATCGGGCTGAGCCGGCGTCAGCTGCGGCGGATGATCCGCCTGGAGTCGGTGGTCATCGCGGTGTTCGGTGCGGTGCTGGGGCTCGGCCTTGGTCTCGTGTGGGGGCTGTGCATGCAGCGGGTGCTGGCCTTGCAGGGCATGAAGGCGCTGGCGGTCCCGTGGTCGACGATCGTCGCGGTGGTGGTCGGATCGGCGGTCGTCGGGGTCGTCGCGGCACTGCTCCCGGCGCTGCGTGCCTCACGCATGAATGTGCTGGCGGCGATCGCGCACGAGTGATGGGGCCGCGAAGTCCCTTGATACTGCGGAGCGTTCGTTTTCCCCGCCGGTTCCGCTCCGGTGTCGATCTGCTCGATCCGTCGTCCGCCGGTGAGCGGCGGGCGAAGTGCCGCCGCGCCGAGGAGTTCGGCTACGTGCTCCTCGTCGCCGATCAGCCGCTCCAGCAGCGGCCGGGCCGCCGCCTCCGGATCGCCGGGCGATCACGACGGACTGCATCAGCAGGTTCAGCTCCGGGGGCTCCTTGCGGCCGACTGTGAACGCGCGGTACCGCACCACCCGCTCGTCCAGCTCCCCCGCGCCGACCGGCCCCGGCCGCCCCGTCGTGCTGCCCGGCACGGTCCGCGCGCCCGTGAACGCCGCCACGCCGGCGTGCTCGGCGGTCAGCCGGAGCCGCCGGTCGCCGTTGCCACCGACGAGCAGCGGCCCCGTGACTGCTGCGCGGGCTCCGGCCGGTGCCCGGCGGAGCCCAGCAGCCGATCCAGCTCCTCCACCGTGCGCCACAGGTGGCGGTCCACCCGCTCGCGCGACGAGCCGAACGGCAGCCCCGTGTCTTGCCGCGCGCCCGGTGACCGTCCGGATCGTGGAATTCCGGGCCGGCGGGTGTCCCGTCTGATGTGATCGCCGTATGTCTGATCTTCGGATACGGGCCGCGGCGCCCGGGGACCTGGACACCGTGCTGGCCTTCTGGAAGACGGCCGCCGAGGGGACGAGCATCAGCGACGACCGGGAGGGAGTGGAGCGGCTCCTCGCCCGCGACGCCGAGGCGCTGATCCTGGCAGAGGAGGACGAGGAGCTGGTCGGCACGGTGATCGCGGGCTTCGACGGCTGGCGCTGTCATCTGTACCGGCTCGCCGTCCACCCCGAGCGGCGGCGCCGGGGCATCGGCTCGGCACTGCTGGCGGCGGCCGAGGAGCGGTTCACGGCGCTGGGCGGGCGGCGCGCGGACGCGATGGTACTGGTGCGCAACGAGACCGCCCAGCACGCCTGGAGCGCGGCCGGATACGGGCCGGAGGAACAGTGGCGGCGCTGGGTCAAGCCACTCCCCTCCTGAGCGTTTTTGCCCATCCTTTACTATTGGTGGACCACTCGGTCCACCATGAAAGGTCGTGAGCTCCGCCCATGGGCGAGCCCCCCAGTAGCCGACACAGCCGACATCGCGCGATCCTTCCTGCCCTGTCCGACCATGGGACGGAGGTGACCCGATGATCGAAGTGCTTCTGCTGCTCGTCGCCGTGCTGCTGTCACTCGCCTGCGGCGCCTTCGTCGCGGCCGAGTTCTCGCTGACCACGGTCGAACGCAGCGAGCTGGAGCGGGCCGTGGAGCGCGGCGAGCGGGGCGCCGCGGGCGCGCTGAAGGCCGTACGGAACCTCACCTTCCAGCTGTCCGGGGCCC
Organism: Streptomyces sp. NPDC049915; assembly: GCF_040656475.1. NCBI lineage: Bacteria > Bacillati > Actinomycetota > Actinomycetes > Kitasatosporales > Streptomycetaceae > Streptomyces > Streptomyces sp. NPDC049915. The sequence goes on from NZ_JBFAMH010000010.1 coordinate 210,045, forward strand.
AGCTCGGCATCACCGTCACCAACCTGGTCGTCGGCATGCTCGCCGAGCCCTCGATCGCCAAGCTGCTGGCCGGGCCGATGGAGAGTCTCGGCCTGTCCGCCGGGGCGGCGCGCTCGGTCGCGCTCGTGGTGGGCACGGCCCTGTCCACGGTGTTCCTCATGGTCGTCGGCGAGCTGGTGCCCAAGAACTGGGCGATCTCCGCGCCGCTGGCCATGGCCAAGCGGGTGGGGACCCCGCAGCGCTGGTTCAGCGCCGCGTTCCGCCCCTTCATCACCCACCTGAACAACACCGCCAACCGCGTGGTGCGCCGCTTCGGCATCGAGCCGGCCGAGGAGCTCGCCTCCGCGCGTGGCCCGCAGGAGCTGGCCGCGCTGGCCCGGCACTCCGCCAAGGCGGGCGCCCTGGAGCCTGACACCGCCGAGCTGTTCGTACGCACGCTCAACCTCGCCGACCTCACCGCGGAGAACGTCATGACCCCGCGCGTGCAGGTCATCGCCCTGGACGCGCAGGCGACCTGCCAGGACGTGGCGAACGCGACCCGGGCGACCGGCCTGTCCCGCTTCCCGGTCTACCGCGGCAGCCTCGACACGGTCGTCGGCACCGCCCACGTCAAAGACGTGCTGGCCGTCCCGGCCGACCGGCGCACGCGGGTGCCGGTGTCGGAGCTGATGCGCGAGCCGCTGCTCGTGCCCGAGTCGCTGACCGTGGACCGGCTGCTGGACCGGCTCTCCGGCAAGCGGACGATGGCCGTGGTCATCGACGAGTACGGCGGTACGGCGGGCGTGGCGACGCTGGAGGACATCGTCGAGGAGGTCGTCGGCGAGGTCCGCGACGAGCACGACCCGCACGAGACGCCCGACCTGGCCCCGGCCGGCACCGACGAGGACGGCCGCGCGGTGTTCTCCGCCGACGGCGCCGCCCGCGTCGACCAGCTGGCCCGGGTGGGTCTGAGGGCGCCGGACGGGCCGTACGAGACACTGGCCGGGCTGGTCGCCACCGAGCTGGGGCGCATACCGGCCGTCGGTGACGTCGTGCAGGTCGCCGGGTGGCGGATGGACGTGGTGGACGCCTCCGGGCGCAGGGCGGCGCGGGTGCTGCTGCACGCGCCGCTGGACGACGAGCAGCCGCACGGCCGGAAGGGGGTGCGGCGGTGACCGCGGTGCAGTTGCTGATCGGTCTGGCGACACTCGTCGTCAACGCCTTCTTCGTCGGCGCCGAGTTCGCGCTGATCTCGGTGCGGCGCTCACAGGTGGAACCGCACGCGGAGGCCGGCGACCGGCGCGCGCGCAGTGTGCTGTGGGGGCTGCAGCACGTCTCGGCGCTGATGGCCGCCGCCCAGCTCGGCATCACGCTGTGCACGCTGGTGCTGGGTGTGGTCGCCGAGCCGGCGATCGCGCATCTGCTGGAGCCGGTGTTCCACGCGGTGGGCGTGCCGCAGAGCGCCGGCCACGCGGTGTCCTTCGTGATCGCGCTGGCCCTCGCGACGTATCTGCACATGCTGCTCGGTGAGATGGTGCCGAAGAACATCGCCCTCGCCGAGCCGGTACGCAGCGCCCTGGTGCTCGGGCCGCCACTGGTGGCGGTGGCTCGGGCGCTGAAGCCGGTGATCTTCGCGGTCAACGCCTTCGCGAACGCGCTGCTGAAGCTGATGCGGGTCGAGACCAAGGACGAGGTGACGGCCAGCTTCTCGGACGCGGAGCTGGCGCAGATCGTCAAGGACGCCGGTGAGGCCGGTCTGCTCGACGACCGCGCCACGGAGCGGCTGCACGACGCGCTGGAGTTGGGCAGCCGCCCGGTGCGCGACGTGGTGATGCCGCTGGAACGGGTCGTCTACGCACACGTGGGCGTCACGCCGGAGCAGCTGGAAGGGCTGTCGGCCGAGTCCGGGTTCTCCCGCTTCCCGGTGGTGGACGAGGGACGGCGGATCGTCGGCTATCTGCACGTCAAGGACGCGCTGGACGCCTCGCCACGGGATCTGCCGTTCCGGCTGCGGGACATGCGGCCCATCGCGCGAGTGCGGGAGACGACGCCGCTGGACGACGTGCTCACCGCGATGCGGGGCAGCCGGACCCATCTGGCGGCGGTGCTGGGCGCGGACGGACGGCTGGCCGGGCTGGTGACGATGGAGGACGTCCTGCGGGAGCTGTTCGGGCAGCGGGCCTGACGCCCGGCCGTACGCGGCGCGGACACCGGTGACGCCGGAGCGGCGTCCCGGTGCGGCCGAGGGCGACCGACCGCTGGGTATGCCGCGCGGGTTACCATCGCTGACGCCATGGACACGAACCCCGCCTACACCAGCCTGGTCGCCGTCGGCGACTCCTTCACCGAGGGCATGTCGGACCTGCTGCCGGACGGCTCCTACCGCGGCTGGGCCGACCTCCTCGCGGCCCGGATGGCCGCCCGCACGCCCGGTTTCCGGTACGCCAACCTGGCCGTGCGCGGCAAGCTCATCGGGCAGATCGTCGAGGAACAGGTGCCCGTGGCGGCCGCGATGGACGCCGATGTGATCACACTGGTCGGCGGCCTCAACGACACACTGCGGCCCAAGTGCGACATGGGCCGGGTCAAGGGGCTGCTGACCGAGGCGGTGGAGCGCCTCGCGCCGTCCTGCAAGCAGCTCGTGCTGATGCACAGCCCCGGCCGGCAGGGCCCGGTGCTGGAGCGCTTCCGGCCGCGCATGGAGGAACTCTTCGTCTGCGTCGACGACCTGGCCGCGCGGCACGGCGCGCTGGTGGTCGACCTGTACGGGGCGCCCGGGCTGAGCGATCCGCGGATGTGGGACGTCGACCGACTGCACCTGACCGCCGAGGGGCACCGGCGGGTCGCGGAGGCGGTGTGGCAGGCCCTCGGCCACGAGGCGGAGGACGCCGACTGGCACGCCGCGCTGCCCACGGCGCTCCCGCCGAACTGGATCGCCCGCCGCATCGCCGACGCCCGCTTCACCCGGCAGCACCTGCTCCCGTGGATAGGCCGCCGCCTCACGGGCCGCTCCTCGGGCGACGGCCGCCCGCCGAAGCGCCCGGAACTGCTGCCGTACGACGAGTCGGGGGCGTAAGCGGGGCGGCTGCGCCGGGCTGGGGGCAGGGTACGTCGCCGGCTGTGACCGGATTGCCGGCTCACGGCCGGGTGGCTGCAGCGGGGCCGAGTCGCCGCGGCGTCTGTGCTGCCGCGTGTGGTGGTCTGCCGGGCGCGGGCCGGTGGGGGCTGATCGCGCAGTTCCCCACGCCCCTTTTCGGGTCGGCCATCGCATCCGGCACGCGGCGGCAGGCTCCCTGGGCGGTCCGCCCCTGGGTACCGGACGCCCGAACCCCCCGGCCCCCGACGTCCCACCTGACCTGGTCCCCAGCCGCGCACCATCCGTCGCAGCGGTCGGCCGGGGTGGCGGTCGCCGCGGCGGTCCGCGGCACGTGACCGGCGTCTCGTAGTTTCCGCCGATCGGTACCGCGGCGCTGGCCTGCAGGAATCGCCAGTAGACTCTGGACACGTGACTTCTGCGCCCGCCAAGCCCCGCATCCCCAACGTCCTCGCCGGACGCTACGCCTCCGCCGAGCTCGCCACGCTCTGGTCGCCCGAGCAGAAGGTGAAGCTGGAGCGTCAGCTCTGGCTCGCCGTGCTGCGCGCCCAGAAGGACCTCGGGATCGAGGTTCCGGACGAGGCGATCGCCGACTACGAGCGCGTTCTCGACACCGTCGACCTGGCCTCCATCGCCGAGCGCGAGAAGGTCACGCGGCACGACGTGAAGGCCCGTATCGAGGAGTTCAACGACCTCGCCGGGCACGAGCACGTACACAAGGGCATGACCTCCCGCGACCTCACCGAAAACGTCGAGCAGCTGCAGATCCGGCTCTCGCTGGGGCTGGTGCGCGACCGCACGGTGGCGGTGCTGGCGCGCCTCGGCAAGCTCGCGGGTGAGTACGGCGAGCTGGTCATGGCCGGCCGTTCCCACAACGTCGCCGCCCAGGCCACCACCCTCGGCAAGCGTTTCGCGACCGCCGCCGACGAGTTGCTGGTCGCCTACGGCCGCCTCGAGGAACTGCTCGGCCGCTACCCGCTGCGCGGCATCAAGGGCCCGGTCGGCACCGCGCAGGACATGCTGGACCTGCTCGGCGGTGACGCCGCGAAGCTGGCCGACCTGGAGAACCGGATCGCCCGGCACCTCGGCTTCTCGCAGGCCTTCACCTCCGTCGGCCAGGTCTACCCGCGCTCGCTGGACTACGAGGTCGCCACCGCGCTGGTGCAGCTGGCCGCCGCGCCGTCGTCGCTGGCCAAGACGATCCGCCTGATGGCCGGGCACGAACTGGTCACCGAGGGCTTCAAGCCGGGCCAGGTCGGCTCCTCCGCGATGCCGCACAAGATGAACACCCGCTCCTGCGAGCGCGTCAACGGCCTGATGGTGATCCTGCGCGGCTACGCCTCGATGACGGGCGAGCTGGCCGGTGACCAGTGGAACGAGGGCGACGTGTCCTGTTCCGTGGTGCGCCGCGTCGCGCTGCCGGACGCGTTCTTCGCGCTGGACGGCCTGCTGGAGACGTTCCTGACCGTCCTGGACGAGTTCGGCGCCTTCCCGGCGGTCGTGGCCCGCGAGCTGGACCGCTACCTGCCGTTCCTCGCCACCACCAAGGTACTGATGGGCGCGGTGCGCGCGGGCGTCGGCCGCGAGATGGCGCACGAGGCGATCAAGGAGAACGCCGTCGCCACCGCCCTGGCGATGCGCGAGCAGGGCGCGGACCGCAACGACCTGCTGGACAAGTTCGCCGCCGACGAGCGCCTGCCGCTCGACCGCGAGCAGCTCGCCGCGCTGATGGCGGACAAGCTGTCCTTCACCGGCGCCGCCGCCGACCAGGTCGCCACGATCGTCGGCCGCGTCGAGGAGATCGTCAAGCAGCACCCCGAGGCCGCGGGCTATACGCCCGGCGCGATCCTCTGACCCTGCGCCTCACGATGCCCCGTTTCACTCAGGCGGAGCTGGAGGCCGCCCGCGACCGCCCGGTACCGGACGTGGTCGCGGACGGCCTCCGCGTGCTCTTCTGCGGCATCAACCCCGGGCTGATGACCGCCGCGACGGGCCATCACTTCGCCCGCCCCGGCAACCGCTTCTGGCCCGTTCTGCACCTGTCCGGCTTCACTCCCCGGCTGCTCATGCCCGCCGAGCAGCACGAACTGCCGGGGTACGGACTCGGCATCACCAACGTGGTCGCCCGGCCGACGGCACGCGCCGACGAACTGAGCGCCGAGGAGTACCGGGAGGGCGGCCTGCTGCTGAGGGCCAAGGTCGAGCGGCTGCGGCCACGCTGGCTGGCCGTCGTCGGCATCACCGCCTACCGGGCCGCCTTCGCCGACCGTACGGCGCAGGTGGGACCGCAGGAGCGCGCGATCGGGGACACCCGTGTGTGGGTGCTGCCGAATCCGAGCGGGCTGAACGCGCACTGGACCGTGACGACCATGGCGGAGGAGTTCGCCCGGCTGCGGCGGGCCGCCGAGCAGTAGCCGGTAGCCGCCCGGCGCGCCCGGCCGGTCAGGGCGGGTCGATCTCGGTGACGACGGCGATCAGTTGGATCTCGTCGTGTGCGTCCCGGTCGGCCACCGCCAGGGCGACCCAGCGGCCGGTCTCGTCCGGGTCCCACAGGTCCAGTTCGTCCACCCGGACGCTGACCGTGGCCCAGGGCTCCGGTATCTCCTCCCCCCGCGCGGCCCGCACCCGCAGGCCCTGCATGCCCAGGGGCAGCGGATGCGCGCCGTCGCGCCGGTCCAGCTCCCGGGCCACACGGTCCTTCAGGGCGTGGAAGTCCGCGGCCGTCGGCGCCCGCTCCGCCGGGTCGCCCTCCCGCAGCCCGTGGCTGGTCATCAACTCCGCTATGAAGTAGCCCGGCCCGGCCGCGCCCACGTCCGTCCGGCCGCGCTGTCCGGGAAACACCCGGCAGCGCAGCCGGTCGATCACGGCGAGATGCTGCGCGCTGTCCATGTGACCCAGTAAAGCGGCCCCCAGTGACAATTGGCGGGGTGTCAGCGTGCGGCCCGGCTCGGACACCGTGCGCAGGGCTGTGCGGTCTCAGGCGTCACGGCGCAGCAGGCTCCAGGCGCCCGCTCCCAGCGCGGCCGACACCCAGGCGGCGGTCACCGCGAGTCCGGGCCACGGGCCGAGCAGCCCGCCGGAACTGTGGTGCAGCACGGCCTGACCGGCGCGGTCCGGCAGGAAGTCGGCGACGCCGCCGGACATGTCGCCGATGACGAAGGAGACGATGAGCAGGAACGGGACGAGGATGCTCAGCGTCGCCACGCCGCTGCGCAGCACCGCGGTGAGCCCGGTCGCGAAGAGGGCCATGAGCATCAGATAGATCCCGCAGCCCACGACAGCGCGCAGCTGTTCACCGGCGGACAGCCCTGCCGCCTTGTCGCCCAGGGCGGCCCGGCCCACCGCCAGGGTGACCAGGCCGCTGACCAGGCCGACGGCCAGCGCGGGCGCGGCCACCGCCGTCGCCTTCGCGGCGAACCAGCGGCCCCGGCGCGGTACGGCGGCCAGGGAGACGCGGAGCGCGCCGCCCTGGAACTCCGCCGCCATGGCCGTCGTACCGAAGGCGATGGCCGCGATCTGGCCGAAGCTGACGCCGAAGAAGGCCGAGAAGAGGGGGTCGAAGTCCGCACCGCCGGTGTCCAGGGCGGCGAGCGCGGAGAAGACGGCGGTGGCGGCCAGGACCGCGCCCAGGCTCGCGAGCTGTGAGCGCAGCGTCCGGATCTTGATCCACTCGGCGTGCAGGGCGGGGATGAATCCCATGGTCAGGCCTCCTGACGGGGTGCGGTGAACTCGGCTTCGGCCGCGGTGAGATCGAGGTAGGCCTGCTCCAGCGTGCCCTCCTCGGCGGCCAGTTCGAGGAGGGGTACGCCCGCCGCGGACGCGATCCGGCCGATGTCCTCCACGCGCGCGTGCGGCACGCTCCACGCCCCGTCGTCCGTCTCGGCGGCGTCGTGGCCGTGCCGGGCGAGCGCCTCCTTCAGCGCGACGCCGTCCGTGGTGCGCACCCGGACGCGGGGCTGGACGCGCGCGTCGATGAAGGCGCGCATCGGCAGGTCGGCGAGCAGCCGTCCGCGGCCGAGGACCAGGAGGTGATCGGCGAAGGACGCCGTCTCGTTCATCAGATGACTGGAGACCAGGACCGTGCGCCCCTCGGCGGCGAGCCGACGGAGCAGTCGGCGGATCCAGACGATGCCCTCGGGGTCGAGGCCGTTGGCGGGCTCGTCGAGCATCACCACGGGCGGATCACCGAGCAGCGCGGCCGCGATGCCGAGGCGCTGACGCATGCCCAGCGAGTACGTTCTCACCCTGCGGTGCGCGACCGGGGCGAGCCCGGCCTCCTCCAGCACCTGCTCGACCCGGCGCGATGCGATGCGGTTGCTCGCGGCGAGGGCGAGCAGGTGGGCGCGGGCGGTGCGGGAGCCGTGCGCGGACTGCGCGTCCAGCAGCGCGCCGACCTCGCGGAGCGGTTCGCCGAGCGTGGCGTAGGCACGGCCGCCGACGGTCGCGGCGCCGGCGGTCGGCCGGTCCAGGCCGAGGACGAGCCGCATGGTGGTGGACTTGCCGGCGCCGTTGGGGCCGAGGAAGCCGGTCACGCGGCCGGGTTCGACGCGGAAGGTGAGGTCGTCGACGGCGCGCCGGGAGCCGTACTCCTTGGTGAGGTCGTGGACGTCGATGCGGGTCATGTCCCTCACCCTGACGGACCGTCGGGGTCCGGCTCCTCCCCCGCCGGTGGAGATCGTCTCCCCCGTGCGAGGGAGGTGCGTTGTCAGTGGTGGCTGGCACGATGGCGTCATGATCCGCTGGTTGCGCCCGTTCGCACGGGCGGTCACGTACACACGGTGGCTGCATCTGTTCGTGGCCGTCGTGTGGCCGGCGATGTGGCTGTTCATCGACGAGGCCTGGTGGGCGCCGGCCACGGCGGCCGTGGTGCTGGGCCTGTCCGGGCTGCTCCCCGTCATGCGGACCGTGGAGGGCTTCCAGGCCCGGCTGTTGCTGCTCGGCGGCCGCCAGGACGGCAGAACGCCGGTGATCGTCACCGAGCCGGCGAAGACGTGGGGCGACCGCGGGCGGATCGTGCTCTGGCTGGAGGCCCGGCTGCTGCTGGGCGCCCTGGTCTCCCAGCTGACCTTCCAACTGCCCCTCACCACCGCGGACCTGGTCCGGGCCGCGCTGGGCGGGCGGCCGGACAGCGGCGGTTGGATGCCCGTGACCGGCCATCACTGGTGGTACGCCGTCCTCGCGCCGCTGCCGCTGATTCTGCTGGCGGCGGTCGTCCTGGCCGGCGGCGAGTTGATCACCCGTGTCGCCCTGCGGCTGCTCGGGCCCTCCCCCGCCGAGCGGCTCGCCGCGCTGGAGGAGCGCACCGAACAACTGCTGGAGCGCAACCGCATAGCCCGCGAGCTGCACGACTCGATCGGGCACGCGCTGACCGTGGCGGTCGTCCAGGCGGGCGCGGCCCGGGCGGCGGGCGATCCGGAGTTCACCGACCGGGCGCTGGCCGCGATCGAGGACACCGGCCGGGCGGCGCTGGAGGACCTGGAGCGGGTGCTCGGTGTGCTGCGGGAGGCGGAGCGGCCGGTGAGCAGCCGGCCGACGCTCGCCGACGCCGGGCGGCTGCTGGAGTCCGCGCGGGCGTCCGGCGCCGAGGTCGACGCCGAGCTGAGCGGCCCTCTGGAGACGGTGCCCGGCCCGATTTCCCGCGAGGGCTACCGCATGTTGCAGGAGTCCCTGACCAACGTGCTGCGCCACGCCGGGTCGGTGCCGGTGCGGGTGAGGGTCGCCGCGGACGGGGCGCGGCTACTGCTGGAGGTGCGCAATCCGCTGCCCGGCGAGATACCGGGGCCCGGCCGGGGCAGCGGGTTGCGCGGCATCCGTGAGCGTGCGGCCCTCCTCGGCGGCCGGGCCCGCACGGGCCCCGACGGCGTCGACTGGCAGGTGCACGTCGAGTTGCCGGTGGGGTGATCTAGGCTGGCCGGATGCCCGTGCGTGTGCTCCTCGTCGACGATGAACCGCTGGTCCGCGCGGGTCTGCGGGCCGTGCTGGAGGCCCAGCCCGACATCGAGGTCGTCGGGGAGGCGGCCGACGGTGCCGCGGTGATCCCGCTGGTGCGGCAGTTGCGGCCGGACGTCGTCGCCATGGACGTACGGATGCCTCTGCTGGACGGCATCGAGGCCACCCGCGCGGTGCTGCGTACCGTGGCCGACCCGCCGAAGATCCTCGTGGTGACGACGTTCGAGAACGACGAGTACGTGTACGGGGCGCTGCGCGCGGGCGCGGACGGGTTCCTGCTGAAGCGGGCGCGGCCGGCGGAGATCGTGCACGCCGTGCGGCTGGTGGCGGAGGGCGAGTCGCTGCTCTTCCCCGCCTCGGTGCGGCGCATGGCAGCCGAGTACGGGGACAGCGGCGGCAACCGCGCGGCCCGTGATCTGCTGGAGCGGGCGCGACTGACCGAACGGGAGGGCGAGGTGCTCCGCTTGATGGCCCACGGGCTGTCGAACGCGGAGATCGCCGCCCGGCTCGTCGTCGGCACCGAGACCGTGAAGTCGCATGTGAGCGCCGTCCTGGCGAAGCTGGGGGCGCGGGACCGCACGCAGGCGGTGATCGTGGCCTACGAGTCGGGCTTCGTCACCCCCGGCTGAGCATGGCCGCGGCGCCCCGGAGCGGATCCCTGGCGGCCCGTGTCTCGCCGGTGCCCGGTGTGCCGAGTACGATCCCGCCAACACGCGCACGAGCTGGGAGGACGGACGGTGGGGCGGCTGACCGGCGGGGATCCCTCGCTGCTGCGAAGGATCAATTCCGCGGTGGTGCTGCACGCGCTGCGGGCCACGGACTGCGCGACGCTGACGGAGGTCACCCGGGTGACCGGGCTGTCCCGGCCGACCGTCGAGGGCGTCGTGGACGATCTCATCCAGGCCGGCCTGGTCGTCGAGAAGGCGGCCGAGGAGGGCACGGCACGGCGGCAGGGCCGCCCGGCGCGGAGATTCCGGTTCCGCGCCGAGGCCGGGTATCTGCTGGGCGTGGAGATCGGCGCGCACCGGGTGGCCGCGCTGCTGGCGGACCTCGACGGGCGGGTGGTGGGCGCGCAGGCCAAGGACGTCGAGGAGACGGCCGGGACCGACGAGCGGCTGGAGCGGCTGCGGACGACGGTGGCGGAGCTGCTGCGCCGCGCCGGGGTGCCGCGCAGCTCGCTGCGCGCTGTCGGCGTGGCGACGCCAGGGATCGTGGAGGCCGACGGGACGGTACGGCTGGGCACCGCGCTGCCGGGGTGGACGGGGCTGCGGCTGGGTGAGCGGCTGAGCCGTTCCTTCAAGTGCCCTGTGCTGGTGGAGAACGACGCGAACGCGGCGGCCGTGGCCGAGCACTGGAAGGGCGCCGCCACCGAGTCCGACGACATCGTGTTCGTCCTGGCGGGGCTGAGCCCGGGTGCGGGTGCGCTGATCGGCGGGCGGCTGCACCGCGGTTACGGCGGCGCGGCCGGCGAGATCGGAGCGCTTCACCTGCTGGGGCGTGAGGCGACACCGGAGACCCTGCTGTCGACTACCGACGAGCCGCTGCACCCGCTGGACGAGCAGGCCGTGGCCGCGGTGTTCACCCAGGCCCGCGAGGGCGACGGGCGGGCCCGTGCGGCGGTGGACCGTTTCATCCAGCGTCTCGTGCACGATGTGGCCGCGCTGGTGCTGGCGCTGGACCCGGAGCTGGTCGTCATCGGCGGCTGGGCGGCCGGTCTGGACGGCGTCCTCGCCCCGCTGAGCAAGGAGCTGTCCCGCTACTGCCTGCGGACGCCGAAGGTGACCCTGTCCCTCCTCGGTGAGGCCGCGGTGGCGACGGGCGCGCTGCGGCTGGCTCTGGACCATGTGGAGGAGCAGCTGTTCGCTGTGGACGGCACGGTGACCGCCCGCCGCTGACCCCGCGACGGCCGTACGGCACCGGCCGCACGCCATCGAGCCCCGGTCGCCCGGGGCTCGTGTGGGGCGACGCCGGGTCAGGATGCGCGGCGCTCCGGGGCGGGGTGGATCTCGACGCCGCCCGCGTCGCCGAAGGTGAGCCGGCAGGTGTCGGCGCGGTAGGTGGCGACGGAGAGCGCGGCGGTGCGGCCCTCGGCGAAGTACCGGGTGGTGACGACGAGGACGGGCGCCCCCGGGAGCCGGTCCAGCGCCTTGGCGTCGTCGGCGCCGGCCGAGCCCAGCTCGACGGCGCGGTCCTGGCCGGTCGCCTCGCGCCGCTGCAGTTCGCGCAGCACGGCACGCGCGCGGCCCGGACCGGAGGGTGCGTCGATACCGGTCAGCTCCGGCACGGAGGCCTGCGGGATGTAGAGCAGCTCGGCGGCGACCGTCTGACCGTTGTTCACACGGGTGCGGCGCACGATGTGCACCGCCTCGTCGTGGCCGGTCTCCAGGGCGTCGGCGACCGCGGCGGGCGGGACGGCGAACTCACAGTCGGCCGGCTCCCAGGCCTCTCCGCCGACGCTCGGCCAGGCGTGTTCCTCGGTGCCGACGGCCACGCCCATGCGGGGCGGCGCGACGGTGGTGCCCACGCCGCGGCGGCGCTGGAGCCGGCCTTCCAGTTCGAGCTGCTCCAGGGCCTGCCGGAGGGTGGCGCGGGCGACGCCGAAGCGGGCGGCCAGCTCACGCTCGTTGGGCAGGATCTCACCGACCGTGAACTCGGAGTCGAGCGCCTCGGTGAGCACGGTCTTGAGGTGCCAGTACTTGGGTTCCGGCACCGTCTGCAGCTGCGTGGTCCCCACCCTGTCCTCCGCGATGCCTGTCCGGCGGCGTTTTAGCGCCCTTGTTTATTAAAGGTTGTTGCACTTGTCTGCGACCATAGGACGCCCCACACACTTGGTCAAGACCAATCCTCGCGCTCTCGGCCGGCTCGGCGACGCTCCGGAGCCACCCCTGGGGGCTACCCGCCAGTAGCAATTACTGACAAGCTGTCTACTCGGCGTCCGTCAGTGAGTCCCCGAGGAGCCCCGCATGTCCGCCACGCTCTCCTTCAAGGTCCCCTCCCCGCACGGCCCGCAGCCGGTGACCGTCTCCTACGCGCGCGTGGGTCGCGGCGCCCCGCTGCTCCTGCTGCACGGCATCGGCCATCACCGGCAGGCCTGGGACCCCGTCGTGGACATCCTCGCCGCCGACCGCGACGTGATCGCCGTGGACCTGCCGGGCTTCGGTGCCTCGCCCGCGCTGCCGCAGGCGCTGGCGTACGACCTGCCGACGACGACCGCCGTGTTCGGCGCGCTGTGCGAGGCGCTGGAGCTGGACCGTCCGCACGTGGCGGGCAACTCCCTGGGCGGGCTGATCGCCCTCCAACTCGGCCGTGAGCGGCTGGTGCGGTCGGTCACCGCGCTGTCCCCGGCCGGCTTCTGGTCCGAGGCCGAGCGGCGGTACGCGTTCGGCGTCCTGCTGGCCATGCGCGGCATCTCCCGCCGGCTGCCCGTGCCGCTCGTCGAGCAGCTGTCCCGCTCGACGGCCGGCCGCACGGTCCTGACGAGCACCATCTACGCCCGCCCCGGCCGCCGCGCCCCGCAGGCCGTGGTCGCCGAGACCCGGGCACTGGCCGAGGCGACGGGGTTCGCGGCGACGCTCGCCGCCGGGGCCACCGTCCGGTTCGACGACGACATTCCCGGCATCCCGGTCACCGTGGCCTGGGGCAGCCGGGACCGGCTGCTGGTGCCCCGTCAGGGTGTGCGCGCCAAGCAGATCATGCCGCGGGCCCGGCTGGTGCGGCTGCCCGGCTGCGGGCACTGCCCGATGAACGACGACCCGGCGCTGGTCGCGCGGGTCATCCTCGACGGCAGCCGAGACTGACGTCACACCGGCACCGGCAAAGGGGCTGACGCCGCGTCAGCCCCTTTGCCGTACACGGAGAAGGAAAGCACTACGGCGACCGGCCGCGCCCCGGACCCGCCTGCCGCCTTCGCGCCAGGGGCAGTTGTTCACTTGTGGTTTCCGTGTGCGCCGGGGAGCGCCAGTAGGTGTGGGGTGCACATCGGCTGATTCCCGCCCCTGGAGGCCCTCCATGTCGCACCGTCCGCATCCCGGCCGCCGCAGCGTGCTGCGCGGCTCGCTGGCCGCGTCCGCGGCCCTGTCCCTGCCGGCCGGGCTCGGCGCCGCGCCGGCGTTCGCCCTCTCCGGGCGCCCCGAGGCGGGCTGGGGCGTGCAGGCGGGAGACGTGACCTCCGACTCCGGTCTGATCTGGGTGCGTTCCGACCGGCCCGCCCGCATGATCGTCGAGACGTCGGCGACCGAGTCGTTCCGCAACCCGCGCCGCCGGTACGGACCCCTGCTCGGCCCGGACACCGACTTCACGGGCACGACCCGGCTGCACGGGCTGCCGCCGGGCGAGCAGATCCACTACCGGGTGCGGCTCGCCGACCCCGACGACCCCCGCCGTACCGGGGAAGCGGTGGCCGGAACCTTCCGTACGGCACCCGTGCGGCGCCGGCAGGGCGTGCGGTTCGTGTGGTCCGGCGACCTCGCCGGCCAGGGCTGGGGCATCAACGAGTCCATCGGCGGCTACCGCATCTTCGACGCCATGGCGAAACTGGACCCGGACTTCTTCCTGTGCAGCGGCGACAACATCTACGCCGACGGCCCCATTTCGGCCACCGCGGCGCTGCCGGACGGCTCGGTGTACCGGTCGGTGACCAGCGAGGAGAAGTCCCACGTCGCCGTGACCCTGGCCGACTACCGCGGCAACTTCCGCTACAACCTGCTCGATCCGGCGCTGCGCCGCTTCAACGCGCAGGTACCGAACATCATCCAGTGGGACGACCACGAGGTCCGCAACAACTGGTACCCGGGCGAGGTCATCGCCCCCGGCACGCCGTACCCGGCCGGCACCCGGCTGGACGACCTGGCGTCGCGCGCCCGGCGCGCCTTCGCCGAGTACTTCCCGGTCTCCACCCTGGGCGCCCGCGGCGACGGCCGCATCTACCGGGTCGCCCACCACGGCCCGCTGCTGGACGTGTTCGTGCTGGACATGCGCACCTACCGCGACGCCAACTCCCCCGACGACCAGACCACCGACCCGCAGGGCATCCTCGGCCGTGAGCAGCTGGAGTGGCTCAAGCGGGAGCTGGCCCGTTCCCGCGCGGTGTGGAAGGTGATCGCCGCGGACATGCCGCTCGGGCTGGTCGTGCCCGACGGGGTGGAGGGCAGGCCGAACTTCGAGGCCGTGGCGCAGGGTGATCCGGGCGTCCCGCTCGGCCGTGAGCTGCAGATCGCCGAGCTGCTGCGGTTCGTCAAGCACCGGCGGATCACGGGCACGGTGTGGCTGACGGCGGATGTGCACCACACCTCGGCCCAGCACTACGACCCGTCGCGGGCCGCGTTCAAGGACTTCGAGCCGTTCTGGGAGTTCGTGTCCGGACCGCTCAACGCGGGCGCCTTCCCGGCCAGCGCGCTCGACGGCACCTTCGGCCCCGACCGGGTGTTCGTGAAGGCCCCGGCCAGGGGGAACGTGTCCCCGGCCGAGGGCTACCAGTTCTTCGGCGAGGTCGACATCGACGGCGACAGCGGCGAGCTGACGGTCCGGCTGCGCGAACAGGACGGCACCGTGCTGTTCACCCAGGTGCTCCAGCCGGGCCGCGTCGGCCAGTGAGGGCGTTGTGAGGGGTCACGTACCCTCGGTGTCCGTGCCGCGCCCCGGCGTCGTCCCCCGGAGCGCGGCCCCGGTCAACTTCCCACCGGGGGGCGGCCCTCGGCGCCCCGGCAACGCAACTGTGACACAACGGACAAAAACTTTAGAAGCACGCTTTACCCATCGGTCACAAGGCGTTCGTGATCACGCAACACCGTTCCTTCACAGTGGGTGCATGAGGAGAGAGATTCCCGATGTGAAGCGTGCCCGGCACGGCCGGCCCGTCCACCACTGGCGACGCGACGTGGTCGAGCTGGCCGCGATGTTCACGGCCGTGGCGGCCGCCGACGGCGTGGCGAATCTGATCGGGCACGGCCCCGACGGACCGGTGCTGCTGATGGCGTCGGCGGTGGTGCTGACGGCCACGGCCGGTTTCCACACATGGTGGTCACGCAGGCACGGACACGCCCCGCCGACCGGTGATACCGGCGCCCGGCCGGGCTCGGCAGAGCCGCCGGCCGGGCAGCACTCCCCGGCGCCGCGGTCCGCGGACGCGGTGGGCGGCGAGAGCGCCCTGTGGCGCATGCGCACCACCGTGCGGGACGAGCCGGGCTCGCTGGCCGCGCTGTGCACGGCCCTGGCCGGGCACCGGGTCGACATCCTGAGCCTGCAGGCGCACCCGCTGGGCGACACGGCGGTGGACGAGTTCCTGCTGCGCTCCCCCGGCACGCTGACGGCGGCCGAGCTCACCCGGGTGGTGGCCCTGGCCGGCGGCACCGGCACCTGGATCGAGCGCGCGGACGCCCACGATCTGGTGGACGCCCCCACCCGGGTCCTGGGCCTGGCCACCCGCACCGCCCTGGACACCGCGGAACTGCCGCTGGCGCTGCGCCAGCTGCTCGGCCGCTGCACCATCCGGTCGCTGCCGGCGGCCTCGGCCGGCGGCGCCGACGCCGTGCCCGAAGAGGGCGTGCTGGAGGACACCGTGCTGCGGCTGCGGGCGCCCGAGGGCGGCGTCCTCACCGTGGAGCGGCCGTATCTGCCGTTCACCCCGACCGAGTTCGCGCGGGCCCGCGCCCTGGTGGAGCTGGACGCGCGGCTCGGGCCGCGGGTCCCGGTCGGCTCGGACGTGCTGACGCTGCCGGAGGGCAACCCGATCACCGTGCGGCGGGCCGACACCGGTGACGTCAGGGCCGCGAAGGCGATGCACGAGCGGTGCTCGGCGCGGACGCTGTCCCTGCGGTACCACGGGCCGGTCAGGGACGCGGACCGCTATCTGAACCATCTGCTCAGCCCGCGCTTCGGGCGCACGCTCGCCGTGCAGACCGCCTCCGGCCGCATCGTCGGCCTCGGCCATCTGCTGTGGGACGGCGACGAGACCGAGGTCGCCCTGCTCGTCGAGGACGAGTGGCAGCGGCGCGGCATCGGCGGCGAACTGCTCGGCCGGCTGGTGACCATGGCCGTCGATGCGGGCTGCGAGAGCGTCTACGCGGTCACCCAGGCCTCCAACACCGGGATGGTCGCCGCGATGCGCGGCCTCGGGCTGCCCCTCGACTACCAGATCGAGGAGGGCACCCTGGTCATCACCGCCCGCCTGCACGCGACCCCGGTCGGCTCCCGGCTGCCGTACGACCGGCAGCGGCTGGGCGTCGAGCGGTACGACGAGAGCGTCGCCCGGGACTGAGACGCCCCGGCGGGGCGGCGTGGGCACGGGCTGAGACGCCCCCGGCGAAGCGGCGTGGGGGACGATCGGCGAGGTGGCCCGGCGGTGTTCCGCCGGGCCACCTCTGCGTCGGCCGTGGGGTAGCGCGCGGCGGCGCTCTGTGCCTCGGTTCACCGCACGGCCGCGCTCTGTGCCTCGGGTTCAGTGCGCGGCGACCGTGCTCCTCCCGGCCCGGTCCGCCGCCCCGTCGAGCGCCCCGTCCAGGTCCGCCCACAGGTCGTCCACGTCCTCCAGGCCCACCGACATCCGCAGCAGGCGGTCGCTCACGCCGGCGCCGCGACGGTCGTCGGCGTCGACGATGCGGTGGCTGATGGACGCGGGGTGCTGGATGAGCGTGTCGACGCTGCCGAGGCTCACCGCGGGGGTGATCAGCCGTACCCCGGCGATGACCTCGTGCGGGTCGCCGTGCACCTCGAAGGCGACCATCGCGCCGCCGATGCGCGGATAGTGGACGCGGGCCACGCGCGGGTCGGCGGCGAGCCGGCGGGTGAGTTCGGCGGCGTTCGCGGAGGCGGCGCGCACCCGGACCGGCAGGGTGGACAGGCCGCGCAGCAGCAGATAGCCGGCCAGCGGATGCAGGACGCCTCCCGTGGCGAACCGCACCTGGCGCAGGCGCCCGGCGAACTCCTCGTCGCAGGCCACCACACCCGCCATCACGTCACCGTGGCCGCCGAGGTACTTGGTGGCGCTGTGCAGCACGAGCCGCGCGCCCTGCTCGGCGGGCCGCTGGAGCACCGGCGTGGCGAAGGTGTTGTCGGCGAGCAGCGGCACCGAGCCGCAGGCGTGCGCGACGGCGCGCAGGTCGACCTCGGCGAGGGTGGGGTTCGCCGGAGTCTCCACCATGACCAGGCCGGTGTCCGGGCGCAGCGCGTCGGCGATGCCGGCCGGGTCGGTCCAGGTCACCTCGGTGCCGAGCAGTCCGGCAGTGAGCAGGTGGTCGCTGCAGCCGTACAGCGGCCGTACGGCGACGACGTGCCGCAGGCCCATCGAGGCGCGTACCAGCAGGACGGCGCTCAGCGCGGCCATGCCACTGGCGAACGCGACCGCGGACTCCGTGCCCTCCAGCTTGGCCAGCGCGGTCTCGAAGCGGGCGACGGTCGGGTTGCCCAGCCGGGCGTAGACCGGGGGGCCGTCCAGGTCGGCGCCGGTCGTGGCGAAGGCGTCGATCCGGGCGGCCTCACCACGGCTGTCGTACGACGGGTACGTGGTCGACAGATCGATGGGCGGGGCGTGCAGGCCCTGGCGGGCGAGGTCGTCGCGGCCGGCGTGCACGGCCTCCGTGGCCAGTGCTCTGCGGGTCGTACGGGCGGTGTCCACGGGCGCCTCCACAGGGGTCTCCTCGGGGTCCACGCGGGCACCCCTGGGTGTCCAGGGGTCCCCCGGGCGGGACGGCTCGGTCAGCTCGGCCCTGGGGGGTAAGGGTGAACAGCGACCGGGCCAGCATGGCTGAAAGCCGTGCTACGTTCGGCACATGGCCGAATCTGTCGTACTGGATCCGGTCGATCTGCATCTGCTGCGGCTGCTGCAGAACGACGCCCGGACCACCTATCGGGACCTCGCCGCGCAGGTCGGGGTCGCACCGTCGACCTGCCTGGACCGGGTGACGCGGCTGCGCCGCTCCGGCGTGATCCTCGGCCATCAGCTGCGGCTCAACCCGGCCAAGCTGGGCCGCGGCCTGGAAGCGCTGCTGTCGGTGCAGGTCAGACCGCACCGGCGGGAGCTGGTGGGACCGTTCGTGGAGCGCATCCGTGCTTTGCCGGAATCCCGGACCGTCTTCCACCTCACCGGTCCCGACGACTACCTCGTGCACGTCGCGGTCGCGGACATGACGGATCTGCAACGCCTGGTCCTCGACGAGTTCACGGCCCACCGCGAGGTGGCCCGGGTGGAGACCCGGCTGATCTTCCAGCAGTGGGACTGCGGGCCCCTGTTGCCACCGGAGCGCCCGGGGACGCCCTGACGCACCGCCGGGCAGGCGAGCGGACCCGCCGTGCGGCCCTGGGCGGAATCCGGCCGCCGCCGGTATCCGTAGGGGAAACCCGGCAGACGCGGTGGCGGCACGCGTACGAGGATGTCGGCATGTCAGAGATCAAGAGCCCGCTGCCCCGCGAGGTCGCCGACGCCTACGTCGACGAGCTCATCGCCCTCGACCCGATCACCGGTACCTACCTCGGCGTACCGGACAGTTCGCGCCGGATGCCCGACACCTCGCCGGCGGGCGCCGACGCGCGAGCCGGGCTGGCGCGGGCCACCCTGGCGAAGCTGGACGAGGCGGAGCGCCGGCCCGGCGCCGACAGCGACATCGAGCGGCGCTGCGCGCGGCTGCTGCGCGAACGGCTCACCGCGGAACTCGCCGTCCATGAGGCCGACGAGCACCTGCGCGCGGTGGGCAACCTGCACACCATGCCGCACCAGGTGCGCGAGGTGTTCACGGTGACCCCGCAGGAGACCGAGGAGGACTGGGCGGCGATCGCCGAGCGGCTGCGCGCGGTGCCGCGGGCGCTGGCCGGGTACCGCGAGTCCCTGGCGCTCGGCCTGGAGCGCAAGCTGTACGCGGCGCCCCGCCCGACCGCCACGTTCGTCGGGCAGCTCACCGAGTGGGCGGGCATCGGGCAGGGCCGCGGCTGGTTCGAGGACTTCGCCGCTGCCGGTCCCGAGTCGCTGCGCGGCGAACTGGACGGGGCCGCGCACGCCGCGACCGCGGCGGTGGCCGAACTGCGCGACTGGATGCGCAACACGTACGCGCCCGCCGTCGAAGGCGCCCCGGACACGGTGGGCCGCGAGCGCTACGCGCTGTCGTCGCGCTACTTCAACGGCACCGACATCGACCTGGACGAGGCGTACGCCTACGGCTGGGCCGAGTACCACCGCCTGCTCGGCGAGATGCGGCAGGAGGCGGAGAAGATCCTGCCCGGCGCCGCGACCCCGTGGGTGGCGCTCGCGCACCTCGACGAGCACGGCCGGCACATCGAGGGCGTCGAAGAGGTCCGCGCATGGCTGCAGGGCCTGATGGACGAGGCCATCGACGCGCTGGACGGCACCCACTTCGAACTCGCCGAGCGGGTGCGGCGGGTGGAGTCCCACATCGCGCCGCCCGGCGGTGCGGCGGCGCCGTACTACACGTCCCCGTCGGAGGACTTCTCCCGCCCCGGGCGCACCTGGCTGCCGACGATGGGCCAGACCCGCTTCCCTGTGTACGACCTCGTGTCGACCTGGTACCACGAGGGCGTCCCCGGCCACCATCTGCAGCTCGCCCAGTGGACGCACGTGGCCGGGGACCTGTCCCGCTACCAGTCCTCCGTGGGCATGGTGAGCGCCAACGCCGAGGGCTGGGCGCTGTACGCGGAGCGCCTGATGGACGAGCTGGGCTTCCTCAAGGACGCCGAGGAGCGCATCGGCTACCTGGACGCGCAGATGATGCGGGCCCTGCGGGTCATCGTCGACATCGGCATGCACCTGGAGCTGGACATCCCGGCGGACTCGCCGTTCCACCCGGGTGAGCGCTGGACTCCGGAGCTGGCGCAGGAGTTCTTCGGCTCGCACAGCAGCCGGCCGGCGGACTTCGTGGAGAGCGAGCTGACCCGCTATCTGACGATGCCGGGCCAGGCCATCGGCTACAAGCTGGGTGAGCGGGCATGGCTCACCGGCCGGGAGAACGCCCGCGCGCGGCACGGTGACGCCTTCGACCTCAAGGCGTGGCACATGGCCGCCCTCTCCCAGGGCTCGCTGGGCCTGGACGACCTGGTGGAGGAGCTGTCCCGGCTGTGACGCGGCGGGTCTCCGCCGGCCCGCCTTCGCGGGCGGTGACCTGCCCGGCGGGCAAGCGGCCGCGACGGCGGCCTGGTCCGCGCCGGTGGCCTGTGACGGCGTGGACGTGCGGGCGGGGTCGACGGTGTTCACCGTGACCCCGGCCCGGCGAGCGTCACAAGGTCAGCAGCCGCAGTCCTCCGCGTCCACCGGCGCGGTCAAGGAGTCGGCGGCGCGCTGGTCGTGGCCCTGCCAGGTCTCGTAGGCGAATCCCTCGCGCACCCAGTACTCGAAGCCGCCGAGCATCTCCTTGACCTGGTAGCCGAGTTCGGCGAGGGCGAGCGCGGCGCGGGTGGCGCCGTTGCAGCCGGGGCCCCAGCAGTAGGTCACGACCGGCGTGTTCCTGTCGAGGAGCTGCTCGGCCTGCTCGGGGATCAGCGCCGTGGGCAGGTGGACCGCGCCGGGGATGTGGCCCTGGTCCCAGGATGCGGTGGAGCGGGAGTCCAGGACGACGAAGCCGGGGTCGGCGCCGGCTTCGAGCGCGGCGGCGACGTCGGAGACGTCGGCGTGGAAGGTGAGCGAGGCGCGGAAGTAGGCGGCCGCCTCGGCGGGAGCGGCGGGCGCGACGCGCAGGACGGGGTTGGCGGCGGTCGTGGTGGTCATGGGCCGGCCCTTCGCTGGAGGTCGTCGATGCGACGGAGACTGTCGTCGATGTCCTGAAATCTACGGCCGCTTGATCATCTTCCTGAAGGGACCTTCCCCGGCGTGAGCCTTGTGCGACCGTCGATTCCCCTGCTATCCCTCGGGGATGACCGCGTTTTCCCCGGACGCCACCGACTGGCGCATCCTCGACGTCCTCCAGCGCGACGGGCGCGCCAGCTTCGCCGAGCTGGCCCGCGCCGTCTCCATGTCCGCGAGCGCGGTCACCGAGCGGGTGCGCCGGCTGGAGGAGGCCGGGGTGATCAGGGGGTACGCCGCGGTGGTGGACCCCGAGCGGCTGGGGCTCGGGATCCTGGCGTTCGTGCGCCTGCGCTACCCCAACGGCAACTACAAGCCGTTCCACGATCTGGTCGCCGTGACCCCGGAGGTCCTGGAGGCACATCACGTGACGGGCGACGACTGTTTCGTCATCAAGGTCGCCGCCCGGTCCATGCGGCATCTGGAGGAGGTGTCGGGCCGGATCGGCGCGCTCGGTTCGGTGACGACGAGCGTGGTCTATTCCTCGCCGCTCGCCCGCCGCGCGCTCGGTCAGTGACCGCGCCGCCGCAGCACCGACCCGGTTCTGTCCTTGACCACCTCGAGCTGGGCGTGGATGCGGCGGCGCAGGTCGGGTACATGGCTGACGATGCCGACGCTGCGGTCCCGCTCGCGCAGTGAGTCGAGCACGTCCAGGACCTCGTCGAGGGTCTGGTCGTCGAGGCTGCCGAAGCCCTCGTCGATGAAGAGGGTGTCCAGCCGCACCCCGCCCGCCTCGTCGGTGACGACGTCCGCGAGGCCGAGCGCGAGCGCGAGGGAGGCGAAGAAGGTCTCGCCGCCGGACAGGGTCGCGGTGTCGCGCTCGCGGCCGGTCCAGGCGTCGACGACGTGCAGGCCGAGACCGCTGCGGCCGCGCCCGGTGCGGTCGTCGGAGTGGACGAGGGTGTAGCGGCCGGACGACATGCGCTGCAGCCGTGCCGTCGCCGCGGCGGCGGCCTGTTCCAGCCGGGCAGCGAGCACATAGGACTCCAGGCGCATCCGGCGTTCGTTGTCGGCGGAGGTGCCGGCCGCGAGGACGGCCAGCCGGGCCACCCGGTCGTACTCCTCGCGCAGCGGGGCGAGCCGGCGCACGCCCTGCGCGGCGCGCGCGGAGAGGCGGTCCAGTTCGGTGCAGCGGCGGGCGGCGGCGTCGCACGCGGAGGCGGCGGCACGCAGCCGCTCGGCGGCCGCGGCGGCGGCCCGCTCGGCGGTGGCGAGGTCGGCGGGCGGCTGCCGGTCGGCGGCCGCGGTGTCGGTCTCGGCGAGCACCGCGCGGACGGCGGCCTCCTCGGCCTGCCAGGCGTCCAGCCGCCGTTGCAGCTCACGGTGCTCGGCGTCGGTGAGCAGCGCCTCGGCGGCGGCCTGCGGGGTGTCGAACCCGGCGCGGAACGCGGCATCCGCGAGCCGCGCGTCGGCGTCCTTGAGCCGCTGGGCGGCGTCCGCGGCGGCGCGTACGGCCTCGGCGGCGTCGGTGAGCAGGGCCGCCCGGCGCTCCAGCTGCCCGGCGCGCGCGGCGACGCTGTCCGCACTGCCGCGGGCCTGCGCCAACTCCTCTTCCAGCAGTACCCGTTCACCCTCGAGGCGCTCGCGGTGGCCGACGCGGGCGGCGGCGCGCACGGCCGCCTCCTGCCGGTCGGCGCTGCGGCGCTCGCGTTCCTGCTCCGCCCGGCGCAGTTCCTCCTGGGCGGCGTGCAGCGCGGAGGCGTCCCGCCGGGCCGTGACGAAGAGACGCTCCACCTCGTCGGCCTCCCGGGCGAGCCGGTCGGCCGGTTCGTCGCCGGCCTCGGCGGTGGCGGCGGCCAGCGCCTCGCGTACGGCGGCGTGGCGCCGCTCGGCGTCGCCCTGCGCCTGCTGCGCCTGCTGGTAGGCGGCCAGGGCCGCTTCCTCGGCCTCCCGGTCGACGTGCCCGGCGTCCTTGCGGGCGGGCGCGGGGTGCTCGGTCGCCCCGCACACCGCGCAGGGTTCGCCGTCGGTGAGGCGGGCGGCGAGTTCGGCGGCGATGCCGTCGAGCCGCTGTTCCTTGACGTGCAGCCAGCGCGCCTTGGCCGCGAGCACGGCCTGTTCGGCCTCGCGGATCTGTCCGGCGGCCGCCTCGGTCTCCTCGGCCAGCCGGTCGCGTTCGCGGGCGGCGCGCAGCCGTCGCCGGGCGGGCTCGCGGCGCTCGGCGAGCTGCTCGGCGCGGGTCGCGGCCTCCTGCGCGGCGTCGATACGGCTCTGCAGGCCGGCGCGGGTCTCCTCCCACCCGGCGAGCCACTGCTCGGCGTCGGCGAGGACGTCGTCGTCGGCGCGCTCCTGACGGTCCAGGCCGGCGCGTTCGGCGAGGAGGGCGGCGAGGCGCTGTTCGGCGCGGCGGGCGGACTCGAGGCCGCCCAGTTCCTCGGCGGCCCGGCGCGCGGCGGCGGCGAGCCCGGCCGCCCCGGCGTCCGCGTACGTCCCGGGCAGCAGGGCACGGGTGCGGGTCTCCTGGCGCGCGGCGCGGTCGTGCTCGGCCTCGGCGTCGTCCCGCAGGTGCAGCGCGGGGGCCACGGCCTCCGCCTTGCGGGACCGCTGCATGCGCGCCTGTGCCGCGTGGTACGCCTCGGCTCGCTCCTCCAGCAGTCGGGCCCGCTCCCGGGCCTGCGTGAACCGGGCCTGGAGCCGGGCCAGTTCCCGTGTGTCCGCCAGCGCGCGGTCGGCGGCGGCCTGCGCGGACTCGGCGGCCGCCAGGCGGCAGCGGGCGACGGCGAGCTGCTCGCGCGCGGTGGAGCGGGCGACGGCGGCGGCGCTCAGCACGGCGTCGGCCAGGCCGGGCTCGCCCGGCGTCAGCTCGGGCAGCTCCATGGCGTCGCCGGCGGCCTGCTGCATGCGGTGGGCGTCGGCGAGCAGCGCCGCGTCGCCCTCGCGCACCCGCGCCTCGGTGGTGCGGCGGCGCTCGGCGAGCCGCTTCTCGACGTCGGCGAAGCGCTGGGTGTCGAAGAGGCGGCCGAGCAGACGGCCGCGGGCCTCGGCGTCGGCGCGCAGGAAGCGGGCGAAGTCGCCCTGGGGCAGCAGGACGACCTGGCAGAACTGCTCGCGGCTCATGCCGAGCAGCTGGGTGACCTCCTCGCCGATCTCCTGGTGGGAGCGGCTGCGGTCCTTCCAGGTGGCGGCCACGGGGTCGTACTCGCGCAGCCAGGTCTGCGCCTTGTCGACGGTGGTGCCCTTGCCGCGCAGCTTGGGGCGCTCCCAGGGCGGCTGCCGGGTGATCTCCAGCCGTCGTCCTGCGACGGTCAGATCGAGGGTGACCTGGGTGCGGGTGCGCGGGTCGGCGTGGTCGCTGCGCAGGGTCATGCCCTGTCGGGCGCCCGGTACGGAGCCGTACAGGGCGTAGCAGACGGCGTCGAGCACCGACGTCTTGCCGGCGCCCGTCGGCCCGTGCAGCAGGAAGAGACCGGCGGCGGAGAGGGCGTCGAAGTCGACGCTCTGCTCGCCGCCGAACGGCCCGAAGGCCGTGATGTCCAGCCGGTGCAGCCTCACCGGGCCACCTCCCCCACCGTCGCCTCACGCGACCCCACCGTCACCGCACGCCCGTTCACCGCGTGACCTCCCGCACCGCCGCGTCGGCGCGCACGGTGTCGAACGCCTCGCGCAGGACGGCCTGTTCGTCGGCGTCCGGTCCCGCGCCGCGCACATGGGCGACGAAGTCCTCCGCGATCTGCTGGTCGCTGCGTCCGGCGAGCCGGCGGGCGTAGGTCACCTGGGGGTCCTCGGGCGCCCTCTCGGGTGCGAAGACCAGGCTGAGGGTGTGCGGGAAGCGCTCGGCGAGCCGGGCCATGGGGTCGGCGGGGCGGACGGCGTCGGTCAGGGTGGCCTCGACCCAGGCCTCCTGGTGCCGGTCGAGGGAGGGATCGGCGAGCAGTTCCTCCAGGGTGCCGCGCAGCCGGGCCAGCGGGCGCGGCACCGGGCAGTCGATCCGCTCGGCGGTGAGCACGCCGCTCTCGCCGAGGTCGATCAGCCACATGCTCTTGCGGTGGTCGGCCTCGGAGAAGGAGTACGCCAGCGGGGAGCCGGAGTAGCGCACGCGCTCGGTGATGGTCTGGCAGCCGTGCAGATGGCCGAGGGCCACGTAGTCCACCCCGTCGAAGACGGCGGCGGGCACCGCGGCCACGCCGCCGACGGTGATGTCCCGCTCGCTGTCGCTGGCCTGCCCGCCGGTGACGAAGGCGTGGGCGAGGACGACGGAGCGGGTGCCGGGCGCGCGGTGGGCGAGGTCGGCGCGGACGCGGTCCATGGCGGCGGCGAGCACCGTCTCGTGGCCGGCCTTCTCGACTCCGAACTCGTCCTTGACCAGGGCGGGTTCGAGGTAGGGCAGCCCGTAGAGGGCGACGTCGCCGAACGCGTCGCGCAGCACCACCGGGGTGGCGCAGCCCGCGGGGTCGGTGCGCAGGTGTATGCCGGCGCGGTCGATGAGCCCGGCGCCGACGCCGAGGCGGCGGGCGGAGTCGTGGTTGCCGGAGATCATGACCGTGGGCACGCCGAGGTCGGCGAGCCGGTGCAGGGCGTCGTCGAACAGCTCGACGGCGGCGAGCGGCGGCACCGCGCGGTCGTACACGTCTCCCGACACGACCACCGCGTCGACGCCGCGCTCACGCACGGTGGCGACGAGATGACCGACGAACCCGGCCTGGGCGTCGAGCATGTTCGCCCGGTGGAACGCCCGGCCGAGATGCCAGTCGGAAGTGTGCAGCAGCCTCATGATCCCCGAGACTAACGGCCGGGTCTGACATCACGGGCGGTTACTCCCGTAACGGCCCGCCACGCCCGTTCCCCAACAGGCCAGTTACAGGGCCTTTGCCCGAATTGTCATGCGTCCCCGTAGGCCTCTCCGCCCAGTTCGAAACCGGCTGTGCCCGCCGTCACGTCCGCAAGCCAGGCACGGAAGGCGTCCACGTCCGCGTCCGGCAGGCCGATCTCGATGGTGACCTCCTCGCCGTAGCGCACGTCCCGCACCTCGCGACCGGTGGCCCTCAGGTCGTTCTGCACCTTGCCGGCCCGCTGGTGGTCGACGGTCACGGTGGCCAGGCGGAACCGCCGGCGGGTGATCGTCCCCAGCGCATCCAGGGCCTCGCCGACCGCGCCGCCGTAGGCGCGGATCAGTCCGCCCGCGCCCAGCTTGACGCCGCCGTAGTACCGGGTGACGACGGCGACGACGTAGCGCATGTCGCGGCGCAGCAGCATCTGCAGCATCGGCACGCCCGCCGTGCCGCCGGGTTCCCCGTCGTCGCTCGCCTTCTGGGTCGAGGCGTCGGCTCCGATGACGTACGCCCAGCAGTTGTGCGTGGCGCCGGCGTGCTCCTTGCGGACCGCGCCGATGAAGGCCTGCGCCTCCCGCTCGGTGGCCGCCGGGGCCAGCGCACACAGAAAACGGGAGCGGTTGACCTCGGTCTCGTGCACCCCGGCGCGGCCGATCGTGCGGTACTCGTCCTGCATCCGGCCAGCCTATGCGCACCGCGGGACGCCCTGACCCGCGCTACTTCCTCCCCCGCGGCACGATCACCGAGGTCAGCAGCGCCGCGCCTGCGGCGAGGCCGGACCAGTGGCGGCCGTACCAGGTCAGGACCGCGATCGCCGAGGTGGGGAACTTCACCCGGACCCGCTCCAGGGTGTCGTCGACCCCGTCCCCGGCCAGTGTCAGGACGAGGTCCTCCAGGCCGGGGTTGTGCCCGACGAGCAGCAGGGTCTGCACCGCGGGCGGGGTTTCGCGGGCGACACCGAGCAGGTCGTCCGCGCCGGCCGCGTACAGGCGCCGCTCGTAGCGCACCGGCGGCGGGGTGCCCCACTGTGCGGCCGCCAGCTCCCAGGTCTGCCGGGCGCGCAGCGCGGTGGAGCACACGGCGAGGTCCGGCATGAGGTCCGCCCCGGCGAGCGCCAGTCCGGCGGCCGGCGCGTCGCGGCGGCCGCGCGGGCCCAGCGGGCGGTCGTGATCGGGGACGCCCTCCGGCCGAGCCGACTTGGCGTGCCGCAGGGCGACCAGCCGGCGCAGCGGCCCGGCACCGGAGCGAGCGGCGCTCACCACGGCCACCTCTCTCTCACGCCGCCCCCAGATCACGGACGAGGTCCAGACCGAGCAGCCGGTCGGCGTAGGCGTACGTCTCGAAGCGGGCGCCCTCGGGCAGGTCGGGCCCGGCCGCCTCGACCCGGCGCAGCACGTCCAGCACGGCGGGCATGTCCAGGTCGTCCTCCCAGGCGGTGCGCAGGTCGCCGCGCACGTCTTCGGGGATGGGCCGGGAGGGGTGGCGCGCCCAGTCGGCGACGGCGCGGCGCCACCGGGTGAGGGTGCCGCGGGCGGCGGCCAGGGTGTCCGGGTCCAGCCGGGCCGGCCCGGTGCGCGGCTCCGACAGCAGCGCGAGGCGTACGGCGGCGGGGTCGGCGTCCGCCCGCAGCCAGTCCGCGGGGAGGCCGTCCGCCGGTGTCACGGGCCCGACGGCGAGCCGGACGCCGTCGGGGGCGCCACCGCCCTCCGCCACCACATGGATGACCTGGGCCTCGCCCAGGCCGGCCCCCACGTCATGGCTGTCCTCCAGCGGCCGGATGCCGAGGGCCGCCGCGCTCGCGCGCAGCTCCGCCTGGCCGCTGCGGCCTGCCAGCAGCGCCCATACGGGTGTACCCCCCAGTTCGAGGGCGCGCATGAGCAGGTCGGTGACGAGCAGGACCCGCAGGGACGCGGTGTCGTCCCCGGGCGCGTGTGCCTCGATGCGGGTCAGGCCGCGGCGTACGGGGGCGGCCTCGAGGGACTCGCCGGTTCGGGCGTCGGTGATGCGCAGCACGCAGCGAGCCTAGGCCCGTCACCGTCCGCGCGCAGGTGGAATCCCGGCCGCCCCTCGTCCGTTGTGCTCCACAGAGGCGTTTCACTTCCACTTCCGAGGCCGAGGGAGGCCGCCGGTGTACGGCGACGAGGCAACCATCCGCAAGATCCTCACGGAGCTGGGGGACACCTGGGCCGTGGTCGGCCTGTCCGCGAACCGCGACCGCGCCGCGTACGGCGTGGCGCAGGTGCTCCAGCGGTTCGGCAAGCGGATCGTTCCGGTGCACCCGAAGGCGGAGACGGTGCACGGCGAGCAGGGGTACGCCACGCTCGCGGACATCCCCTTCGACGTGGACGTCGTCGACGTCTTCGTCAACAGCGAACTGGCCGGGGGCGTCGCGGACGAGGCCGTCGCCAAGGGCGCCCGGGCCGTCTGGTTCCAGCTGGGGGTGATCGACGAGGACGCCTACGCGCGCGTGCGCGACGCGGGCCTGGAGATGGTGATGGACCGCTGCCCCGCCATCGAGATCCCCAGGCTGCGCTGACCGGCGGGGCCACCGCCATAATGACGGGGTGACACCCAACTCCCCTGCCCTGGAGCACGTTCCCGTCGTCGTCGTGGGCGCCGGACCCGCCGGCCTGACGGTCGCCAACCTCCTCTCCGCCGCCGGCGTGCGGTGCGTGGTGCTGGAGACCGAGACCCGGCAGTTCGTCGAACGGCGCCCCAGAGCGGGCGTCCTGGAGGAGTGGGCGGTCCGCGAGCTGGACAAGCGGGGCCTCGGCGAGAGGCTGCTGGCCGGCGCCCGGCGGCACACGGCGTGCGAGTTCCGCTTCGACGGCGGCCGGTACCGCTTCGCCTACGAGGAGCTGACCGGGCTTCACCACTGGGTGTACCCGCAGCCGTTGCTGGTGAGCGACCTGCTGCGCGCCTACGCCGACGAGCGCGGCGGGGACGTCCGGTTCGCGGTACGGGACGTAGCCGTCCACGACGTCGACTCCGACCGGCCGTCGGTGTCGTACACCTGTCCCGACACGGGTGAACGGCGGCTGCTGCGCTGTGAGTTCGTCGCCGGGTGCGACGGGGCGCGCGGGGTGACGCGGGCCGCGCTGGCGGGCGGCCGGGCCCGGGTCGCCCGGCACGATTACGGCATCGGCTGGCTGGCGCTGCTCGCCGAGGCGCCGCCGTCCACGGACTGTGTGCTGTTCGGCGTGCATCCGCAGGGCTTCGCCGGGCAGATGCCCCGCAGCCCCCAGATGACCCGCTACTACCTGCAGTGCCCGCCGGGCGACGACCCGGAGAACTGGTCGCACGCGCGCGTGTGGGACGCGTTGCGGCTGCGGCTCTCGGCCGAGGGCGCGCCGGAGCCGGTCGAGGGGCCGCTGATCGAGAAGCGCGTGCTGGACATGCACGACTATGTCGTGGAGCCGATGGCGTCCGGCCGGCTGTTCCTGGCCGGGGACGCCGCCCATCTCGTCGCGCCGATCGCCGCGAAGGGCATGAACCTGGCGCTGCACGACGCCTTCCTGCTCGGCGACGCGCTTCTCGCGCGGCTGACGCGGGGCGACGACAGCGGGCTCGCGGGCTACTCCGAGGCCTGTCTGCGCCGGGTGTGGGACTACCAGGAGTTCTCGCAGTGGCTGTCGGAGGTGTACCACGGGGCGGCCGCGGGAGACGCGTTCCGCGCGGGCACCGCACTGGCCCGGCTGCGGCGGCTGTTCAGCTCGCCGGTGGCGGCCGCCGCGTTCGCGGAGCAGTACATGGGCAGCGCGGAGCGCTACTGACACCCGGCGTTCAGTCGTGCGGGGGCCGGTCAGTGAGCCGGTGGTCGGCGACGCTGAGCGCCTCGTCGACCAGGCGGCGCAGATGGCCGTCGCGCAGGGCGTAGATCACCCGCCGCCCCTCCTTGCGGGTGGTGACCAGTCCCGCCAGGCGCAGCCGGGCCAGGTGCTGGCTGACCGCCGGGCGGGCCGCGCCGCACGCCTCGGTGAGCGTGGTGACGTCGGCCTCCTCGTCGGCCAGGGCGTGCAGGAGGGCCAGCCGGGTGCGGTCGCCGAGCAGGGCGAGCAGTTCGGCCGCGAGCGCGAACTGTTCCTCGCCGGGGGTGCGCGGGTGCGCATCGTCCGCAGGTGAGAGGTGCATGCGTGCGCTCATACGCACATAATGGCGCCGTGGGCGGGGTACGTCCACCTCCGTACACCGGAAGAGGTCAGGCGTGAGCGAACGGCACCACCACGAGCACCGGCACGAGCGGCACGGCGAGCACCCGCGGGACGGGCACGCACCCCACGCCCACGGCGGGCACGCACCCCACGCGCACGACGGGCACGCACCCCACGCGCACGACGGGCACGCACCCCACGCGCACGACGGGCACGCACCCCACGCGCACGACGGGCACGCGCCCCACTCGCACCAGCGCGCGGCCTTCCGTCACCGCCTCGCCCACCTGCTCACCCCCCATTCCCACGAGAGCGCCGACAAGGTGGACGCCGCCCTGGAGTCCTCCGCCCGCGGTATGCGCGCACTGTGGGTCTCGCTGGCAGTGCTCGGTGTGACGGCGCTCGCGCAGGCGCTGGTGGTGGCCGTGTCCGGTTCGGTGGCGCTGCTCGGCGACACGGTGCACAACGCGGCGGACGCGCTGACGGCCGTGCCCCTCGGGATCGCGTTCGTGCTGGGCCGCCGCGCGGCGACCCGGCGCTTCACCTACGGCTTCGGGCGCGCCGAGGATCTGGCCGGGCTGGTGATCGTGCTGACGATCGCGGCGTCGGCGGCGTTCGCCGGGTGGACGGCGCTCGGGCGGCTGCTCGATCCGCGGCCGGTGGAGCACGTCGGCGCGGTGGCGGTGGCCGCGCTCGTCGGGTTCGCGGGCAACGAGTGGGTGGCCCGGTACCGGATCCGGGTGGGCCGCGAGATCGGCTCGGCCGCACTGGTCGCCGACGGGCTGCACGCCCGCACCGACGGGTTCACGTCGCTCGCCGTGCTGGTGGGCGCGGGCGGCTCGGCGCTGGGCTGGGACCTGGCCGACCCGCTCGTGGGTGTGGCGATCACCGCGGCGATCGCGCTGGTGCTGCGGGACGCGGGCCGCGAGGTGTTCCGGCGGGTGATGGACGCCGTCGACCCGGCCCTGGTGGACCGGGCGGAGGCGGCGCTGCGCACGGTGCCCGGCGTGCGCGGGGTGGGTGAGCTGCGGCTGCGCTGGATCGGGCACCGGCTGCGGGCCGAGGTCGCGGTCGTCGTGGACGGCGAGGTGTCGGTGCGCCGGGCGCACGCGATCGCCGTGGACGCCGAACACGCCCTGCTGCACGCGGTGCCGCGGCTGACGGCGGCCCTGGTGCACGCGGACCCGGCGCCGGTGCCGGGCGAGACGGACCCGCACCTGGCGCTGGCCCACCACGCACGGGTCTCCTGAGACCGGACCAAGGACGCCTCAGGCGACGCCCAGCCCCTCCAGCACGACCGCCCCGGGCAGTTCGGCGAACGCCTTGCCCGGTACCAGCAGCTTGCCGCGCCGCCGTCCGCTGCCGACCAGCACGTAGGGCAGGTCGACGACGGCCGCGTCCACCAGCAGGGGCCAGTCGGCGGGAAGTCCGACCGGTGTGATGCCGCCGTACTCCATACCGGTCTCCCCGGTCGCCGTGTCCATGGACGCGAAGGAGGCCTTGCGCACGCCGAGGTGGCGGCGGACCACGCCGTTGACGTCGACCCGGGTGGTGGAGAGGACCACGCAGGCGGCGAGGGTGGTGTCACCGCCGCGCTTGCCGGCCACGACGACGCAGTTCGCGCTCTGTTCCAGCAGTTCACGGCCGTAGTGCTCGACGAAGACGGCGGTGTCGGCCCACTGCGGGTCGGTGTCGACGTAGACGATCTGCTCGGCGGGGACGCTGCCGCGCCAGTGCCGTACGGCGTCGGCGACGGGGCGGGTCAGCGCGTCGAGGCAGTCGGGGGCGGGAGTGGCCTGGTCGAAGTGTCCGATGGGTGCCTGCATGACCGCACGCTAGCAAGTGCGGCGCACCGGGCGTGGGGGCGTCTCAGCGCACGAGAGGCACCGACACGGCCATGATCATCTCCATCGGCTTCTCGCCCTCGTTGCCGTAGGTGTGCGGGGTGTTGGCCTCGAAGGAGGCGCTCGCTCCGGCCGGGATCCGATGGGCGGCGCCGTCGACGGTGAGGGTCAGCTCGCCGGCGGTGACATGGACCAGCTCGACCGTGCCGGCCGGGTGCGGGTCGGACGGGCTGGACTCGCCCGGCATCAGCCGCCAGTCCCACATCTCCAGCGGGCCGGGAGCCTCGGTGCCGGCGAGGAGGCGGTTGTAGCTGCCCGCGTCGGTGTGCCACAGCCGTACGGCCTGCTCCTCGGGGACGATGCGCACCTTCGGGCCCTGCTCGTAGTCGAGCAGGGTGGTGATGCTGATGCCCAGCGCGTCACCGATCTTGACGACCGTGCCGATGCTCGGGTTGGTGCGGGCCTGCTCGATCTGGATGAGCATGCCGCGGCTGACGCCGGCCCGGGCGGCGAGCGCGTCCAGGGTGAAGCCGCGCTCGGTACGCCAGCGCTTGACATTGCGCGCCAGGGACTGGGTCAGCAGGTCGAGGTCTGACACATTCCGTCCAATATCCGGGAAGTCAAATATTCTGGATGACAGAGTTCACTGAACTGAACTACGGTGGGCTGCACCCGATCGTCCACCGAACTGTACTGCGAGGCGAACCGTGACAGCATTCTTCGCCCTGGCCACCAGCCTGCTGTGGGGCCTGGCGGACTTCGGCGGCGGGGTGCTCACGCGACGCGCCCCGGCCCTGACCGTGGTGGTCGTCTCGCAGACCATCGCGGCTGCCGTACTCGGCGCGATCGTGGTCGCCACGGGCGGCTGGAGCGAGGCGGGACCGCGGCTGTGGTTCGCCGTCGCGGCCGGGCTGGTGGGCCCGGTGGCGATGATCTGCTTCTACCAGGCGCTCGCCCGCGGCCCGATGGGCGTCGTCTCCCCGCTCGCGTCGCTGAGCGTCGCCGTGCCGATCGGCGTCGGGCTGGTGCTCGGCGAGCGGCCCGGGCTGATGCAGGTCGCGGGTGCCGCCGTCGCCGTCGGCGGCGTCGTCCTGGCGGGCGGACCGCAGCGCAAGGGGGCACCCGTGCAGCGGCAGACCATCGTGCTGACACTGGTCGCGGCGCTCGGCTTCGGCGCGGTGTTCGCGCTGATCGCGGAGGCGTCGACCACCGTCACCGGACTGTTCCTCGCGCTGTTCGTCCAGCGGCTGACCAACGTGGCCGCGGGCGGCGCCGCCCTGTACGTCTCGGTCAAGCGGGGCGCGCCCGCGGTGCCCGAGGGCCGCTTCCCGTGGGACGCCCTGCCCGCGCTGGCCTTCGTGGGGCTGGCGGACGTCTCCGCCAACGGCACGTACTCGGTCGCCGCCCAGCACGGACCGGTCACCGTGGCCGCGGTGCTCGCCTCGCTCTACCCGGTGGTGACCGCGCTCGCCGCTCGCGGTTTCCTGCGCGAACGCCTGCGGGGCGTGCAGGCGGCGGGAGCGGGCCTGGCGCTGCTGGGGACGCTGCTGCTGGCGACGGGGTGAGCCGGGCTGCGTGACCTCAGGCGTCCGTCTCCAGGCGGGCCAGCCCCGCCGCCTCTTCCTCGTCCAGCTCGGCGAGGCGCGCCGCCGTCTCCTCGTCCAGCCCGGACAGCGCCAGCAACTGCTCCGGCGTGACCCCTGCCGGTATCGGCACCGGAGCCGGGGTGCGCAGCGGCGGCTGCCAGCCGTCCTCGGGCGTCCAGCGCCGTACGACCCGGGCGGGCGCCCCCGCGACCACCGCGTGGTCGGGCACCGCGCCGCGGACCACGGCGCCGGCCGCGACCACGACGTTCCGGCCGATCCGCGCACCCGGCAGGATCACCGCGCCGGTGCCGATCCAGCAGCCCGGCCCGATCTCCACCGGCTCCATCCGCGGCCACTGCCGTCCGATGGGCTCGTGCGGGTCGTCGTAGGAGTGGTTCGTCGAGGTGACGTAGACATACGGCCCGAAGTAGCAGTCGCTGCCGATCGTGACCGTGGTGTCGGCGATGACATGACTGCCGCGGCCCAGCACCACGCCGTCCCCGATGCGCAGGATCGGCTCGGAGCCGAGGTCGAGGTCGGGCATCAGACCGGCGGTGAGGGTGACCTGCTCGCCGACGATGCAGTGCGCGCCCAGCTGGATCCACGGTTCGCCGAAGACCGTGCCGAGCGGGAAGGCGAGCCGGGTACCTGTTCCCATCGCGCCGAAGCGGAACCGCCCGGGCTGCTCCGCCGTCACCGAGCCCGTGCGCTGCACCCAGGCCCAGCCGGCGTGGACGGCGCGCTGCGCGAGGCGGCGCCGCCAGGACGAGAACGTGTTCTTGCGCGTAAGCACCCGCTCACCGTAAACCTCGCACCGGGCCCCCATCAGCTCCGAACCCTGTGATCTTCACCCCACCGGGTGGCGTACGGTGCTCCCGAACGACGATCGAGGAGGCACCCATGGCGCACCAGGCGCTGATCACCGGCATCGGCGGCAAGGAACCGAAGGTCGACGACGAGGCGTTCGTGGCGCCGACGGCGTCCGTGATCGGTGACGTGACGCTGCGGGCGGGCGCGAGCGTCTGGTACGGCGCGGTGCTGCGCGGCGATGTCGAGCGGATCGGCGTCGGCGCGCAGAGCAACATCCAGGACAACTGCACCTTGCACGCCGACCCAGGTTTCCCGGTCACGATCGGCGAGCGCGTCTCGGTGGGCCACAACGCCGTCGTGCACGGGGCGACCGTCGAGGACGACTGCCTGATCGGCATGGGCGCGACGGTCCTGAACGGCGCGGTGATCGGCGCGGGCTCACTGGTCGCGGCGCAGGCCCTCGTGCCGCAGGGGATGGTCGTACCGCCGGGTTCCCTGGTGGCGGGCGTCCCGGCGAAGGTACGGCGGGAGTTGAGCGAGGAGGAACGGCAGGGCGTGACGCTGAACGGCACGATGTACGCGGAGCTCGGGCGGGCACACCGGGACGCACTGGGGTCGTGACGGTCGCCCGCGGTCCGCGGGCCATGGGGGGCCGGTCGCGCAGTACTCCGCGCCCCTGAGGTGGGACTACTCGCCGGCGCCCACGGGTTCCGGCTCCTGCTGGGCCGGCTGTGCCTTCCTGGCCTTGCGCTTGAGGACCAGCATCGAGCCCAGGCCGATCAGCACCGCCAGGACCAGGCCCAGCCAGGAGAACTTCTTCAGCCAGGACTCGGCGACGACTCCGACGTAGTAGATGACGGCGGTCGTGCCGCCCGCCCAGACGACACCGCCGAGGAGGTTCGCGGTGAGGAACTTCCAGTACGGCATGTGCAGCACGCCCGCGAGCGGCCCGGCGAAGATGCGCAGCAGGGCGACGAAGCGGCCGAAGAAGACCGCCCACATGCCCCACTTCTCGAAGGACCGCTCGGCGGTCGCGATGTGACCCTCGCTGAAGTGGCTCGGGAACTTCTTTCCGAGCCAGGCCAGCAGCGGCCGTCCGCCCTTGCGGCCGATCGCGTAGCCGATGGAGTCGCCGATCACGGCGCCGGCGCTGGCGCACACGCCGAGCACGACGGGGTTGATGCCGCCGCTCTGGGAGGACAGCAGCGCCGCCGAGACCAGGACGATCTCACCGGGCAGCGGGATGCCCAGACTCTCGAGCCCGATGACGAGGGCCACCAACGCGTAGACGGCGCCGGCCGGTACCGTGTCGAGCCATTCCTGGACGTGCACTGCCGGTCCCTCCCGTTTTCGCTGCCCTGCCTGTCCCCGTACGCGCCGCGAAGGCGCACGCCGGAAGCCTACCGGGTCGGCGGGCGACGGCGTCGGGCCGCGGAACGGGCCGACGGCCGCCGCCGGCGCCCCGCACGGCTCATCCGCCGACGTCCGCGCTCGTGCGCAGCCGCAGGTCACGGGAGGACGCCCCGATCCACACCGTGCGGCGGCCGGTGCCGAGCACCCAGTCGTGCCGGGCGGTGTCCCAGCAGGACAGAGTGAGCGGGGCCACCCTCACGGTGACCCGGCGCCGCTCCCCCGGCTCCAGGGTGAGCCTGCGATAGCCGCCGAGCAGCCGCACCGGCTGGTCGAGGGGCACGTCCGGGGAGGGCCCGACGTACACCTGCGGCACGTCGACGCCGGTGCGCCGGCCGGTGTTGCGGACGGTGAAGTCCACCTCAAGACCGTCCCGGGTCCAGCGCGCGGAGGGATCGCCGTAGGCGAAGGAGGTGTACGACAGTCCGTGGCCGAAGGGGAAGAGCGGGCGCACGCCCTCGGCGTCGTACCAGCGGTAGCCGGCATGGACACCCTCGGAGTACTCCTCGACGCCGCCCTTGCCCGGGTAGCGGCGCGGGTCGCCGGCGACGGGGTGGTGGTCGTCGTCGACCGGGAAGGACTGGGTGAGCCGGCCACCGGGGTCGCAGTCGCCGAAGAGGACCGCGGCGGTGGCGGCCGCGCCCTCCTGACCCGGGTAGTACATCTGGAGCACCGCGCCGGTGCGCTCCAGCCACGGCATCGCGGTAGCGGAGGAGGTGTTGAGGACGACGGTGGTGCGCTGGTTGGCCGCCGTCACGGCCTCGATCAGCCGGTTCTGGTGGCCGGGCAGGCCGATGGTGGTCCGGTCCTGGCCCTCCGTGGCGTCCTCGTAGGCGAACAGCACGACCTGGTGGGCGGCGCGCGCGGCCCGTACGGCTTCGGCGACGTCCGCGTCCCGGGTGGCGCCGGTGCCGTACCGGAGCCGGAACTCCAGGCCCGCGGTTCCGCCTTGCGCGCTGATGCGCAGCCGGTGGGCGCCGGGGGTGAGCCGGAGGGTGGCGCGGCGTACGGCGAGGCCGTCCGGGGCGGTGCCGAGCAGGCCACCCACGAAGGCCTCGCCCCAGCCGGACGCGATCGGGAACAGCTCGGTGCCGTCGAGTTGCACTTTGGGGCGGCCGGTCGCGATCCCGGAGAAATGGAGCACGAGGGTCCACTCGTCGGCCTCGCCCACGGTGAGGGTCCCGTCGTACGACCAGGCCGTCCCGGCGTCGACCCGTGTGCCCTCGCTCGGGAAGCCGGGGCTGAGCGCGTCCGCCGGGATCGGCTTGCCGAAGACGTCCTCGCCGAGGGCGTACGTGACCTCGCCGGAGGCCCGTGAGCGCAGGGCGTCCAGCGGGCTGTCGGCGTGGTCGGGGACGACGTGCGCGCTGCCGCCGCCGCTGACGAAGGGCAGGGCGCCGGTCGGGCCGATCACCGCGACGCTGCCGGCGGTGAGCGGGAGGGTGCCGTGCGCGTTGTGCAGCAGGGTGGCCCCGGCCTTGGCGACCTCCAGGGCGACGGCGGCGCCCGCCGGCGCGTCCCGCTCGGGACGGGGCGGCGCGCTGCCGTCGAGCAGCCCGAAGCGGTCCATGACGGCCAGGACCCGGCGTACGGCACGGTCGACGTGGGCCTCGGCGACGCGGCCGTCGCGCACCGCTGCCGCCAGCGCCGTACCGAAGTACGCGCCGTTCGGCATCTCCATGTCGAGCCCCGCGGTGAGGGCCTTCTCGGTGCTGTGGGCGGCGTACCAGTCCGTCATCACCCAGCCGTCGAAGCCCCACCGGTCGCGCAGGATGCCGGTGAGCAGGGCCTCGTTCTCGCAGGCGTAGGTCCCGTCGACCTTGTTGTAGGCGCCCATCACGGCTCCGGCGCCGGCCCGGACGGCGGCCTCGAAGCCGCGCAGCTCGACCTCGTGCAGGGTGCGTTCGTCGACGTGCACGTCGACGGACATGCGGTCCTTCTCCTGGTTGTTCAGCGCGAGGTGCTTGACGGTCGCGATGAGTCCCTCGCGCTGGATCCCCTCGATCTCGGCGGCGACCAGGTCGGCGGCGAGCAGCGGGTCCTCGCTGAAGGTCTCGAAGTTGCGCCCGGCGTAGGGGGTGCGGATGAGGTTGACCATCGGGGAGAGCAGGACGTCCTGGCCGAGGGCGCGGCCCTCGCGGCCGATGACCTGGCCGTAGCGGCGGGCCAGCTCGGGATCGAAGGCGGAGGCCAGGAGGACGGGGGCGGGCAGGGCGGTGGCGTGCCGGGTGACCCGGACCCCGGCGGGGCCGTCGGCCAGGCGCAGCGGCGGGATGCCGCGGCGGGGGACGCCGGGGACGTAGCCGGCCTCGCCGAGCGTGTCCGGGTCGGTGGCGCCGTGCAGCAGGCTGACCTTCTCGTCGAGGGTGAGCGCGCCCAGGAGGTGGTCGACGCGGCGGCCGCGGATGCGGGCGCCGGTTCTGCTCCGCGCGGTGGCGCGGGGGGCGAGGGAGAGGGAACCGGCGGCCGCCGCGACGACCGCGATCGTGCCGCTCAGCAGGGTCAGCGCGGATCGCCGGGAGACCGTGTCGGACATGGGCCGTCGCTCCTTCGGTGCACGCGGCACGACGAGGGCGTCCGGAGATTGACGACCCGTCAGAAACGCCGTGCGCGTCGGCAACGTACGACTCGGGGTGACCCGCGTCAACGAGGCGAGGCGGGGATCCGCCGGATGCCGACCGGAGGGCGGTCGGAAGAAGAGGCGGGGGCCGCCGGACGGGTGGCCCCCGCGAGGGGTGGTCGGGTCAGGGTGCCGATACGAGAGGGAGCGGGGCGGCCGGTACGGCAGCCGACGCGATGCGCGGGACTGTGCCGGATACGACGGTGGTCGCGCCGGAGAGGACGGAGGCCGACGCGGCGACGGCGGCGGACGGCCGTCGCGGCACGGCCGGTGGCTGCTCGGCGCAGCAGACGACCGGGACGAATCTCGGCGTGGCGGGTTGGTCGCCGGGGGCGTGGAAGGAGCGGGGTCGTCCGGTCGGCTCACTCGGCCTGCTCGGCTCACCGGGTGCGTCGGTCGGGTCGGCGCCGTCCGATCGCGGCCGCGGCAAGCCGCCCTGCGCGGTTCCGGTGTCGAACACCCAACGCCCGCGCGCCGATGCGTCCCGCGGCGCGACAGTGACCGTGGTGGCGGAGCCCTGCGCGGGAGCGAGGCCGAGGCCGGCCCGCCCGCGCAGGAGCAACTCGCCGCGGACGGTGAGGTCGTACGCGGCCGCGTCGGCACAGTCGGCGAGTGCGACGCGGCGGTCGAACGGGTCGGCGAGGAGGCAGAGGGCGGGATCGGCGGCGCTGCGCAACCGGCCGTCGGCGCCGAACGTCCAGCGCTGGGAGGCGGCCGGCGAGCAGTCGGCGAGCTCGGCGGCGGCTCCGGACCGTACCCGGCCGGCATCGGCGTCGAGGCAGCGGCCGGTGGCGGCGTTGCGCAGCCGGCCCTTCAGGAGCGGGGCCGGGCGCACGGCGGACGCGGCGGTGGGCGAGCCGGGCGACGGCGGAGTGGCGACGGGTCCGGCCGGACGGGTCGAGGCCCCCGTCCCGGCGGCGGGCGGACCCCATGTGCGCGCGGACCGGCGCCCGGGGCCGGCACCGGGGACAGCGTTGTCGGCGGAGCGACTCTGAGTGGCGAGCACCGTGGCGAGCAGGGCGAGAGCGGCCAGCCCGACACCGGCCAGTACGGCGGCCTTGGTGTGCCGTGCGGAGGCTGTGGGACGGCCCGGCGACGGGGCCCCGCGGTGGCGTCCGCCGCGACGTGCCTGCGCGACGCCGGGGCTCGCGCCGCGCCCGGGCCGGGAGTCGAGGTAGCGCCGGGCGCCCCAGCCGAGCACGGTCTCGGCGAGCAGGACGTCGAGCGCGCCGTCGAAGTGGCTGAGCTGTTCGGCGGCTTGACGGCAGTAACGGCACTCCGCGAGATGCCGGCGCACGTCGGGCAGCAGATGTCCGCCGCGGCGCAGCGGGGCGTCGAGGAGGCGGGTGTGGAAGCGGCACTCGTCGGTGGGGGCGAGTTCGCGGTGGGCGCGGACGCAACCGGCGCGGAATTGTTCCCTGGCCTGTTCCAGAGCGGCCGCTGCGGTGCCGGGGTGCACGGCCAGCAGACCGGCGGGTATGGATATCGGTTCGGCCTCGACCTCGGTGTGCCACAAGAGGCATTGGGCTGCGCCGGGAAGGGCACGGAATGCGCGTTCGGCGAGTTGCCGCTTTTCCGGGATGCCGCCTCCGGTCGCGCGCAGTCCGCGGCCGCCGGTGGTTTTGCGCAATTCCGGCAGGAGTACGGAAAGACCGCGGTCTGCGGCCCAGTCGCGGACGGTGTCACGGACGGCGACGAGGATCTGCGGACGCAGGGCGCCGCCGACCCGGCCGGCGGCGAGCCGGTCGAGCACCTGGTGGACCGCCGCGGTGGCCACGAGCTGGGCGGTTTCGCCGGGCGAGGCGAGGCAGACGGCGGCGTAGTCACGCGCGGCGGACCAGTGCCGGGCGAGCAGCAGGGCGACGGCGCGGCCACGCCCGTCCGGGGTGGCCAGCTGGGCGACGAGGTCGCGGTCCGACTCTCCGGGCGTCCCCCCCGGGCGGGGCGGATATGGGGGGCGTGGGGGGTGTGGGGACTGCACGGAACCATTTCCTTCCGAGCCGAAGGGTGGCACTGCGTTCCCGCGGGGGACTCACTTTCGCACATACGACTCACAGGAAACAAGGAGTTCGGTGACGTCCCCTCAGAAGAAGGCGATTTCCTATTGGTTACCGCCGGTATCACTTTCCGAATTCGCCTGCAATGGGCGCCGGACGGCTTAAACGGCAGGCACGCGGGGCCCGTTGACGTACGGCATCCCGCAACCGCGATCCGGGCGTCCGGCGTGACGGCACCGGCGACGAGGCGCCTCACCCCGGGGCGCGCCGGGCGGCCCGGCGGCACGACAAAGGCCGAGGCCCCGCACGGGCGCGGACCCTCGGCCCCACTCCACCGGACGTCTGCTCAGCCGTTGGGCCGCAGAGTCCACACCACCTTCATCTCCCCGGTGACGGCTCCGTCCTCGCGCCGGATCTCGATGGCGACCGGGAACTCGGGCCGCTGCCCCGCGTCCAGCTCCGCCACGACCTCGGCGGCCGGCCGGCCCAGGGTCGCGGTCGCGGTGACGGCCCCCATGGCCAGCTTCTTGTAGGCGATCTCGGCCCGCACGGCCAGCGGCACGGCCCGCGCGAGCTGGTCCCCGAACGCGGCGAGCACGATGGCCCCGCTGGCCGACTCCCCGAGCGTGAACATCGCACCGGCGTGCGGCCCGCCCACATGGTTGTGGAACTCCCCCTGATCCGGCAGGGCCACCACCGCCCGCTCCGGCGTGGCCTCGACGAACTCGAGCTTCAAGGTCCGGGCCATCGGCACGGTGGCGGCGAGCATCTCGCCGATCGACATCTGATCTGCGCTCATGGCGGCATGTTACCCATGAGTAGCCTGCGGGGGCCAGGCATCCGGCCCGGGAACCCGGAATCGACCGGTCGCCCCCACCGCCCGGTTTTCGGTACGTCCCTGACAAGGACCGGTGACCGATTCGTGTCCCGGGCGGCACTAGGGTGGGGCGCCATGTGGCCAGGACAGCAGCAGCCGCCCGGGGGCGAGCCGAACCCGAACGCGCAGAACAACCCGTATCAGCAGCCGAGTCAGCCGGGGTACCAGCAGCCGAATCCGTACCAGCAGACCGGTTACCAGCAGCCCAACCCCTATGCGCAGCAGCAGCAGTGGGGGACGCCCACGCCGGCCGGTGTTCCGCAGCCGGCGACGCCGCCGCCCGGGAACCTCGGCAGCGGCAACGGCGGTGGCGGGAACCGGACCAAGCTCGTGGCGATCATCGCGGCCGGCGCGGTGGTGCTGACCGCCGCCGTCACCGGGTTCCTCGTGCTCGGCGGTGACGAGGACGACACCGCGAAGGGCGGCTCGGACAAGCCGACGACCGCGCAGTCGGTGTCGTCGTCGCCGACGCCGTCGCCGCAGCCGACGACGTCCGGGGGCGGCGACAACCCGCGGGGCGGCGAGGCAGAGAAGGCGACCGTCCCGGGCTGGAAGGTCGTCGTGAACCCCAAGTACGGCACTGCCTTCGACGTACCCGCCGACTGGTACGTGGAGGACCCCGGCACCTTCATCGGCTTCGAGGACACGCAGAAGGGCGACGGCTCGCCCTACATCGGGTTCTCCGCGCCGGCCGTGTTCAAGAAGGACTGGTGCGTGTCCGACGACGACAAGGACGGCCGCAAGGATTCGACGAAGATGGCGGCCGCCGGTACCAAGGGCGAGAACGGCGGCAAGGACACCGCGAGCATCGCCCGCGGGGACGCGGCCGCGTTCGCCTTCGGCGGCTACACCGACCAGAACGAGAAGACCTCCCGCAAGTACCTGAAGATCGGCCAGGCCAAGCCGTACAAGACGAAGTCCGGCGTGCAGGGCAGCGTGGCCGTCTCCTACACGCAGGGCGTGCCCAAGCACGGCACCTGCGACAGTGACGGCAAGGCGATCACGTTCGCGTTCAAGAACTCCACGGGCAACTTCGTCTCCTGGAGCATGTACGCCGCCAAGGGCGTCAAGGACGAGCTGCCCGAGGCGACCATCCAGCAGATCCTCAGCACGGTGCGCCTGCACGGCGATCCGATCGCGAGCTGACCGGCGCGTTCCCCGCCCGCCGCACGGCG
The DNA here is from genome assembly GCF_040656475.1 of Streptomyces sp. NPDC049915. Classification (NCBI taxonomy): domain Bacteria; kingdom Bacillati; phylum Actinomycetota; class Actinomycetes; order Kitasatosporales; family Streptomycetaceae; genus Streptomyces; species Streptomyces sp. NPDC049915. Next base: position 252,085 of record NZ_JBFAMH010000010.1, read on the forward strand.
GGCGGGCACCGGCCGATGCGAAGTGGCGTGCGCGGAACCGGTCGGTCATAGTCACCCGGTGACCACCGCCTCCGACCGCCCCCGCTCTCCGCGCCGGCCCGCGTGGGCCGGGCGCAACTACCGTCTTCTCACCGCTGCCGCCTTCCTCACCAACGGCGGCGGCCAGGCCGCCCTCATCGCCTCCGCGTTCGCCGTGCTCGGCGCGGGCGGGGACGCCGGCGACGTGGGTCTGGTGGCGGCGGCGCGGACGGTGCCGCTGGTGCTGTTCCTGCTGATCGGCGGTGCGGTGGCGGACCGGCTGCAGCGTCACCGGGTGATGGTCGCCGCCAACGCCGTCAACTGCCTCTCCCAGTGCGCCTTCGCCACTCTCGTACTGGCCGGCGACCCGCAGGTGTGGCAGATGATGCTGCTGAGCGCGCTCGGCGGCGCCGGGCAGGCGTTCTTCAGCCCGGCCGCCGAGGGCATGCTGCTGTCGTCCGTGGAGGGCGAGCACGCGGGGCGGGCGTTCGCCGTGTTCCGGATGGCGATGCAGGGTGCGGCGCTCGGCGGGGCCGCCGCGGGCGGTGCGCTGGTCGCCGCGGTCGGGCCGGGCTGGGTGCTCGCCGTGGACGCGGCCGCCTTCGCACTCGCCGGCGCCCTGCGCTCCTTCCTCGACGTGCGGCACATCCCTCCGCGCGCTGCGGGCGGCGGCCTGCTGGCCGACCTGAGGGAGGGGTGGCGGGAGTTCACCGGCCGGCCCTGGCTGTGGGGTGTCGTCGCGCAGTTCTCCGTCGCCAACGCGGTCGTCGGCGCCGCCGACGCCGTTTACGGCCCCCTCGTCGCCCGCGACCACCTCGGCGGGGCGGGCCCGTGGGGCCTGGCGCTCGGCTTCTTCGGCGCGGGTACGGTCGGCGGCGCCCTGCTGATGACCCGGTGGAAGCCCCGCCGGCTGCTGCTCGCGGGGACCTTGTGCGTCTTCCCGCTGGCCCTGCCGTCGGCCGTTCTCGCCGTACCGGTGCCGCTGGGCGTGCTGTGCGCGGTGATGTTCGCCACCGGGGTCACGCTGGAGGTGTTCGGGGTGTCCTGGATGACGGCGCTGCACCAGGAGATCCCGGAGGAGAAGCTGTCGCGGGTGTCGGCCTACGACTGGTTCGGGTCCATCGCCCTGGTCCCCCTCGCCATGGCTCTGGCGGGCCCCGCGCAGAGCGCCTTCGGACGGACCGCGTCCCTGTGGGGGTGCGCGGCCCTCGTCGTGGCGGTCACCGCGGCCGTGCTGTGCGTGCCGGACGTGCGCCGGCTGCGCCGCCGTACCGGGCCCGTGGCGGGGCACATCGGCGAGAGTGCCTCAGCCGATGCCGAAAGCCCCGTCGGGCGGCACGGGTGAGGGCACCGCGTCCTCGTCCGTGACCGGGCGGGCGTCGCCGGTGAAGTCGCGCAGCGCCCGCCCGTGCTCCACCCGTGCCGGGAAGGCGTCCCCGGCGGTCAGCCGGGCCAGCGCGGCGGTGTCCACGGGGCGGTGCGCGGCGACGAGGATCGCGTTGCCGAAGCGGCGCCCGCGCAGCACGCCCGGCTCAGCGATCAGCGCCAGCTCCTCGAAGAGCGCGCCGAAGGTGGCCAGTTGGGAGCGCAGGAACGCGAACGGCGCCGCGTCCGCCAGATTGGCGACGTAGACGCCGTCCGCCCGCAGCACCCGGCCGGCCTCGCGGGCGTAAGCGAGGGTCGTCAGATGCGCCGGGACGCGCGAGCCGCCGAACACGTCGGCGACGAGCACGTCGGCGCTGTCCGCCGGCGCCGCCTCCAGCCAGGCCCGCGCGTCCGCCGTGTGCAGCGCGACGCCCGAACCGGCGGGCAGCGGCAGCTGTTCCACGACCAGCTCCAGCAGCCCCCGGTCGGCCTCGACGACGTCCTGCCGGGAACCGGGGCGGGTCGCGGCCACGTACCGCGGCAGGGTGAGCGCGCCCCCGCCGAGGTGCAGCATGTCCAGCGGGCGCCCCGGTTCCGCGACGGTGTCCAGCACATGCCCGAGCCGCCGCGCGTACTCGAACTCCAGGTACGCCGGCTCGTCGAGGTCCACGTACGACTGGGGCGCACCGTCGACCGTGAGCAGCCAGGCCCGCTCACGGTCGACGTCGGGCATCAGCTTGGCGGTCCCGTGGTCGGTGGTCCGGGTGACGGGTATGGCATCGCTCACGACACCATTGTCACCTCAGCCGACCGAGGTCACCGTCCCCGCGCCCACCGTCCGCCCGCCCTCGCGGACGGCGAACCCGAGCCCCGGCTCCAGCGGCACCTCGCGTCCCAGGTCGACGGTCACCTCGACCGTCTGACCGGGCCGCGCGAGGGCCGCCTCGCCGAAGTCGAGGCAGCCGACGACGTCGGCGGTACGGACGTAGAACTGCGGCCGGTAGCCGGTGGCGACCGGCGTCGTACGGCCGCCCTCACGCGCGGAGAGCACGTACAGCCGTGCCGTGAACCGCCGGCTCGGCGCGACGCTGCCCGGCGCGGCGACCACGTGCCCGCGCCGCACCGCGTCCCGGGGCACTCCCCGCAGCAGCAGCGCCACGTTGTCCCCGGCCTGCGCCTCCTCCATCGGCTTGCCGAAGGTCTCGAGACCGGTCACGACCGTGTCGACGTCCGCGCCGAGCACCTCGACCGGGTCGCCGACCCGCACGGTGCCGCGCTCGACGGCGCCGGTGACGACGGTCCCGCGCCCGGTGATGGTGAGCACGTTCTCCACCGGCAGCAGGAACGGCGCGTCCAGGTACCGCTCCGGCATCGGCACATAGGTGTCCACCGCGTCGAGCAGCGCCTCGACGGACGCCGTCCAGCGCGGGTCGCCCTGCAGCGCCTTCAGCCCGGAGACCCGTACGACGGGTGCGGCGTCGCCGCCGTAACCGTGCGCGGTGAGCAGGTCGCGGACCTCCAGCTCGACCAGGTCGGTCAGCTCCTCGTCACCGGCGTCGGCCTTGTTCAGCGCGACGACGACGTGGTTCACACCGACCTGACGGGCCAGCAGCACGTGTTCGGCGGTCTGCGGCATGATCCCGTCGATCGCGGAGACGACGAGGATCGCCCCGTCGAGCTGGGCGGCGCCGGTGACCATGTTCTTGACGTAGTCGGCGTGGCCCGGCATGTCGACGTGGGCGTAGTGCCGGGTGTCGGTCTCGTACTCGACGTGCGCGATGTTGATGGTGATGCCGCGGGCGGCCTCCTCCGGGGCGCGGTCGATGCGGTCGAACGGCACGAACGTGCCGGTGCCGCGCTCGGCCAGCACCTTGGTGATGGCGGCGGTCAGCGTCGTCTTGCCGTGGTCGACGTGACCCATGGTGCCGATGTTCAGATGCGGTTTGGTGCGCGTGTACGCCGTCTTGGGCATGGCTGTACCTCGAAGCCTCGTGGGAGGGAAAGGGACCCCAAGGAACCGCCGACCCTCCCCCTGCGGGGTCCGCGGGACGATCCGGGGAGGGTCAGCTTCGGGCGCCGTCGACAGCGGCCAGGATGACGGGAACGGCAGCCTTCGGGGCATCCGCGACCGCGGATGCTGCGAGGAGGAAGGCGTACCGGAACATGCCGTCGATCATCGCCGAGCCCCGGCACGCCGTCGAATGATTTATCGCTGTACGGCCGGTGCCGCACGGTCCTTACGGCCTGTCAGGCGCCGATGTTCTTCAGCGCCTCGCGCACCGTCAGCGCCGCGAACCGGCCCCGCTCGCGCGCGAGGAAGGCGCGCACGGCGTCCGGGTCGGTCTTGGCGTACTCGCGCAGGGCCCAGCCGATGGCCTTGCGGATGAAGAAGTCGGGGTGGCCGCTACGACGGAGGCAGTAGCCGAACAGCCGCTCGGTGTCGGTGTCCTCCTTGAACCGCAGCTGGTGCAGCAGGGCGGTGCGGGCCGGCCACAGGTCGTCGTCGGCGATCCAGGCGTCCATGGCGGTGGCGAGGCCCGGATCTGCCGCGACGAGCGGGCCGACGACGTGGGCGGCGAGCAGGTCGACGGTGTCCCACCAGGGGACGGTGGTGATCAGGTGCCGGACCACCGGCAGGAAGGCGGAGGAGCAGCGGCCGACGTGGCGACGCAGGTAGTCGACGGCGAAGTAGTGGTACTCGCGCTCGGGCAGCGCCCAGCAGCGCAGGGCGATCGCCGCGCAGTCGGCCTCGCCGGGGCGCGCCGTGCCCGACAGGACCGTGCGTGACAGACCGCGGCGCTCGGGGGTGGCGATGCCGAGGAAGGGGGCGACGTCCTTCATGTACGCGCGCATGGCCCCGGCCCGCTCGGGGTCGGCGGCGGCGCCGTACACCTCGGTCAGCCGCGGCAGGACGGTGTCGGCGAGCGCGCTGTGCGGCACGGCGGTCGCCGCCTTCCCTGTGACGGTCATGAGCTCGTACCTGTGACCGGTCGTGAGCCCGCACCCATGAAGGTCATGAGACGGACCAACGCCTACCTGTGACGGTCATGAGACAGACCATACGGCGATCAGACACCCGTGTCGGTTACTGTCGCCGGATGCCCGATGCACCCACCCGCTCTGGGGGCACCGCAGTGGCCTCTCCCCCGGCCCCCGCCATGGAGCTCGCGATCAGCGCGCCGCCCCTGCCCGTACCCGGCACGCTCAGCGCGCGCTGCACCCGTGTCCTGCGCTCACCCTGGCCCCGTTTCTCCCTGCTGGTCGCGCTGCTCGCGGCGGCGGGCTGCTCGGTGCTGCTGTTCGAGCCGCAGCGGCTGCTGGCGCACGGCTGGCCACCCCAGCTCGGCGGTGCGACGGCGGCCGCGGTGTTCACCGTGGCGTACGGGCTGTGCACGGTGGCGTTCGTGCCGCGGCCGCTGCTGAACCTGGCGGGTGGTGCGCTGTTCGGCACATCGCTCGGGCTCGCCACGTCGCTGGCCGGCACCGTGCTCGGCGCCGGGATCGCCTTCGGTCTGGGCCGGGCGCTCGGGCAGGACGCGCTGCGCCCGCTGCTGCGGGGCCGGGTGCTGAAGGCGGCGGACGGCCAGCTCAGCCGGCACGGTTTCCGCTCCATGCTGATGGCCCGCCTGTTTCCCGGAGTGCCGTTCTGGGCCGCGAACTACTGCGCCGCCGTCTCCCGGATGCGCTGTTGGCCCTTCCTGGTCGCGACGGGGATCGGCTCGATCCCGAACACCGCCGCGTACGCCCTCGCCGGCGCCCGTGCCGGCTCGCCGACCTCCCCGGCCTTCCTGGTCGCGATGGCCGGCATCGGACTGCCGGCGGTGGCCGGGGCGGTGGTGGCCTGGCGCAAACGGCACCATCTGCGCCGCGCCTGACCGGACCGGAGCCGCCGCCCCAGCCAAGAGGCCGTCATACGGGGACGCTACGCTGCCCCCGACACACGTGATCATCGCGTACGGCGGCCCGGTGCCCCGTCGCCCCTTCCACGACCGGCACTTGGACTGACGTAACTTCATGTCTTGGTTTGAATCGCTCGTCCTCGGACTCGTCCAGGGGCTGACCGAGTTCCTTCCCGTCTCCTCCAGCGCGCATCTGCGGCTGACCGCGGCCTTCTCCGGCTGGCACGACCCGGGTGCGGCCTTCACCGCGATCACCCAGATCGGCACGGAGGCGGCGGTGCTGATCTACTTCCGCAAGGACATCGCGGGCATCCTGTCCGCGTGGTTCCGCTCGCTGTTCGACAAGACCATGCGGCACCACCACGACGCCCAGATGGGCTGGCTGGTCATCGTCGGCTCCGTTCCGATCGGCGTGCTGGGCGTCACGTTCAAGGACCAGATCGAGGGGCCGTTCCGCGATCTGCGGATCACCGCGACGATGCTCATCGTCGTCGGTGTCGTCATAGGCATAGCCGACCGGCTGGCGGCCCGCGACGAGACGGGCGGCCGGCACCGGGCGCCGAAGCAGCGCAAGACGCTCCAGGACCTCGGCGTGAAGGACGGTCTGATCTTCGGCCTCTGCCAGGCCTGCGCGCTCATCCCGGGTGTCTCCCGCTCCGGCGCGACCATCAGCGGCGGGCTGTTCATGGGCTACAGGCGCGAGGCCGCCGCCCGCTACTCCTTCCTCCTCGCCATCCCCGCGGTGCTCGCGTCCGGGCTGTTCGAGCTGAAGGACGCGCTGGAGAGCGATCACGTCTCCTGGGGCCCGACGATCTTCGCGACGGTGATCGCGTTCGGGTCCGGATATGCCGTCATCGCCTGGTTCATGAAATACATTTCCAGCAAGTCCTTCATGCCGTTCGTCTGGTACCGCGTGATCCTCGGTGTCGTGATCATCGCCCTGGTCACGGCGGGCGTGCTCAGTCCGCACGCGGCGGAGTCGGCGGACTGAATCGCCGAGCGGCGGACCGGGGAGGAATGAACCCATGGCTCTCACCCAGCAGTTCGCCCGTGTGACCCCCGAGTACCTGGAACACTGCCGGCAGTCGGCGCTCGACTCCCCGGGTGCCGCCCCCGGCTGGGACCCGCCGGCTTCGGACCTGCTGGACACCGGCTGGGCGAACTGGGGCCTGGCCGCGTACTGCCGTGCCACCGGCGCCGATCCGTCCGTGGCCGACCTGCTCGACCGCGCGGTATCGGCCACCTTCGGCCAGACCGCCGGCTACCTGGACCACGACGAGGTCTACGACGGCTTCACCGACCCGCCACGCGTGCTCGACCCGGCCGAGGTCGAGAAGATCGCCCGGGATCTGCGGGACGTGGACGTGGACGCGGTGCTCGCCGGCCTGCCGGGCGACGCCGCCGAGGCCGCGGCGCTGTGCGGTCATCTGGAGAGCTTCAGCGGTGACGTGGGCGCTCACCTCGGCGAACAGTTCGCCGCGCTGCGGGAGTTCTACGACGGTGCCGCGCGCCGGGGGCTGTGTGTCGTGGTCTGGATCGACTGACGGCGGGGCCCGCCCGTCGTGGGCCGGTTCGTGACCGACTCCCTACGGGTTGCGTAGCCAATCGGTAGCGCAGTGTCAGTTCTTGCCCCTAGGCTGAGGCACATGTCCCCCGATTCCATGACGTCTGGTTCCGTGCGCTCCGCCGCCGACGTGAACGAGGAGATCCGCGCGCTGTGGCTGCGCGCGGGCGGCACCCTGTCGGTGCAGGAGCGCGAGGAGTACGAGTCGCTGGTGGTGCAGTGGGCCGCGGCGATGCGAGCCGAGGTCGTCGAGGCGGCGTAAGGGACCGCCGCGCCCGCCGAGGGCGCGTCAGACCACCCCCCACGCCTGATCCGGACCGCCCGCCCCCGCCTCACCGCCCGCCCGACACCCACAGCACGCCCGCCTCACCGCCCGCCCGACACCCACAGCACGCCCGCCTCACCGCCCGCCCGACACCCGCAGCACAGCGCCCGAGGTGTACGCGGCGTCCGGGGACAGCAGCCAGGCGATGGCCGCGGCGATCTCCTCCGCCCGGCCGGGGCGGCGCAGCGGAATCGCGGCGGCCGCGCGGTGCGCCCGCCCCGGGTCGCCCATCGCGGCGTGCATCTCGGTGTCGATCATGCCGGGCGCGACGGCGTTGACCCGGATGCCGTCCGGGCCCAGTTCCTTGGCCAGCCCCAGGGTGAGGGCGTCCACGGCCGCCTTGGTGGCGGCGTAGTGGACATAGTCACCGGGGCTGCCGAGCGTCGCGGCGGCCGACGACACGTTCACGATCGCCCCGCTTCCCCGCTCCGTCATCAGCTGGGCGGCGCGGCGCGCGCACAACAGCACGCCCAGCAGGTTCACCTCGACCACCCGCCGCAGATCCGCGGTGCCGGTGTCGGCGAGCCGGCCGAGCGGCCCGGTGACCCCGGCGTTGTTCACCAGCCCCGTCACCTGGCCCAACTCCGCTTCCACGGTGGCGAAGAGGTGATCGACGTCCGTCTCCACGGACGTGTCCACCCGCACCGCGACACCGCGCCGCCCGAGGGCGCGGATGCCCTCCACGACCCGCTCGGCGGCCCCCGCGTCCCGTACGTACCCCACCGCCACGTCGTGCCCGTCGGAGGCGAGCCTGAGGCAGGTCGCGGCGCCGATACCGCGGCTGCCGCCGGTGACAACGGTGAGCGGATGCGCCATGACTACCCCTGAAGGACATGTGATCGATCATCGATCACTCTAGGCGCACAGGTGCCCCACCACGTCCCCGTCGACCGGGTACGGCCGCTCCACCGGCAGCTTCGCGGACGCGGCGTCGAGCTCCCCCGCCGACACGTGCGCGTGGATCTCGGTGGCCAGCGGCGTCACGTCCTCGATGCCGACGATCCACTCGTCGGCGTACCGGGCCGCGGCCTGCCCGCCGAGTCCCAGTTGCAGCGAGCGATGCGGCAGCGCCGTGAAGTGCAGGTCGCGTTCCGGATCCCACTGCACCCGCGTCGGCGCCTGCCTCAACTCCCGCTTCCAGGCGTCCCGGTCACCGTGCAGTTCGGGCACATGGTGCGACAGGCACGCGTGGCGCAGCGCCCACTCGAATCCCTCGCGGGTGATCTCGACGGCGAGGACGGTCTCCTGGTCCTCCTTCGTCCCCCAGCCGCAGCGGTACATCATCCACAGGAACGACGGCTTGATCCACGTCATGCGCTCCCGCTTCCAACTGGACGGAAAGCGCCCGGCACGGGCCGCCGGGAGGCCGATCTGCGGGCGGTAGGCCTGGTAGACGGTGACCGTGGTGTCCGTGTACCGGGCGCGGATGCGGAATCGGGGTTCGGCTGAGGTGTTCTGATCATTCACGGACGCAAGGCTCTCCCTCCCCGGGCCGGACGGCCACCGAAATATCCGCGCCGTGGGCCAAGAGTGCCGCGCACCCCTTGGCGGGGTCCGCGCCAATGACCAACACTGGGTCGATGACGCAGCGTGTGGAATTCGCCACGGTAAGAGACCGCCTCGCCGTCGACGCCCTGATCACGGACTACGCGGCGGCGGTCGACGACGGCGACTGGGCGGCGTATCGCGCGCTGTTCACGCCGGACGGGCGGGCCGACCACCGCTCGGCCGGCGGTGTCGAGGGGGACGTGGAACAGGTCGCCGCGTGGTTCGCCGAGAGCACGCGGCCGTTCGCGATGCGGCAGCACCTCATCGTCAACCGCCGGCTGCGCTTCGGCGTCCTGGACCAGGCGGCCGGTGACACCGCCGAGATGCGGGCCGACTACATCAATCCGATGCGCCGGGCCGGAACCCAGGATGCGCCCAGCGCGCCGGACTTCGTGTGCGGCGGCCGGTATGTGTTCGGCGTGCTCCGCACGGACGACGGCTGGCGGTTGCACCGGGTGGCCGTCCAGGAGAAATGGCGGCGCACCGACGGCTGATCCGTGGTCCTCTGTCACCGGATCGCCCGGGGCGCGCACACTGGAGCCCCCACCGGGTAGGAGGGCGGCATATGAAGACGTTCAGCAGTTGGCTCGCCTCCCCCTGGCGGCGCGCGGCCCTCGGTGCGCTGGCCGGCGCCCTGCCCGTGCTCGCGTTCCCGGCGCCCGCCGCCTGGTGGTTCGCGTATGTCGCCCTCGTCCCGTGGATCCTGCTCGCGCGCGGCGCCCCGACCCAGCGGCGGGCGGCGTACGACGGCTGGTGCGGCGGGTTCGGCTTCATGCTGGGCATGCACCACTGGCTGCTGCCGGACCTGCATGTGTTCACACTGGTCCTGGCCGCCCTGCTGGGCGCGCTGTGGGCGCCCTGGGCGTGGCTGGTGCACCGCTTCCTGGCCGGTGTGCCCTCCCGCGGCCGGGTCGCGGCGGCGCTGCTGGTGCTGCCGTCGGCGTGGCTGATGGTGGAACTGGTGCGGTCCTGGCAGGGGCTCGGCGGGCCGTGGGGCATGCTCGGCGCCAGTCAGTGGCAGGTGGGGCCGGCGCTGCGGCTCGCTTCGGTGGGCGGGGTGTGGCTGCTCAGCTTCCTGGTGGTGGCCGTCAACGTGGCGGCGGCCGTACTGCTGGCGGTGCGGGAGTCGCGGGTGCCCGCCGTGGCCGGGCTGGTCGCCACGGCGGCGGCGACCTCGGCGGCCTGGGTGTGGTCGCCGCGCCCGCACGTGGACGGACAGGCGCGCATCGCCGTCGTCCAGCCAGGGGTCGTGGACGGCACCGACAGCGGCGACCGGCGGTTCGCCGTCGAGGAGCGGCTGACCCGGCAGCTGGCCGGGCAGGGCGTCGACCTGGTCGTGTGGGGCGAGAGCAGCGTCGGCGTCGACCTGGCCGCGCGGCCCGACCTCGCCCGGCGCATCGCGGCGCTGTCGCGGGAGACGGGCGCCGACATCCTGGTCAACGTGGACGCGCGGCGCTCCGACCAGCCCGGGATATACAAGAGTTCGGTGCTGGTGGGACCGAACGGGCTCACCGGGGACCGCTACGACAAGATGCGGCTCGTGCCGTTCGGCGAGTACATCCCCGCGCGCTCGCTGCTCGGCTGGGCGACCTCCGTCGGCAAGGCGGCCGGCGAGGACCGTCGGCGCGGCAGCGAGCAGGTCGTGATGAACGCCGGGCACGGGCTGCGCGTCGGCCCGCTGGTGTGCTTCGAGACGGCATTCCCGGACATGAGCCGACGGCTCGCCCAGGACGGCGTGGACGTGCTGGTCGGCCAGTCGTCGACGTCGTCGTTCCAGCACAGCTGGGCGCCGGAGCAGCACGCCTCGCTCGCCGCGCTGCGCTCCGCGGAGACGGGCCGGCCGATGGTGCACGCCACGCTCACCGGTGTGTCGGCGGTGTACGGCCCGGGCGGCCGGCGCGTGGGCTCCTGGCTGGGCACGAGCGCGAGCGGGGCCGCGGTGTACGAGGTGCCGCTCGCCGACGGGGTCACGCCGTACGTCCGCTACGGCGACTGGCCGGTGGACGTGGCGGTGCTGGTGCTGGCGGCGCTGGGTCTGGCGGAGGGCGTGCGCGCGGTCAGGCTGCGCCGGAGCGCTCCCGCACCGCACGTACCACCCGCTCGCACAGTTCGTGAGTCTCCAGTGCGTCACGGGCGGTGAGCGGCCGGCCCGCGCGCACGGCGTCGAGGAAGGCGAGCACGGCCTGTTCGATGCCGCGCTGCCGGGCCACCGGCACCCAGTCGCCGCGCCGGCGCACGGTGGGCTGGCCCTTGTGGTCGATCGTCTCGGCGAGGTTGACGACCTGGCGCTTGGTGTCCTGCCCGGACACCTCCAGGATCTCCTCGTTGGAACCGCTGAGCCGGTTCATCACACCGAGCGCGGTGAAGCCGTCGCCGGCGAGCTGGAGCACGACGTGGTGCAGCAGCCCGTCCTCGACGCGGGCCCGCACGGTGACGTCGTCGACCTGCCCGGGCACCAGGAAGCGCAGGGTGTCCACGACGTGGATGAAGTCGTCCAGGACCATGCTGCGCGGCTCCTCCGGCAGCCCGATCCGGTTCTTCTGCATCAGGATCAGCTCGCGCGGGTGCTCCAGGCACTGCGCGTACCCGGGTGCGAAACGCCGGTTGAAGCCGACGGTGAGCGACACGCCGCGCTGCTCGGCCAGCTCCACCAGCCGTGTGGAGTCGGCGAGTTCATAGGCGAGCGGCTTGTCGACGTACGTCGGGACGCCCGCCTGGAGCAGCCGGGTGACGATCTCGGGGTGCGCGGAGGTGGGTGCGTGCACGAACGCGGCGTCCAGGTCCTGGGCGAGCAGCGCGTCCAGGTCGCGGTGGCGCTGCGCCGCGGGCAGGTGCAGGCTGCCGGCGACCCGGTCCAGCGTCGCCGGGGTGCGGGTCTGCAGGTGCAGCTCCACACCGGGCTGGAAGGCGAGCACCGGCAGGTACGCCTTCTGCGCGATGTCGCCGAGTCCGATGACGCCGACCTTCACTTAGGGCTCCCTCACCTCGCGTCCGGTGCTGACTTCACGGCAGCATACGGGTCCTGCGGTGGCCGCCAGTCGGCGATCCCGTCGAAACTCCGCAGGAGCAGCGCGGGTCCCGCCTTCGAAAGGGAGGCGATCACCGTGTTCCGTACGGCGATCAGGGCCCTGCCGGTGGTGAGGTTGAGGCGCGCGACCTTCACCGCCTGCCGGGCGATCGCCGTCGTACGCGGCAGCCGGGCGGCGGTGTAGGCGGCAAGGTCGTCACAGTGGTGGGCGAGCACGACGGCGTCCTCGACGGCCTGGTTGCCGCCCTGGCCGAGGGTGGGCGGCATGGCGTGCGCGGCGTCGCCGAGGAGGGCGACGCGGCCGTGGTGGTAGGCCGGGAGGGGTTCGGCGATGTGGTGGACGTCGTGGCGCAGCACGTCCTCGGGGCGGACGGCGGCGAGGACGGCGGGGATCGGGTCGTGCCAGTCGCCGAAGCGGCGCAGGAGTTCGGCCCGCTCGTCGTCGGGGGCGCGTCCGCCGGCCGGGGTCGTGGCGGCGGCGTAGGCGTAGACGCGGCCGTCCTTGAGCGGGTGGGTGCCCCAGATACTGCCCCGGCCCCAGGTCTCGTGCGAGGCGAAGGCGACGCCGGGCAGCGGGATGACGACCCGCCAGGTGGTGAACCCGGAGTAGACGGTTCCGGGGTGGTCGGGGAAGAGCGTGCGGCGTACGGCGGAGCGGATGCCGTCGGCGGCCACCACCAGGTCGGCCTCCAGGTCGCCGGCGGCGGTGCGCACGACGGCCGGGCGGTGCGCGTCGCCGGGGTCGGTGACGGCGGCCTCGGCGGCGGTGCGCACGGTGCCGGGCGGGAGCAGCGCGGCAAGGCGGTCGACGAGGGTGGCGCGGTGCAGCAGCACCAGAGGGCCGCCGAAGCGCGCGGCGGTGGCGTCCGCGTCGGAGCGTGACAGCCAGCGGCCGCTCGGGGTGCGCAGCCCGCCGTCCCCCTGCCAGGCGGCGAGGTCACGGATCTCGTCGCCGAGGCCGATGACGTCCAGCGCGCGCAGGGAGTTGGGTGCCAGCGAGATGGCCGCACCGACCGGTTCCAGGGTGCGAGCCCGCTCCAGGACGGTGACGCGGACGCCCCGCTGGTGCAGGCCGACGGCCGCGGTCAGCCCGCCGATGCCGCCGCCGATGACGACTGCGCGTGGTGCGTGGCTCATGGCTCCTCCTGACGCAACTACATCTGTAGTATGCGTCGACGATACTACAGCCGTAGTGGCCCGGGTAGCGTGACCTCCATGTCCGTCACCTCCGGCGCCTCCCGCGCCGACCTTGTCGCCGACACCGCCCTGGCCCTGCTCGCCGAGCGGGGGATGCGCGGGCTGACCCACCGGGCGGTCGACGAGACGGCCGGCCTGCCGCAGGGGTCGACGTCCAACGTGGCGCGGACCCGGCAGGCACTGCTGGAGCTGGCGGTGCGACGCCTGGCCGAGCGCGAGGCCCGGGTGCTGGCGCTGCACGAGATGCCCGAGCCGAGCGGGGGCACCGACCCGGTCGTGGACGCCCTGGCCCTGGCCCTGCACCGCGCCCTGACCCGCAACCGCGACCTGACGCTCGCCCGCTACGAACTGGCCCTGGAGGCCACCCGCCGCCCCGAGCTGCGCACGTCCTACGACACCACCGGCGCCCGCTTCCGCGACCAGCTGACCGCCTTGGTCACCGCCCTGGGCTCGCCGGACCCGGACCGTCATGCGCTGTCGCTGGTGGCCTGGGCGGACGGGCTGATGTTCTCCTGCGTGGCCGGCGCCTACGAGACCCCACCCCTCGCGGCGGTACGGCAAAGCCTGCGGGAGCTGCTGGCGGGCATGCTCGGCAGCTGAAAATCCGCTGGCCCGCCCCCGCCCGCCTGCACGAGGATGCGGGCATGACAACGCAGCGCCACATCCCCGCAGCCGACGCCGACGAACGCACCATGCTGGAGGGCTGGCTGGAGTACCACCGCCGCACGCTCGCAGTGAAGTGCGAGGACCTGACGGACGCCCAGCTCAGGACCGCGGCCGTGGAGCCGTCCGAGCTCTCCCTCATGGGGCTGGTGCGGCACATGGCGGAGGTCGAGCGGATCTGGTTCCGCAAGGTGCTCGCCGACGACGGCGCCGGACCGATCTGGTTCAGCGACGAGGACCCGGACGGCGAGTTCCATCTGACCGAGGCCGACACCTGGCAGGAGGCGTACGCCACCTGGCAGTCGGAGATCGAGGCCGCCCGGCGCCACGCAGCGGGTTTCGCCCTGGACGACCTGTCGAAGGGCACCACCAAACACGGCGGCGGGGGGTCCGTCAGCCTGCGCTGGATCTACACGCACATGATCGAGGAGTACGCCCGCCACAACGGCCACGCCGACCTGATCCGGGAGCGGATCGACGGCGCCACGGGCCACTGACGTCAGCCGGGACGCGGGCGGAACCCCCGTACGGGGCGGGAGATCACCCGTGCGGGGCATCCTGCGCTTGTCCGCCGCCCTTCCGCGGCGCGAAGCCAGCAGAGTGACGCGGGTGCATCGAACGACGACCACCGCAACGCTCCTGGTCACCGTGGCCATCTCGGCCCTCTCCGGCTGTGTGACGGTCCAGCGTCCACCCGCGTCGGGGCCGCCGGTCTCCTCGACTCGCTCCCCGTCGCCGTCCGTCCCACGGCAGGACGGCGCCACGGAGCAGCGGATCGTGCGGGCGCCGGCCCGCGAGGCGCTGGAGAGGGTCGGGCCGTCCCGCCACTCGGAGCCGGTGAAGCCACCGCAGCCCCGCCGCCCGGCGCACGCTGAACCCCCGGCGCCGGGGCCCCAAGACCGCCACCAGCAGACGCCGCTCCACGCCTCCCCGCCCGAACACCGGCGGCCGCAGGACCGTCGCGCGAAGGTCCCCGACGTTCCCGCCGATGTCGCACGCCGGAACGCCGAGGTGTGCGCCCTGGGCGCGCAGTACGGGGGCTGGCGCCCGGACAGCCCGGAGGCACGGATCTGCAAGCAGACGTACGGCCGCTGAGCCCGGGCCCCGCCCGCAGGAGACCGCCGGCGCCCGTCTCACTCCCCCAGCCGCAGCTCCATCCGCCGGATCGCTGCCCGCACTCCGTCGCCGTAGCCGTCGTCGGCGAGGGCGTCGGAGGCGAGACGGGCACGGGCGAGGTGGCTGCGGGCGTCGTCGGGCCGGCCGAGGCGGACGTAGTCGGCCGCGAGGTTCAGATGGAGCGAGGGATACAGCGCCCGGGCCGCGGGCGCCCCCTCGAGCCGGTCGAGCCGGTCGCTGGTCAGTTCCTCGGCGGCCGTCAGCGCCCTGAGGTCCCAGGCGAGTTCGTCGAAGGGGTCGTCCTGGGTGTCGGCCAGGTAGTGGGCGAGGGTGCAGCGGTGCAGCGGGTCGCCGTCCTCCCCGAGCTCCGCCCACAGGCCGAGGAAACGGTGCCGTGCCTCCTCGCGGTCTCCGCCGTGGAGCAGCATCACCACCTGCCCGATCCGCGTCAGTACGGCGTCCGACGCCGTCTGCTCCTGTCGCTCCGCCACCGCGTCGCCCTCCGTCGGCCCGTCCTGCTGCTATGCCCCGACGCTAACGGCAGACACTGACAATCCCGCTCAGGCGGCACCGGGACGAGCACGCTCCGGCGGCACCGGACGATCACTCCCGGGCGGTACCGGAACGATCGCACTCGCGCGGCACCCGGGCCCTGCCTGCCAGCGCGTCACCCAGACCCTGCCTGCCGGCGGGGCGCCGGGCCGGCCGGCCCTCGGGGAACCGGCCCGGCGGGTGGCTCAGCCCAGGTTCGGCACGGTCCAGTCGATCGGCGTGTGGCCCTGGCGGGCCACCGCTTCGTTGATCTGGGTGAACGGGCGGGAGCCGAAGAACTTCTTCGCCGACAGCGGGGAGGGGTGCGCGCCCTTGACCACCGCGTGCCGGCTCTCGTCGATCAGCGGGAGCTTCTTCTGCGCGTAGTTGCCCCACAGGACGAACACCGCCGGGTCGGGGCGGTCGGCCACCGCGCGGATCACCGCGTCGGTGAACTTCTCCCAGCCGCGCCCCTTGTGGGAGTTGGCCTCGCCGCCGCGCACCGTCAGCACCGCGTTGAGCAACAGCACACCCTGCCGGGCCCAGGGCATCAGATAGCCGTTGTCCGGGACGGGCGTGCCCAGTTCGGCGTTCATCTCCTTGTAGATGTTGCGCAGGGAGGGCGGGATCTTCACCCCCGGCCGCACCGAGAAGCACAGGCCGTGTCCCTGGCCCTCGCCGTGGTAGGGGTCCTGACCCAGGATCAGGACCTTCACCTGGTCGTACGGCGTGGCCTCCAGCGCGGCGAAGACCTGCTCGCGCGGCGGGTACACGGGACCGTTCGCCCGCTCCTCCTCGACGAACTCCATCAGCTCCTTGAAGTAGGGCTGCTGCAGTTCCTCACCCAGAACCCCGCGCCAGGACTCGGGCAGCATGGCGGTGTCGGTCACGTCAACGTCCTCAAGGTTCGTGCGGTCGCTTCCTGACTTCAGAACCTACCGGCACCCACTGACAACACCGCCCGGACGGTCCCTACCAGCTGGTCTTGCGGGACAGCTCCCACATCATCATGATCGTCGACGGGTCCAGCGCCCGTTCCGGGCCGGCGATGTCCTCGCTGGCGGCCAGGTACTGCTTGCCCTGCCACAGCGGCAGCAGCCGGGCGTCCTCGACCATGATCCGCTGGGCCTCCTCGAAGTCCTTCACCACGTTGGCCCGGTCGCTCTCGCGGCGGGAGCGGGGCAGCAGGATGCCGGTGATCTCGGGCTGCGGGTAAGGCGTACCGAGGGCGTTCTGGTCGCCGACGAACGGGGCGATGAAGTTCTCCGGGTCCGGGAAGTCCGGGAACCAGCCGCGCCCGAAGACCGGGTACTCGCCCTTCTGGTAGCCCTCGACGTAGGTCTTCCAGGGCCGGCTCTTCAGCGTGATGGTGAACAGGCCGGACTCGTCGAGCTGCCGCTTGAGCTCCTGGAACTCCAGGGCGGTCTCGGAGCCGTAGCGGTCGGTGGTGTACCAGAGGGTGAGCGGGATGGGCGTGGAGATGTTCGCCTCGGACAGGATCTTGCGGGCCTTGGCGGTGTCGGGCTCGCCGAAGTCGTCGAAGAAACCGGTGGTGTGACCGGTGAGGCCCTTGGGGACCATGGAGTAGAGCGGGTCGACGGTGTCCTTGTAGATCTTGTGCGCGATGGCCCCGCGGTCGACGACCTGGGCGACGGCCCGGCGCACGGCGGCCTTGCCGGCCCACTTGTCCTTGGGGTTGAACACCAGGTAGTTGATGTCCGCGCCGGTGCTCTCGACCAGCTGCAGGCCCGGCGCGCTCTCCTTGCGCTGCAGGGCGACGATGTCGTCGGCGGCGAGACCGCGGTAGGTGACGTCGATCTGCTTGTCGCGCAGCGCCTTGACCATGACGGCGGAGTCCTGGAAGTAACGGATCGTCACCGCGTTGTTCTTGCGCTGGGCGTACCCCTGGTAGTTCTCGTTGCGCTCGAGCCGGGCCTCCTTGTCCTCCTCGTAGGAGGCGAGGGTGTAGGGGCCGGAACCGAAGACCTTGCCGTCCTCGCGCAGCTTGTCGGCCGGGTAGTCGTCCGGGTCGACGATCGACATCGCCGGGGTGGCCAGCACGAACGGGAAGGTGGCGTCGGACTTGTTGAGGTGGAAGACCACCTCGTCCGCGCCGGTGGCCTCGACGCTCTGCAGACTGCCGAGGAGTCCTGCGGGTCCGCCGGGCACGTTGATCCGGCGGATGCGCTCGATGGAGTAGGCGACCGCCTTGGCGTCCAGGGTGTCGCCGTCGGCGAACTTCATCCCTGACCGCAGCCGGCACCGGTAGGTGCGGTTGGAGCTGTCGGTGAACGAGCACTGCTCGGCGGCGTCCGGCTGGGGCGTGGTCGCGCCGTTCGGGTAAGCGAGCAGCGTCTGGTAGATGTTCCGGAACAGCTCCCACGAGCCGTCCCAGGACGCGGCCGGGTCGAGGGTGCTGGGGGCGCTCGTGGTGCCTACGACGATGGGTCCCGCGTCCTTGGAATCGTCCCCGGACAGCAGGCCGCAGCCGGACATCAGGGACGTTATGGAAGCGATCGCCGCCACTTGCCGCAGGCATCGGTTCCGGTTGAACACGCGCACGCTCCTCGATCTGCCATGCCAAGGGTCGGCAGACCATACCGCAGTGCGACGGGTGTTGAGCCTGGTTCGTTCGTCATGTGAACACACTGTTGATGACAGCGTTGTCAAAGGCCCCGGAACACGCCCCTTTGCGTACACGGGCGCCGTTTCCGTCAAGAGTGCGGCGGTAACGGCGCCCGAATCGTCATACGGGCGTGCCGGGCGTCAGGCGACGCCGGCGTTCAGGAACAGACCGCCGTCGACCACGAGGGTCTGGCCGGTGATCCAGTCGGACTGCGCCGAGGTGAGGAACTCGGCCGCCCCGCCGATGTCGGAGGGCACGCCCAGCCGCTTGAGCGGGTAGGCGGCCGCGGCCTCCTCCTCGCGGCCCTCGTACAGGGCCTCGGCGAACTTGGTCTTCACCACGGCCGGGGCGATCGCGTTGACCCGTACCTTCGGCGCGAACTCGTGCGCAAGCTGGATGGTCAGGTTGACCATCGCGGCCTTGCTGATGCCGTACGCGCCGATGAACGGTGAGGGGGCGAGGCCCGCGACGGAGGCGATGTTGACGATCGCGCCGCCGTTGTCCTTCTGCCAGGCGTGCCAGGTGCGCTGGGCGAAGCCGAGCGCCGAGACCACGTTGGTCTCGAAGACCTTGCGGGCCACGTTCAGGTCGAGGTCGGCGATCGGGCCGAAGACCGGGTTGGTGCCGGCGTTGTTGATCAGGTGGTCGACGCGGCCGAAGGCCTCCATCGTGCGCTCGACGGCCTCGGCCTGGTGGGCCTCGTCGTGGGCCTTGCCGGCGACGCCGATGGCCCGGTCGGCGCCGAGTCGCTCGACGGCCTCCTTCAGGGCCTCCTCGTTGCGGCCGGTGATGCAGACCCGGTCACCGCGGGCGACGAGCGCCTCGGCGATGCCGTAGCCGATGCCGCGGCTGGCGCCGGTGACAAGGGCGACCTTGCCCGAGGGCTCGGGGAGTTCCACGGAAGTCATGTGCACTGCCCCTTAGTTGAGCGGTCCGCCGGCGACGTACAGAACCTGGCCGGAGACGAAGCCGGCCGCGTCGCCCGTGAAGAAGGCGACGGCGTTGGCGATGTCCTCGGGCTCGCCGACGCGCGCCACCGGGATCTGGGTGGCGGCGGCGGCCTTGAAGTCCTCGAAGCCCATGCCGACGCGGTCGGCGGTGGCCTTGGTCATCTCGGTGGCGATGAAGCCGGGGGCGACGGCGTTGGCGGTGATGCCGAACTTGCCGAGCTCCTTGGCGAGGGTCTTGGTGAAGCCCTGCAGGCCGGCCTTGGCGGCGGAGTAGTTGACCTGGCCGCGGTTGCCGAGCGCGGAGGACGACGACAGGTTCACGATCCGGCCGAAGCCGGCGTCGACCATGTGCTTCTGCACCGCGCGGGACATCAGGAAGGAGCCGCGCAGGTGCACGTTCATGACGGTGTCCCAGTCGGCGACGCTCATCTTGAACAGCAGGTTGTCGCGCAGCACGCCCGCGTTGTTGACCAGGATCGTCGGCGCGCCGAGCTCCTCGACGACGCGCGCGATCGCCGCCTCGACCTGCGCCTCGTCCGAGACGTCCGCGCCGACGGCGATGGCCTTGCCGCCCGCCGCGGTGATCTTCTCGACGGTGTCCTTGCAGGCGGCCTCGTCGAGGTCGATCACCGCGACGGCACGGCCTTCGGCAGCCAGTCGTACGGCGGTGGCGGCGCCGATGCCGCGCGCGGCACCGGTGACTACGGCGACCCGCTGGTCAGTGGTGGACATTGCTGTTTCTCCTCGCCCTCGAGAAAACCTGAACGCCTGCAGGCTCAGTGTTGCTCCTACGGTACGCCCGTCAGGTGAGCGACCGCTTAGTACCTTCTCAGGGCCTGACGCTAGAAGTGTTGGCACCCGGTGTCAACGGCACACCGGCGGTGTGTGATCCATTACCTGATCCGCTGCCTGTGCCCGCGCGCCGGAACACCCGATCGGCCGACGGCCGCGCGCCGTCGGCGCGCCGCGCCCCTAGCGTCGAAGCGCGAGCCAACCGTGCCCGGAAAGGAGGCGCTTCATGCGCCGCAGCACCGGAGCCGTCGGTACCCTGATCGCGATAGCCGCGCTCGTGCCGCTGGCCGACCCCGCTCATGCGCAGGACCTGGACTGCCGCGACTTCAGCTTCCAGGAGGACGCCCAGGCCGTCTTCGACGCCGACCGCAGCGATCCGAACCGGCTCGACGAGGACCAGGGCCCGGACGACGGCATCGCCTGCGAGGCGCTGCCGCGGCGGTCCGATGGCTTCACATCCTCCACCTCGCGGCCGGTCACACCCGCGCCGGTCACACCTGCTCCCCTCGTCCCGACGCGGGGCGTGCAGGGCGGCGTGGGCGGTGGCTCCACCGCCGGGCCCACGGAGTGGGACATCGCGATCGGCCTGACCTTCGTCACCGGCGCTGTCCTGGCCACCGGGTACGTGGTGAAGCGGCGCCGCGGCTGAGGCGGCGCGCAGGACCCGGTGGCGTGGGCGGACGCGCGGTCGTCCAAGCCGGTACGGCCAGGGCGGCGCTCAGGTCACCGGCGGTAGCGCGCGACTGCCTCGTACCGGGCGGGCAGAGCCCGGCCCGCCGGCCCGGGGACACCCCGCCGGGTCAGCGCACCAGCAGGTCCAGCAGTCGTTCCGGCTCCGCCGCCGGGTCCATGGTGAGGCCGGTGTGCACCGGGCCCGGCTGGACCACCGTGGAGCGCGGCGCGATCAGCCAGCGGAAGCGGCGCCCGGCGTCGTCACCGGCGGCCTGGCCCGCGCCGGTTCCGCCCCCGCAGACCTCCTCCACGGCCCGCAGCGCCGCCCGCACGCCGGTCACGTCCGCCTCGGGGTCCAGGGCGAGCAGCCGCGCCTCGTCGAGGTGGGTACGGGCACCGACGTAGCCCCGGGCGCGGCAGTAGACCAGGACGCCGGCGTTGATGCACTCCCCGCGCTCGATCCGCGGCACGACCCGCAGCAGGGCGTACTCGTAGACGTCCCGCCCGCCGCCCTGTCCGGCCCGGGTGATGTGGCGCTCGGCGAGCCCGCCGGCCACCTGGATGTGCTGCTCGCTCACTTCTCCCCCTCGATCCCTGTGATGCGCTCGTGGATGACGGCGGCCCGGGCCAGCAGCGGGCGGACGTAGGCCCGGCGCAGGTCGTCGGGGTGGTCGAAGCCGGGCTCGCCGGTCAGCCAGGCGTCGGGCACCTCGGCGGTGACCTCGGCGAGCAGGTCCTCGGTGATGAGCGGTGCCAGCTCGGCGGCGGCGCCCGCGAGATCGGGGGCGAAGCTGCGCAGGGCGTGGTCGCCGGCGTCGTAGGGGCGCGCGACGGAGGTCTCGGCGCCGGGCCAGTTGTGGTGCCAGATCATGGTGGCGCCGTGGTCGATGAGCCACAGTTCGCCCCGCCGCACGAGCAGGTTGGGGTTGCGCCAGGACCGGTCGACGTTGTTGATCAGCGCGTCGAACCAGACGATCCGCCCCGCCTCCTCGGGCGTGACCGCGAAGGCGAGGGGGTCGAAGCCGAGCGCGCCGGAGAGGAAGTCCATGCCGAGGTTGGTGCCGCCGCTGGAGCGCAGCAGCCCCTGCACCTCGGCGTCCGGTTCGCCGAGGCCCAGCACCGGATCGAGGTGGAGGGCGACCAGGCGCGGCACGCGGAAGCCCAGCCGGCGGGCCAGTTCCCCGCACACGACCTCGGCGACGAGCGTCTTGCGCCCCTGCCCGGCCCCGGTGAACTTCAGGACGTACGTCCCGAAGTCGTCGGCCTCGACGAGTCCCGGCAGCGAGCCGCCCTCCCGCAGGGGCGTGATGTAGCGGGTCGCGGTGACTTCCTTGAGCATCGCCCCAGGTTACTTGGGGCCCCGCGGTGAACCGCCGGTCCCCCGGCGCCGTACTGGGTGGCAGATCTTCAGGCTTTCGGCGAAGGGATGTCGGCATGACCAGCGAATCGCTCCAGGCCCCCTCGGGCCCCACCCGCCGTACCGTCGTCGCCGCGGTGGGCGTGACCGGGGCCTCGGTCGCGCTGAGCGCGTGCGGCTCGGGCGACGGCGGCACCAAGGCCGCCGCGTCGGGGACCGTGCTGGCGAAGACCTCGGACATTCCCGAGGGCGGCGGGAAGATCCTTCCCGAGCACCAGGTGGTGGTGACCCAGCCGACGGCGGGCTCGTTCAAGGCGTTCTCGTCGAAGTGCACCCACCAGGGCTGCGCGGTGAGCGGTGTGCGGGACGGCGTCATCAGCTGCCCCTGCCACCACAGCGAGTTCTCCATCGCCGACGGCAGTGTGAAGAAGTCCCCGGCGACCCGGCCGCTGCCGGAGGTGCGGATCGCCGTCAGCGGCACCGACATCACCCTCGCGTGACGCTCGGCCTCGGTGGAGGGAGCCATTGCGCGGCGCGGGGGGACGACCCATGATTCCCGACGTCACGTCGGACAGCGGAGGGGGCCGGATGACCGCCGCACAGCGCCGGGGCCGGAAGATCATGATGACGCCCGGAGAGCTGGACGCGTTCCTCGCCGGGCAGCGCACCTGCCGGGTCGGCACGGTGTCTGCCGACGGCGCCCCGCATGTGAGCGCCCTGTGGTTCCTGTGGGACGGCACGGCACTGTGGCTGTACTCGGTGGTGCGCAGCAGACGCTGGGCCGACCTGCGCCGCGATCCGCGCGTGGCGGTCGCGGTCGACACCGGTGAGGAGTACGGCGAGCTGCGCGGCGTCGAGCTGTCCGGCGCCGTGGAGACGGTGGGCGAGGTGCCGCGCAGCGGGGAGCTGTGCGCCGAACTGGACGCCGTGGAGACGCGGTTCGCACGCAAGTACTTCGACCTGGACACGCTGCCGCACGACGGCCGCCACGCCTGGCTCAGGCTCCTCCCGGAGAAGGTCGTCTCCTGGGATTTCCGCAAGCTCGGCCCGCAGTAGCCGCCCCGTCTCTCAGCCGCCCGTCGCCCCGCCCTCCATGTGCTCGGCCGCCGCCCGCAGGGCCGCGACCGCCGCGCGGATCGAGGGGCGGCGGTCGGCGTCCGCGCGCCAGACGACGTACACATGGCGGCGGACGCGTTGCTTGAGCGGCACCGTCACGACGCCCTCGGGCACGGGGTGCCGTCCGAGCAGCGGCGCGATGCACACGCCGAGGCCGGCGGCGACCAGGCCGAGCTGGGTGTGCGTCTCGCCGGCGCGGTGGCCGACGATCGGCTCGACGCCGCGCGAGCGCAGCGTGTACATCAGCCACTCGTGGCAGAACTCGCCCTCGGCCCAGGTGATCCACTCGTCCTCGGCGAACTCGGCGAGGTCGACCTCGGCGCGGTCGGCCAGCGGATGCCCGGCGGGCATGGCCACGTCGGCGGGGTCGTCCAGGATGGACGCCTTGACCAGCCCGTCGGGCAGCGGCATCGGCTTGTTGTACCAGTCGAGGACGACGGCGAGGTCGAGGTCGCCGCGCACCACGGCCCGGATGCCGGCCTCGGGTTCCAGCTCGCAGGAGCGGATCCGCAGCGCGGGATGCTCGGTGCGCAGCGCGGCGAGGGCGGCGGGGAACAGACCGCGCGCGGCCGTCGGGAACGCCGACAGCCGCAGCTCGCCGGCGACCTGGCCGCGCTGCGCCTCCAGGTCGGACTGGGCGAGCTGCACCTGGGAGAGGATGCGCGCGGCGTGCTCCGCGAGCAGTCGCCCGGCGTCGGTGAGCCGGACGCCGCGCCCGTGCTTGGCGAGCAGTTGCTGGCCGACCTCGCGCTCCAGCTTGGCCAGCTGCTGGGACACGGCCGAGGTGGTGATGTGCAGGCCCTCGGCGGCGCCGCTGACGGAGCCGTGCCGGGCGACGGCGTCGAGGGTGCGCAGGCGCTCGAGGTTCAGCAAGAGGGGGCTCCTTCGACGACGGACAACGGCTTAGCAATGCTACGAGGTACCGGGTGACAATTCTCGATTGTGCTACGAGATCGCCGTGCCGCATGGTTACCTGCATGAGCACCGCCTCCGTCACCCGCCCCCGGTCGCGCACCGGCACCCCCGACCCCCGCTCCCCCCGCCTCGGCTGGCGGCTGCGCTTCGCCGCGCTGTCGCTGATCTGGGGCTTCAGCTTTCTGCTCATCAAGGTCGGCACGCAGGGCTACGCCCCCTTCCAGGTCACCCTGGGCCGGCTGGTGTTCGGTACGGCGGTGCTGGCCGTTGCGATGGCGGTGAAGCGGGAGCGCCTCCCGCGCGGGCCGCGCACCTGGGCGCATCTGACGGTCGCCGCGTTCCTGCTCAACGCGCTGCCCTTCTCCCTCTTCGCCTACGCGGAGCTGACGATCCCGTCCACACTGGCCGGCATCTGCAACGCCACGTCACCGCTGTGGGGCATGGCGCTGTCGCTGATCGCGCTGTCCGAGGACCGCCCGACGCGGCTGCGGGTGGCGGGTCTCGGCATCGGCTTCCTCGGCGTGCTGACCGTCCTCGGCGCCTGGCAGGGCTTCAGCGGCCTGGACGCCAAGGGCACGGCGCTGGCCCTGCTGGCGTCCTTCAGCTACCCGGTCGGCTGGATCTACGTCCGACGCACGCTGGCCGGCAGCAGTCACTCCAACCTCTCGCTGACCGGCGCCCAGTTGCTGCTGGCCACGGTGCAACTGGCCGTCATCACCCCGCTGTTCACCACCCTGCCGACCCACGTCGTCGCGCTCCCCCTGCTCGCGGTCGCGGCCCTGGGAGCCCTCGGCACGGGCTTGGCGGTCCTGATCCAGTACGGCCTGGTCGCCGAGGTCGGCCCGACGACCGCCCAGATGGTCACGTACTTCATCCCGGTCATCGCCACGGCGGCGGGCGTCGCCCTGCTGGACGAGTCCCTGCACTGGTCCACCCCGGTGGGTGCGGCGATCGTGCTGGCGGGAGCGGCGCTGACGCAGGCACGCTCGAAGCGCTGAAGCGCAATCACAGCGCCCCTGACAGTTCCCGTCCGCCCTACACCGGCCGCCCCACTCCGCCCGCCCCCAGAGCCGTGGCGATCGCCGTCGCCAGTGCGGCGGCCTCCCCTTCGGGCAGGGTGGAGACCGTGACGCGGATGCCCGGCGCCGCGCCCATCCGGAACCGCGCGCCGGGTGCGACCGCCCAGCCGTCCTGAAGGAGCCGGGCGACGGCGCCGGTCTCGTCGGGGACGGGGATCCACACGTTCAGCCCGCTGCGCCCGTGTGCGCGCACGCCCCGCTCGGCGAGCGCGCCGATCAGCGCGTCCCGGCGGCGGCCGTACGCGCGCGCCACGGCCGGCACGTCCACCGCGCCCTCGGCCCACAGCCGGGCCACCGCCCGCTGCGTGATCCGGCTGACCCAGCCGGGCCCCAGCCGCTGCCGCCCGCGCACCCGGCCGAGGGTGATGTCGTCGCCGGTGAGCACGGCGAGTCGCAGGTCGGGGCCGTAGGCCTTGGCGGCCGAGCGGACGAAGGCCCAGTGCCGGGTGATCCCGGCGAGCGGATGCAGGGGCAGGTCGACGATCGCGTGCCCGTGGTCGTCCTCGATGAGCAGCGTCTGGGGATGTTCGCGCAGCACCACCCGCAGGGCACGCGCGCGTGCGGCGCTCACCGCGGCGCCCGTGGGGTTCTGCGCGCGGTCGGTGACGATCACCGCGCGGGCGCCGGACGCCAGGGCACCGCACACGTCGTCGGGCAGCGGCCCCTCGTCGTCGACGCGGACCGGCGCGGTGCGCAGTCCCAGCGCCGGGACGAGGTCCAGGAGGCTGCCCCACCCGGGGTCCTCGACGGCGACGGTGTCCCCGGGCTTGAGATGGGCCGCGAGCACCCGCTCGACGGCGTCCAGCGAGCCGGAGCAGACGGCCAGCGGCCCGTCCGGGACCCCGTCGGCGCGCAGCGCGTCCCGCGCCGGCGACTCCAGCTCCGGCTCGACGGGCGCGGCGCCGTAGAGCACCGGCTCCCGGTCGCCCTGGGTGGCGGCCGCGGCGAAGGCGGGGCCGAGCGGAGGCAGCAGCGCCGGATCCGGGTTGCCGTTGGTCAGGTCCCGCACCCCCTCGGGGATGTCCACGCCGATGTACTCGCGCCCGGTCGTGGCCGGCCGGGGCCGCACCCGGCTGCCGCGCCGACCGGCGGTCTCGATGACTCCGCGCTCGCGCAGGGTGCGGTAGGCGGCCGCGACCGTGTTCGGGTTCACGCCGAGCCGTACCGCCAACTCCCGCATGGGAGGCAGGAGTTCGCCCGGCGTCAGCGCCCCGGCGGCCACCGCGCGCTCGACATCGGCGGCGATCTCTGCTGCACGCCGCCCTCTGATCCGATATTCTCCTAGCACAAACAAGATTATGCACTAGTGCAATACAAATCGCCAGTACGACGACGCCACCTCAGGGAGAGCGCCATGCAGGGGACCCCCGCCACACCGGCCACCGCCTACACCCCGACCGACCGCACCGTCCCCACCCGCTCCGCCGAACGCGCCCGCTACGACGCGGAACTGGTGCACGCGATACTTGACGAGGGCTACGTCTGCCACCTCGGCTTCGTCCGCGACGGCGCGCCCGTGGTCCTGCCCACCCTCTACGGCCGGGTCGGCGACCGGCTCTACGTGCACGGCTCGACCGGCTCGCGCCCGCTGCGGATGGCCGGCCAGGCCGACCCGGGGCTCGCGGTGTGCCTGACCGTCACCCACGTCGACGGGCTGGTGCTGGCCCGCTCCGCCTTCCACCACTCGATCAACTACCGCTCCGTCGTGGTGCACGGCGTCGCCCACCACGTCACCGACCCGGAGGAGAAGCGGCTCGCCCTCGACGCGCTGGTCGACCACGTCGTGCCGGGCCGCGCCGCCGACTCCCGGCCGGCCAACAAGAAGGAACTGGCCGCCACCGCCGTGATCCGCCTCGACCTGAACGAGGTCTCCGCCAAGCTGCGCACCGGCGGCGTCAACGACGAGCCGGAGGACCTGTCCCTCCCGCACTGGGCCGGCGTGGTCCCCGTGCGCAAGGTCTACGACACCCCGGTCGCCGACCCGCAGCTCACCCCCGGTACCGGGCTGCCGGACTACCTGGCGGTGCTGTGATGCTGATCCATCCCTGGGACGCACCGCACGACGACGCGGAGTGGCAGACCTGGCTCGCCGCCCACGACTTCGGCCAGCTCGCCGTCAACGGCCCGCCCGGCGAACCCCCGTTCGTACAGCCGCTTCACTTCGCGTACGATGCCGACCGCGGCGAGGCGATCACCCACCTGGCCCGCCCCAATCCGCTGTGGGCGGCCCTGGAGGCCGACCCGGAAGTGGTGCTGGGCGTCGTGGACGACTACGTGTTCGTCCCCGGCCCCTGGCAGGCGCCGGCCGACGCCCCGCCCGAGCACGGTACGCCGACCAGCTTCTACGCGGCCGTCCAGCTGCGCTGCCGCGCCCACGTCGTGGACGACCCGGCCGCGAAGGCGGAGCTGCTCAACCGGCAGGTCGGCCATTTCCAGCCGGAGGGCGGCTCGGCGCGGGCGGCGGTCGGCGAGGCGCCGTACGGGCGGCTGCTGTCCGGGATCCGCGGCATCCGGCTGGAGGTGACGGGCGTACGCGCGAAGTTCAAGTACGCCGGTCACCGCCCGGCCGGGACGCAGGAGCGGATCGCGGCCGGGCTCGCCGACCGCGGCGGTCCGCGGGACGCGGCGGCGCGGGAGCACCTGCTGCGCAGGCGGAGCGCCTGAGCCGCCCGCCCTACGCCGGCGCCGGCGTCCGTGCCTCCGTCAGCGCCAGCCCGGTGACCGAGGCCAGCATCAGGACCGTACCGGCGCACGTCGCTGCCGTGAGCCGTTCGCCGAGGAGGGCCACGGCGAGCACCGCCGCGCTCACCGGCTCCAGCAGCATGATCACGGACACCGTCGCCGACCGGACCACCGCGGCTCCCGCGAAGTACAGGGCGTACGCCAGGGCGGTCGGGACAGCGGCGATGTACGCCAGCAGCCACACCGTCCGCACGGGGTCGGCGGAGTGCGGGATCAGGCCGTCCGCCAGAGCGAACGGCAGCAGGCACAGGCTGGTCACCGTGAACGCCCCGACGGACGTACTGGCCGCGTCGGCGCCGCCGTCCCGCCCCCACCGGCGGGTCAGCAGCGTCATCACGCTGTACCCCGCGGCGGACAGCAGCGCCAGGCCGACGCCGTACGGCCGTACCGTCGCCGCTCCCCCGCCGAAGACCAGGACGCCGAGCCCGGCGAGCGCGCCCGCCACCGCGGCCAGGCCGCCGCCCCCGAGCCGCTCGCCCAGGGTCAGCCGGGCGCCGAGCGCGATGAGGACGGGGCCGGCGCCGAGCGTGACGACGGTCGCCACGGCGAGGCCGGTGGCGGAGACGGCGGCGAAGTACGCCGTCTGGAACACCGCGAGCCCGACGCCCGTGGCCCCGGCCCGCAGCAGCCGGCGGCGCAGCGGTCCGGGGGTCGCGGCGGCCGCCGGGCGGGGGCTGAAGCGGCGGGCGGCGAGCAGCAGGACGAGTCCGGCGGCGCAGCGCCAGTAGGACAGGGTGGCGGCGCTCATGTCGCTGGTCCGGTAGACCAGCGAGGCGGCCGCGCCGGCGGTGCCCCAGGCGGCACCGGCGACGATCAGGTAGAGCAGGCCTCGCCCGACGGGCAGGCCGGAAGCAGGAGTGGACACGCGTTCTCTCCGCAGAAGGCAGAAGGTCGTGGAAGGACCCCGTCCGTGCGGGGTCCGCTGACGTCTTCTGCGGGCAGCACCGTTCGGCCCGGCGACGCGCGCCTGGCGTACTTCACCGGATGGCCCGCCTCAGGCGGCCGGGGGCGGAAGAACGAGTGCGTCCGAAGGCATGACCGGCACCCTATGCAGCCGTTCCGCGGGCCGACAACTCCCTTTCCGCGCCGTCGGCCGCCACCGGGTCCGCCGGGCCCTTCGCGGGCGTCGAGGACTGGGCGATGAACGCGCCGACCAGGACCACCGCCCCGCCGACGATCTGCGGGGCGGACAGGTGCTCGCCGAGCAGCACCCAGGCCAGCACGGTCGCGATGACCGCCTCCAGGCAGGCCACCACGCCGGCCACCTGCGGGGAGAGCCGGCGCACGGAGAGCACGCCGGTGACGTAGGCGACGACCGTGGCGAGCAGGACGATCCACGCGAGCAGCAGCCAGGCCGCGACGGGCGTGCCGTCCATCCGGGCGGTGTGCGCGAGCACGGACCAGTCCATGCCCCAGGGGCGGGCCACGACGGTGAGCACGGCCGCGCCGACGAGCAGACCGTAGGCGATGACGCCGAGCGGGTCGGGGGCGTCTGCGCCGGAGTCGCTGCCCTGGTCGGACAGGACGAAGTAGCCGACCTGGCAGCAGGCGGCGCCGAGCGCGAGCAGCAGGCCGAGGGCGTCGAAGCTCAGCCCCGACCACACTTCGACGACGCAGGCGAGACCGCCGACGGCGAGGACCACGCCGAGCGCCGCCGCCCGCGTCACCGGCCGCCGCTGGACGAACCGCACCCAGCCCAGCACCAGAGCCGGGGCGAGGTACTCGATGAGCAGCGCCACGCCGACCGGGATCCGGGACAGCGCGGCGAAGTAGAACGCCTGGACGCCGGCGACGGCGAGCAGCCCGAAACCGGCGAGCAGCACCGGGCGGCGGGGCAGCAGCGCGCGGTGCCGGACGGCGAGCGGCAGCATCACCAGGGCCGCGCCGGTCACCCGCAGCCACACCACGTGAAGCGGGTCGAGACCCGCCTCGATCAGCGGTTTGGCCGCGACTCCGGACCCGCCGAAGGCGAGGGCCGACACGAGCGCGAGTGACAGCCCGGCACCCTTGCCGCGGCCGCCCTGAATGCTTCCAGACGTATGCACCGGCACATGATGGCAGGGCGCGACAGGAGCGTCATCCCCTATGGCACCTGTCTCACCGGCTGGACGATCCGACGTCGTCGGACGGCTCCCGGGCGGGGTCCGAAGCAAGGCGCGGCTCAGCGGAACGCGGCGGCTCAGGGGAAAGCAGCGGCTCGGAGGCAAGCGGCGGCTCAGCGGAAAGACGCGCGGACAGCTCCCGCGTGTCGATCCCCGCGTGGTCGAGCACCTGGACGGCGCGCGCCTCGGGGTCCGCGACGAGCGCGGCGAGCAGGTCGACGCCCCGGGCCGGGCGCCCGTGCCGCGCGGCGCGCTCCTCGGTCCGCCTCACGGCGAGTGCGGCCAGCGGGGAGTAGCCCTCGGCCGGGCCCGTCGCGGGCAGCGCGCCGGAGTCCTCCACGGCGGTCTGCCAGCGCAGGCCGTAGCCGATGCTGCGCTGGACGAGATAGCCGAGCAACCGGGCGGCCTGCGCCGCCTCGAACACGGCGCGCACGTCGGGGTCGGACTCGAGCAGGGAGTGCAGGAGGTGGGCGGTGTCGACATGCCGGTCCCCGTCCCGTAGCGCCCGGCGCCGGGCACCGGCGACCACCGCGGCCTGCTCGGCGCCCAGCGGGACATCGTTGTCGGCGCGGCGGACGCCCTGGTCGCGGATGGCTTGCTGCGGCATATGGGGGTGCACTCCCCCACCCCATCAGTCCCGAGGGGCGCCCGCATCCACGGCGCGAAGCATTTCCGCGTCCCACGAGGAGTGGACCGACGCGGCCGGCATCTCCTCCTTACGGATGAGATCACGCGAAGGCGCCCCGCGCATGACCGCGCGGGGCGCCTTCACCGCCGTATCGCTCAGTCCTCGTCGGCGAGGATGAGATACAGCTTCTTGCGGGCGTCGTTGAGGACGGCCAGCGCCTTGTCGCGCTGCTCCTTCGTGCCGGTCTTCCAGACCTGGCCGAAGGCCTCCATCAGGCCGATGCCCGCCTGGCGGATCTCGCCGAGCGCCTCGAAGTCGATCCCCCGGGATGCCTCCTCCCAAGGGGCGTCCGGGCCCTCTTCGGCCGCCGTACGGCCCGCCTCGGTGAGCGAGAAGAGCTTCTTGCCGCCCTCGGACTCGCTGCTGATCAGCCCCTCGTCCTCCAGCAACTGGAGGGTGGGGTACACCGAGCCGGGGCTCGGCTTCCAGGCACCGCCGCTGCGTGCGGCGATCTCCTGGATCATCTCGTAGCCGTGCATCGGCCGGTCCTTCAGCAGGGCCAGGATCGAGGCCCGTACGTCGCCGCGCCGCGCCCGTCCGCGCGGTCCGCCGCGCCCTCGCCCGCCCCAGGGGCCGTGCCCGCCGAAGCCGGGACCACCGGGGCCGAAGCCGGGCCCACCCGGCCCGAAGGGACCGAAGGCCGCACGCCGCCCCTCGTCACCGAAGCCACCGAAGCCACGCCCGGGGCCGCCGTGCCGATGTCCGTGCTCGAAACCGTGGGTACGCATCGCGATCACTCTCCATTCCGGTTGTCATTCGATCGTCGATCTTTCACGATGTTTCAACGATATATCGAAACTGTTCGCAAGACAAGACCCTGCGCACCCCTACGCCCCGGCCCCTGCACGAACTCCCCCACCCCCGACCGGTCCAGCACCGCCGAATTGGCCTTGGTCTGCGGCTTCCCGCCGCCACTACCGTCGGGCCATGCGCATTCGAATCGTCGACGCCTTCACCGACCGCCCCTTCGCCGGCAACCCGGCCGGGGTGCTCCTGCTCGACTCGTTCCCGGCCGACGACTGGCTGCAGAACGTGGCCCTGGAGGTCAACCACGCCGAGACCGCGTTCGCCCACCGACTGCCCGCGGGCGGCGAGGCCGACTGGGCGCTGCGCTGGTTCACCCCGGCCACCGAGGTCGCGATGTGCGGCCACGCCACCCTCGCCACCGCCCACGTCCTGCACACCACCGGCGCCCACGAGGGCCCGGTACGGTTCGCCACCCGCAGCGGCGTACTGATCGCCACGCCCCGCGAGGACGGCTCGATCACGCTGGACTTCCCCACCGCACCGCTCACCCCCGTCGAGGTCCCGGCCGGGGTCGCCGGGGCCCTCGGCGCCGAGCCGCGCGCCGTCTTCGACACCGGCCCGGACATCGGCGACCTGCTGCTGGAGCTGGCCGACGAGAAGACCGTGCACGGCCTGGCTCCGGACCACAAGGCGCTGGCCGCCTTGTCGGAGCGGGGCATCATCGCCACCGCCCGCGCCGAGGACCCGGCGCGCGGCTACGACTTCGTCTCGCGCTGCTTCTTCCCCAACGTCGGCATCGACGAGGACCCGGTCACGGGCAGCGCCCACACCGCTCTGGCTCCGTTCTGGGCCGAGCGCCTCGGCCGCCCGGACCTCACGGGCCTGCAGGCCTCACCGCGCTCGGGCCGTGTGCGCACCGAGGTGCGCGGTGAGCGGACGCTGCTGAGCGGCCGGGCGGTCACCGTGATCGAGGGCGACCTGCTCACCCGGCCGTGACGGTGCGCTGCCGGCGGTTCAGGCCGTCGGCAGCCAGCCCACCTTGCCGGCCAGCAGCGCGTAGCCCACGAACGCCCCGATGTCGAGCAGGGAGTGCGCCACCACCAGGGGACCGACCCGTCCCCAGCGGCGGTAGAGCCACACGAAGACGACGCCCATCGCCATGTTCCCGAGGAAGCCGCCGATGCCCTGGTAGAGGTGGTAGGAGCCGCGCAGTACGGAGCTGGCGACCAGCGCGGTGCCCGGCGTCCAGCCCAGCTGGCGCAGCCGGCGCAGCAGATAGCCGACGACGATGACCTCTTCGAGGACCGCGTTCTGCACCGCCGACAGGATCAGCACGGGGTACTTCCACCACACGGCGGGCAGCGCCTCGGGCACCACGGTCAGGTTGAAGCCGAGGCCACGGGCGGCCAGGTAGAACGCGATACCGGTGCTGCCGATCACCGCGGCGATCGCGGCGCCCCGGCCGAGGTCGGGCCACGGGCGGGTGCGGTCGAAGCCGAGGGTGCGCAGGCTCCCGCCCTCCCGCAGCAGCAGGTGTGCGACGAGCGCGACCGGCACCAGCGCGGTGGCGATGCCGAACAGCTGCCAGGCGAGGTCGAGCCAGGGCCGGCCCGGCGCGGCGGAGGCGTTGAGCGTGGCCGCCTGGTCCTTGAGG
This sequence comes from Streptomyces sp. NPDC049915, assembly GCF_040656475.1. Classification (NCBI taxonomy): domain Bacteria; kingdom Bacillati; phylum Actinomycetota; class Actinomycetes; order Kitasatosporales; family Streptomycetaceae; genus Streptomyces; species Streptomyces sp. NPDC049915. Next base: position 284,779 of record NZ_JBFAMH010000010.1, read on the forward strand.
CCGCCCGGCTTGGTCACCGAGCCGACGAAGCTGATCAGCGCGGACACTCCGCTCGCACCGAGCGAGAGCCCCAGGACGAGCAGCGTCTCGTCACGGAAGATCCGTCCTGAGAGCCGCTGTTCGGGAAAAGTCTCGGTCACCTGGCCCGCCTCCGCCTGCACACCGTGGGAGGTCACAGCATGCCCGATCAGCGCAGGGCGGAGTCCGTCGGCCCCCGTTGCAGGGCGCGTCCCGGGCCAGGCAACCCGCGAAGCGCCGCACGCCCCGCAGGAGCGCCGCTCACCCCAGCGGCGCCGGCTCCGGCAGCCCCACCGGCCAGCTGTGGACCGGGTCGCCCTTGCGCATCAGCTCGCAGTAGCGCCGCGTCGTCGCGGCCAGGGCCGCCTCGCGGGACAGGCCCTTCTCCTGCGCGCGGTGGAAGGTGGCCGCCTGCCAGGTCGCCCCGTTCGCGCGCCGCCGGCACCGCTCGTCGATCACGCCGAGGTACAGGTCGCGGTCGGCGGGCTCGATGCCCCACGCGTCGAGTCCCGCCTCCGCCAGCGGCAGGAGCTCGTCCCGGACGAGGCTGACCGCGTCGACGGTGGTCGTGCCGCCGAGCCGGCCGCGCCGCGGCCACTCCATGCGGGCGTCGATGCCGTAGCGGCAGGCGGTGTCGAAGTTGGCGGCGGCGGCCTCGAACGGCAGCCGGTTCCACACCGGCCGCGTGTCCTCGGCAAGGGCGCGGACGACGCCGTAGTAGAAGGCCGCGTTCGCGACCACGTCCGTGACGGTCGGGCCGGCCGGCAGCACGCGGTTCTCCACGCGCAGGTGCGGGACGCCGTCGGCGACGTCGTAGACGGGCCGGTTCCAGCGGTAGACCGTGCCGTTGTGCAGGACCAGTTCGGCGAGCTTGGGGGTGCCGCCGGCGTCGAGCACCTCGAGCGGGTCCTCCTCGTCGCAGATCGGCAGCAGTGCCGGGAAGTAGCGCAGGTTCTCCTCGAACAGGTCGTACGCCGAGGTGATCCACCGCTCGCCGAACCAGGTGCGCGGCCGCACGCCCTGGGCCTTGAGCTCGGGCGGTCGGGTGTCGGTGGACTGCTGGAACAGCGGCGGCCGCGACTCGCGCCACAGCTCGCGGCCGAACAGGAACGGCGAGTTGGCACCGAGGGCCACCTGCACGGCGGCGATGGCCTGAGCGGCGTTCCACACGTCGGCGAAGCGGCCCGGGGTGACCTGGAGGTGCAGCTGCACGGAGGTGCAGGCCGCCTCCGGGGTGATCGACCTGGACGTGCAGCGCAGATGTTCCACGCCCTCGATGTCGAGCGTGAAGTCCTCACCGCGGGCGGCGACGATCTGGTCGTTGAGCAGGGTGTAGCGGTCCACGTCGGAAAGATTGGACGAGACCAGGTCGTCCCGGTCCAGGGTGGGCAGAATCCCGATCATCGCGATTCCGGAGTCGACCTCGGCCGCCTTGCGGTCCGCGTAGGCCAGCGCGATGCGGAGTTCCTCGGCGAGCCGGTCGAATACCCGGTCTCCGAGCCGGTGGGGGGCTATGTTCACTTCCAGGTTGAACATGGCGAGTTCGGTCTGGAAGTCCCGGCTCGCGATGCGTTCCAGCACTTCGGCGTTCAGCATTTTCGGCAGGCCGTCGGCGCCCACCAGATTCAGCTCGATCTCCAGCCCCATCAGGTTCTTCGGGCGATCGAACCGCTGCTGTGCCAGTAGCCGCTCAAGCCCCGTCAGGCACTGTTGCAGCTTGTCGCGGTAGCGCTGGCGATCGGACAGGTCGAACGAGCCTGCCACGACCTTCTCGCCCATCGAAGCGTCCCTTCCTCAGGTGGGGCGGGTGCCCGGTCATCGGGCCTCCGGTGTCCGGTGCACGGGGGATGATGCCCAGCCGAAGCGATCCATAACGCATGCGCGCACGAGCGTGAGCGGCTAGGCTTGCCGGGTTGTCCGGCGGGTTGTCCAGTGGCACATTCGCAAGGCATACGGCTCCGGGCATTTTCCCCGGGAATGGATCTCGTAAAAAACGCCGACGAGAATTGGCCGACCGCTGGATCTGCACTTCCCGAGGTCACCGCCGTTCAGCCCCTGTGGAATCGGGATGATTCCCGCGAATCGCCGACCGAATAGTCTCTTGCCGTGTGCTCCGGAAGCGGCTAGATGAAACACAGGCTGAACATGTGTCGTATAAACTCGCCCGACAGGGCAGCAGGTTGGCGCCCGCGGTCGAAGGCTTGTCGTCGAAGGTGACGGATGACGGGCCACTGCGCACCTCTTTCACACTCCGACCCCGGACCCCGCCTTGCCGACCCCTGATCCCGAGAGCTGACAGCGTCGTCCGCCCACGCCCCGCCCTCACGCCACCGTGCCTGCCGAATGAGAGGCGACCCACCATGCCGCTGCATGTACCCCCGGCTCCCGCGCCCGCACTTCGCTCCGTCCTCACGGCACTCGGTTCCCCGACCGCGGTCCGCCAAGCACCCACTCCCTCCCTCCGCAACGCCGAGGGCCCCGCGACGCCCGATCTGCCGCTGCCCGTGCACGTGCTGGACGCGATCACCCCCGAGGGGGTGCGGGCCACGCGGCTGGCCGGCTGGCGCTTCCTGATCCGCTGCGGCGACCGCGCGGTGGCGGCGGCCGAGACCCGGCTGACACCCGACGGCTGGGCCTTCTCGCACTTCTTCGAAGGGCCCTACGTCGCCTCCACCGAGCGGGCGTTGCGCCAGGCCGAGTCGGTGGCGCAGCCGTATCAGGCGCGGCTGCTGTCCGTGCCCGGGCTGTACATGCTCACCCTGTGGCTGCACGGGGACTGCACGGCGGACGGGGCAGCGGGGCATCCGCAGGCCACGGACCTGCTGGTGCCGCTGGCGCCCGCGCCGCCGGGGATCGCCGCCCACCGCCCGCACGCGGTCTCCGACCTGCTGCCCGTCCTCACCCTGCGAGCCACCCCGGCCCCGCTGCTCGGCCAGCCCGCCTGACCTCCGGCACACCGGGCCCCGCCTCCGCACCGGAAGCGGGGCCCGCGCATGCGGTAACTCCGCTGTCAATTCGCTCGTACGAGCAATTCATCGCTCGTACGAGTTCGAATGGTCGCCCCACCCGTCCGGACTAGTCACCCACGGCCATCGGAAACCACCTGAATGTGCACGTCAGTCGGCTGAACCGGCCGCGCGGGTGATGCGTCATCATTCTGTGAAGAAGCGGTGCTGCGAAATCCCTGCGGATTGACGCCCGTGGGGCAACACTGGGTTCCGACCGACTTTCCAACGGGGGCGGACATGACCACAACAGAGCGAGAGATCCCACCCACCATGTGCCAGCACCAGCCGCCGTGCCCTTCAGCCGACTCAGCCGACCGGGAGTCCGCCCGTCTCGTGGCGCACCACCCGGAGCAGGGCTGGAGTCTGCTGTGCAACGGCGTACTCCTCTTCGAGGACACCGGCGAACTTCTGCCGAACGGCAAGATCATCGCGCCGCACCGCCCGCTGGACACCGGCCGGGTGATGACGGCCGCCTGATCCTCCACCTCCCCGGGGCCGGCCCGCAGCCACCGCTGCGCACCGGCCCCGCACACTGCGCGCCCTTCGCCGGCTCGCGTGCCCCGGCAAGGATCAGCGCCGCTCGGGCCTGACGGGGTGGCCGGCGGCCGAGTGTTCGATCGCCTCTCTCGCGTCCTGCGTCGACGCCTCCCTGACGCCACCCGACCCGCCCTTGAGGGCGTTCGTACGTCCTACGGCGGCGGCCGAGCCCCCGTCCACTCAGGACCCGGTAAGAGAACCTTCCCGGGGGGTTGTCCACGCCCCCGCCGCCCGCTTCCATGAGCGGCGGGCACAGCGCCCGGCACCTCGACCGACCGACGTCGCGGTCCGGCGCGGCCGTGGCGCTCGCGGGTACGCCGGCCTCCCCGCCGACGCGCGTTCCGTGCCCGAGGGGGCGCCGCGGACCCGTCCCGGCGCCCCTCCCGGACCTGCCCGGGAGCCTCCCGGCCCCTCGGGCCGGTCACCGCGCACTCCCCGTCGGCGCCATAGCCGTCCCCTCGCCCCGAGCCCGCGCCACCGGCACTCGAACCGCACCGGCACCGCCACTCTTAACGCAAGATTGACGCCCCCCGGCCCTTGATCCGAAGGCCCGTACGTCACGCTCCGCATACGCTGGTGCCGCCGACCGCGTGATGGCCGAATCCACACGCCGAGCCGCACTTCAGGAGCATCCCGATGGCCACCACCGAGCACCCCCCTCCCAGTCGCCTGCGCACCTGGATGCTGGAAGGGCTGTCCGACATGGGCAAGGACGGCGGCCACACCGGGCCGCACGCCGTGCCGGAGCCCCCGCACAAGGGACAGCGCTGGTACCGGGTGATGTGCCTGACCGGTGTCGACTACTTCTCCACCCTCGGCTACCAGCCCGGCATCGCCGCGCTCGCGGCCGGCCTGCTCTCCCCCGTGGCGACCCTCGTGCTGGTGATCGTCACTCTGGCGGGCGCACTGCCCGTCTACCGCCGGGTGGCGAAGGAGAGCCCGCACGGCGAGGGGTCGATCGCGATGCTGGAGCGGCTGCTGTCGTTCTGGCAGGGCAAGCTGTTCGTGCTCACCCTGCTCGGCTTCGCCGCCACCGACTTCCTGATCACCATCACCCTGTCGGCGGCCGACGCCTCGACACACCTGGTGGAGAACCCGCATCTGACCGGTGCCCTGCACGACAAACAGATGCTGATCACGCTGCTGCTGGTGGCCCTGCTCGGCGCGGTGTTCCTCAAGGGCTTCCTGGAGGCGGTCGGCGTCGCCGTCGTCCTGGTCGGCATCTACCTGCTGCTGAACGTGGTCGTCGTGATCGTCGGCTTCTACCACGTGGTCACCGCCGGGCATCTCGTCACCGACTGGTCCAGCGCTCTGACCGCAGAGCACGGAAACGTTTTTGCGATGGTCGGTGTGGCCCTGCTCGTCTTCCCCAAGCTGGCGCTCGGCCTCTCCGGCTTCGAGACCGGCGTCGCGGTGATGCCGCACGTGAAGGGCGATCCGGGTGACACGGAGGCCGATCCGGCGGGCCGTATCCGGGACACCAAGAAGCTGCTGACCACCGCTGCCCTGATCATGAGCTGCTTCCTGATCGCGACCAGCTTCATCACCACGCTGCTGATCCCGGAGCGGGAGTTCGAGCCGGGCGGCGCCGCCAACGGCCGCGCGCTGGCCTACCTCGCCCACCACTACCTCGGCGGCGCCTTCGGCACGGTCTACGACATCTCCACCATCGCCATCCTGTGGTTCGCCGGAGCCTCCGCGATGGCCGGGCTGCTCAATCTGATGCCCCGGTACCTGCCCCGCTACGGCATGGCCCCGCACTGGGCCCGCGCGGTGCGCCCGATGGTCCTCGTCTTCATCCTGGTCGCGTTCCTGGTCACCTGGATCTTCGACGCCAACGTCGACAAGCAGGGCGGCGCCTACGCCACCGGCGTGCTGGTGCTCATCAGCTCCGCCGCGATCGCGGTGACCATCGCCGCCCGCAAGGCCGGCCAGCGCGGCTGGACCATCGGCTTCGCGGTGATCTCGGCGGTGTTCCTCTACACCACGGTCGTCAACGTCATCGAGCGCCCGGACGGCGTGAAGATCGGTGCCTGCTTCATCGCCGGCATCATCCTCATCTCCCTGCTGTCGCGCCTGCTGCGCGCCTTCGAGCTGCGGGTGACCAGCGTGACGCTCGACCCGATGGCCGAGCGGTTCATACGGGACATGGCCAGCCGGAAGATGCGGTTCATCGCCAACGAGCCCGACCGGCGCGACAAGGCGGAGTACCGCGACAAGATCGAGCAGATCCGCGAGGACAACGACATGCCGGAGCAGGACGACTTCGTCTTCGCCGAGGTGACCGTCACCGACCCCTCCGAGTTCGAGGGCGGCCTCACCGTGCGCGGCGAGGTCCTGCACGGCCGCTACCGGGTCCTCACCCTGGAGTCCCCCTCCGTGCCCAACGCCCTGGCGGCGCTGCTGCTGCACGTCCGCGACACCACGGCCTGCACCCCGCACATCTATTTCGAGTGGACCGAGGGCAATCCGTTCACCAACTTCCTGCGCTTCTTCCTGTTCGGCTCGGGCGAGGTCGCCCCGGTGACGCGCGAGGTGCTGCGGGAGGCCGAACCGGACCGTGAGCGGCGCCCCCGCGTCCACACGGGCTGACACACCGGCCGCCCCGCATCGGGTGCGTGCCGCCGGCGCCCTTATCGTGACCGGCATGCAGTCCTACACAATCGGCCAGGCAGCACGGCTCCTCGGCGTGAGCCCCGACACCGCGCGCCGCTGGGCGGACGCCGGCCGCGTGACCACCCACCGCGACGAGAGCGGACGGCGGCTGATCGAGGGACGGGACCTGGCGGCGTTCTCCGTGGAACTCGCCAAGGCGGGCACCGACGGGGAGGAGACGCCGTACACCTCCGCGCGCAACGCCTTCCCCGGCATCGTCACCGCCATCAAGCTCGGTGACGTGGCCGCCCAGGTGGAGATCCAGGCCGGCCCGCACCGGCTGGTCTCCCTGCTGACCCGGGAGGCCGTGGAGGAGCTGGGCCTGGAGGTCGGCATGGAGGCCACCGCCCGCGTGAAGTCGACAAACGTACACATCGACCGCGCCTGAACCGGCACCACAGGGGAACGGGACACCGGCACCGTACGAACGCACATGCCACCCCTGACCTCATCGACCTTGGCTCATGCGATGCGACAGCAGACTTCTCCCTGGCAGATGCGTCAGTATGATCGGGCATGGGAGGGGTCCACCGGGCTGCCTCCACCGTGAGCACTGAGGGAGTCGCCCCGTGATGACCCGCCCCGCCCGCCGGACCCTGTCGATCGCCGGCGCGTCGGCCGCCGCGCTGCTGGTGCTGAGCGCGTGCTCCTCGTCCTCCGACTCGTCCGGTTCGGCCGGCTCCCCCGACGACTCGGGCAAGTCGAGCGCCTCGTCGTCGCCGAAGGTGTCCGGCACGGTCACCGTCTTCGCGGCCGCCTCCCTCAAGGAGAGCTTCACGGCCCTCGGCCAGGAATTCGAGAAGCAGCACCCGGGCACCGAGGTCAGCTTCAACTTCGGCGGCAGCGACTCCCTGGCGGCGAGCATCACCGGAGGCGCCCCCGCCGACCTGTTCGCCGCCGCCAGCCCGAAGACCATGAAGATCGTCTCGGACGCCCAGGACACGGCCGCGTCGCCGACCACCTTCGTGCGCAACCAGCTGGAGATCGCCACCCTGCCGGGCAACCCCGGCAAGGTCGCCTCGCTGAAGGACCTCACCAAGTCCGGCCTGAAGGTCGTGCTGTGCGACAAGACGGTGCCGTGCGGCGCCGCCGCCCAGAAGGCCCTCAAGGCGAGCGGTCTGACGCTCACCCCGGTCTCCTACGAGCAGGACGTCAAGAGCGCCCTGACGAAGGTCGAGCTGAAGGAAGCCGACGCCGCCGTGGTGTACAAGACGGATGTGAAGGCGGCCGGTGAGAAGGTGCAGGGCGTGGAGTTCCCCGAGTCGGCCAAGGCCGTCAACGACTACCCGATCGCCCTGCTGAAGGACGCCCCCAACGCCGCCGCGGCCCGGGCCTTCATCGACCTGGTCAAGTCCGCCGAGGGCCAGAAGGTGCTGACCGAGGCCGGGTTCCTGAAACCGTGACGTCCCTGGGCAAGACCGGCGCCGCGGACACCCTTCAGGGCGGTCCGCGGCGCCGCCGCGCCCGCTCGGGCGTCCCCCTGCCCCTGCTGCTGCCGGCGCTGCTGGGACTGGCGTTCCTGGTGCTGCCCCTGGTCGCCCTGCTGATCCGGGCCCCCTGGGGCAGCCTGCCGGACCAGCTGACCAGCACCGAGGTGTGGCAGGCGCTCCAGCTGTCCCTGATCTGCGCCACCGCGGCGACCGCGCTGAGCATTCTCGTCGGCGTCCCGCTGGCCTGGCTGCTGGCCCGCACCGAGTTCCCCGGCCGCGGTCTCGTGCGCGCCCTGGTGACCCTGCCGCTCGTCCTGCCGCCCGTGGTCGGCGGTGTCGCCCTGCTGCTCGCCCTCGGCCGCAACGGCGTGATCGGGCAGTGGCTGGACTCCTGGTTCGGCGTCACCCTGCCGTTCACCACGACCGGGGTCGTCCTCGCGGAGACGTTCGTGGCGATGCCCTTCCTCGTCATCAGCGTCGAGGGCACGCTACGCGCAGCCGACCGCCGCTACGAGGAGGCAGCACAGACCCTGGGCGCCTCCCGCTTCACCGCCTTCCGCCGGGTCACCCTGCCGCTGATCGCGCCGGGTGTCGCGGCGGGTGCGGTGCTCGCCTGGGCGCGGGCGCTCGGGGAGTTCGGCGCCACGATCACGTTCGCCGGCAACTTCCCCGGCCGTACCCAGACCATGCCCCTCGCGGTCTACCTCGCGCTCCAGAACGACCCGGCGGCGGCCATCGCGCTCAGCCTGGTGCTGCTCGCGGTGTCCGTGGCCGTGCTGGCGGGGCTGCGGGACCGATGGATGACCGCCTCATGACCGACACCGAGCAGTCGACGACCACCGCCCCCGCCCGAGGCGCCGAGGGCCTGGACGCCCATCTCGTCGTCGACCGCGGCACCTTCCGGCTCGACGTGACCCTGGCCGCCGCGCCCGGCGACGTCGTCGCCCTGCTCGGTCCGAACGGCGCCGGCAAGACCACCGCCCTGCGCGCCCTGGCGGGGCTCACCCCGCTGAGTGGTGGCCGGCTGGGCCTCGACGGCATCAGCCTGGACCGTACGCCGCCGGAATCGCGCCCGGTCGGTGTCGTCTTCCAGGACTATCTCCTCTTCCCGCATCTGACGGCCCTGGACAACGTGGCGTTCGGGCCGCGCTGCCGGGGCGCGAGCAAGGCCGAGGCCCGCACCGAGGCCGCCGCGTGGCTGGAGCGCATGGGCCTCGCCGAGCACGCCGGCGCCAAGCCACGCCGTCTGTCCGGCGGCCAGGCCCAGCGCGTCGCCCTGGCCCGCGCGCTCGCCACCCGTCCCCGGCTGCTGCTCCTCGACGAGCCGCTGGCCGCGCTGGACGCCCGCACGCGGCTGGAGGTGCGCGCCCAGTTGCGCCGTCATCTCGCCGAGTTCGAGGCCGTGGCCGTCCTGGTCACCCACGACCCGCTGGACGCCATGGTGCTCGCCGACCGCCTGGTGGTGATCGAGCACGGCCGGGTGGTCCAGGAGGGCACCCCCGCCGACATCGCCCGCCACCCGCGCACCGACTACATCGCCCAGCTGGTCGGCCTGAACCTCTACCGCGGCCGCGCCGACGGCCACACCGTGACGCTGGAGGCGGGCCCCGGGATCACCACCACCGAGCACCTCACCGGCGCGGTCTTCGTCGCGTTCCCGCCGGGCGCGGTCACCCTGCACCGGGATCGCCCCACCGGTTCCAGCGCCCGCAACCTGTGGCGCTGCGAGGTGGCGGGCCTGGAGACCCACGGCGACCAGATACGCGCCGACCTCACCGGGGAACTGCCGCTGGCCGCCGACCTCACCACGGTCGCCGCGGCGGAACTCGACCTGCACCCGGGCGCACCGGTCTGGGCGACGGTCAAGGCGGCACAGACCCATGCATACCCGGCGTGAGCCCCGGGATTCCCCGTCCGGGCCCTGATCAACAGAACCGACCGCTGCCATCACCAAGAAGTTGTCCCGGCGACGGCCTGAAACGGACGAGGGCCCCCAGCCGGGGGCCCTCGACTCATCTCAGCGTGTCTCAGTCCTCGTACGCGTCCAGCGGCGGGCACGAGCAGACCAGGTTCCGGTCACCGAAGGCCTGGTCGATACGGCGCACCGGCGGCCAGTACTTGTCCGCGGCCGACACACCGGCCGGGAAGACGGCCTCCTCGCGGCTGTAGGCGTGCTCCCACTCCCCGCCGAGCGCACTGGCCGTGTGCGGGGCGTTCCGCAGCGGGTTGTCCTCCACGGGCCACTCGCCGGAGCCGACCTTCTCGATCTCCGCACGGATGGCGATCATCGCGTCGCAGAACCGGTCCAGCTCGGCCAGGTCCTCGGACTCGGTCGGCTCGATCATCAGCGTGCCGGCCACCGGGAAGGACATCGTCGGCGCGTGGAAGCCGTAGTCGATGAGCCGCTTGGCGACGTCGTCCACGCTCACGCCGGTCGCCTTGGTGATCGGGCGCAGGTCGATGATGCACTCGTGCGCGACCAGGCCGCCGGGGCCGGTGTAGAGCACCGGGTAGTGCGGCTCGAGGCGCTTGGCGATGTAGTTCGCCGACAGCACGGCGACCTGCGTCGCCTGCTTCAGGCCCTCACCGCCCATGAGCCGGACGTACGCCCAGGAGATGGGCAGGATGCCCGCGGAGCCCCACGGCGCCGCCGAAATCGGGCCGACGCCCGTCTCCGGACCCGCGGTGGGCTGCAGCGGGTGGTTCGGCAGATACGGCGCGAGGTGCTCGCGGACCGCGACCGGGCCGACGCCGGGACCGCCGCCGCCGTGCGGGATGCAGAACGTCTTGTGCAGGTTCAGGTGGGAGACGTCACCGCCGAAGTGGCCCGGCTTGGCGAGGCCGACCAGCGCGTTCAGGTTGGCGCCGTCGACGTACACCTGACCGCCGGCCTCGTGCACCTGGGCGCAGATGTCGGCGACGTGCTCCTCGAACACACCGTGCGTCGACGGGTAGGTGATCATGAGCACCGCCAGCTGGCCGCGGTACTGCTCGATCTTCGCCCGCAGGTCCTCGACGTCGATCTCGCCGTCCTCGGCGGTCTTGACGACGACGACCCTCATGCCGGCCATCACGGCGCTGGCGGCGTTGGTGCCGTGCGCGGAGGACGGGATGAGGCAGACGGTGCGCTGCTCGTCGCCGTTGGCGCGGTGGTAGCCGCGCACGGCCAGCAGACCGGCCAGCTCACCCTGCGAACCGGCGTTCGGCTGCAGCGAGACCTTGTCGTAGCCGGTGACCTCGGCGAGACGGTCCTCCAGCTCGTGGATGAGCGTGAGGTAGCCCTCGGCCTGCTCGGCGGGAGCGAAGGGGTGCAGCTGACCGAACTCCGGCCAGGTCACCGGCTCCATCTCGGTGGTCGCGTTGAGCTTCATGGTGCAGGAGCCCAGCGGGATCATGCCGCGGTCCAGCGCGTAGTCGCGGTCGGACAGCTTGCGCAGGTAGCGCAGCATGGCGGTCTCGGAACGGTGCTGGTGGAAGACCGGGTGGGTCAGGTAGGCGTCGCTGCGCAGCAGGTCCTGCGGCAGCGCGTCACCGGCGGCGGCGTCCAGCGCCTCGATGTCGCCCTCGATGCCGAAGGCACCGAACACGGCCGCCAGCTGGTCGCGGGTCGTGGTCTCGTCACAGGCGAGGGAGACGTGGTCGGCGTCGACCGGGTACAGGTTGACCCCGTTGTCCCGCGCGGCGGCGACGACCTCGGCGGCCCGGCCCGGCACCCGCACGGTGACGGTGTCGAAGAAGGCGCCGTGCACGACCTCGGCGCCGCCGGCCTTCAGCCCCTCGGCGAGGATCGCGGCGTACCGGTGCGTGCGCTGAGCGATGCCCTTGAGGCCGTCAGGCCCGTGGTAGACGGCGTACATTCCGGCCATCACGGCCAGCAGCACCTGCGCGGTGCAGATGTTGCTGGTCGCCTTCTCCCGGCGGATGTGCTGCTCACGCGTCTGCAGCGCCAGCCGATAGGCCTTGTTCCCGTCCGCGTCCACGGACACGCCCACGAGCCGCCCGGGCAGGCTGCGCGCGAACTTCTCGCGGACGGCCATGTAACCGGCGTGCGGGCCGCCGAAGCCCATCGGCACACCGAACCGCTGGGTGGTGCCGACCGCGATGTCCGCGCCCAGCTCACCCGGCGACTTCAGCAGCGTCAGCGCCAGCAGGTCGGTGGCGACGGTGACGAGCGCGCCCAGCTCGTGCGCCTGGTCGATGACCGGCTTGATGTCGCGTACGGCACCGGAGGCGCCCGGGTACTGGATCAGCACGCCGTTGATCTCACGGGCGGCGATGTCGGCCGGGATGCCGTCGCCGAGGTCGGCGACGACCACCTCGACGCCGGTCGGCTCGGCACGGGTCTGGATGACGGCGATGGTCTGCGGCAGCGCGTCCGCGTCGACCAGGAAGAGACCCTTCTTGTTCTTGCCCATGCGCAGGGACAGCGCCATCGCCTCGGCGGCGGCCGTGCCCTCGTCGAGGAGGGAGGCGCCGGAGGTGGGCAGACCGGTGAGGTCGGCGACCATGGTCTGGAAGTTCAGCAGCGCCTCGAGGCGGCCCTGCGAGATCTCCGGCTGGTAGGGCGTGTACGCCGTGTACCAGGCCGGGTTCTCCATGACGTTGCGCAGGATGACCGGCGGCGTGAAGGTGCCGTGGTAACCGAGGCCGATCATCGAACCGAGGACCTGGTTGCGGTCGGCGAGGGAGCGCAGCTCGGCGAGCACCTCGGCCTCGCTGCGGGCGCCCGGCAGGTCGAGGGCGTCGGCGTTCTTGATCACATCCGGCACCGCGGCGGCGGTGAGCTCGTCCAGCGAGCCGTACCCGACCTGGGCGAGCATCTTCGCCCGAGCCTCTTGGTCGGGCCCGATGTGGCGCTGTTCGAAGGGGATCCCCTTCTCGAGCTCGGAGAGCGGAATGCGATGGGCGGTCATTGCGGAGGCCTCCTGGTCTGACGCGACCTTCGAGGGGCACCACGGCACGGGTACCCGAACGGCCTCCCCCTCTGTCATCTCGACCTGAGAGCTTCACCGGAGCGCCCGAGAGCACCCGGCTTTCACCGTCGGTGAGAGCGGAAGCCGTCGACACCCGCTCTGCTTTCCAGAGTGACCTCGTCCGTGCGGTACGTGAGCCTGAGAGATTCCGGGGAGGATTTGCTCCTTCGGCGCCTCCGATGAAGTCTGGAGGACTCTCCCGCACGGGGTCAGCAGCCGTTGTCAGCCTACCAGCGAGGTCAACGCCGGGGCCTTCGAGTGGCCACCGTCACGATTGTGCTCTTTCGTAGTGCTTATAACAGTCTTGCGACCCAGTGGAGGGCCCGTGCAGACCGAGATCGATCCGCGCAACCTGATCGGCCGCAAGGCGTTCGACCGCAGCGGCGTCAAGATCGGCACCGTCGACGAGGTCTACCTCGACGACGCCACGGGCGTGCCGGAGTGGGCCGCCATACGAACGGGCCTGTTCAGCCGGGACGCCTTCGTCCCGCTGGAGCCGAGCGAACTGATCGAGGGCGCACTGCACGTCCCCTTCGAGCGCGCCCTGATCAAGGACGCCCCCGACTTCGGCGTGGGCCGCCACCTCTCCCCGGAGCAGGAACTCCAGCTCTACCACCACTACGGCCTCGACATCGCCGCCCCTGCCCCGCTCCAGGAGCACGACTTCGGCAAACTGGCCGGAACGGAGGAGTCCTGACGGGTCCGGCGGATGTGTCGGAGGGGGCGGAGCCGCCACCGACCCCTCCACCGTTGGCGCCTCCGCGCTAAGCACCGCCCTCCGCCACTCGCCCGTCGACCCGGGCCCCCAGGCCGACCACCCCCGAAGCCGGGCCGTCAGGGCCCGTCACCGAGTCGTCCTGGGCCGTCCCCGAGGCGTCCTGGCCTATCACCGAGTCGTCCTGGGCCGTGCCCGAAGCGTCCTGGCGTGTCCCCGAGGCGTCCTGGCCTGCCGTCGAGTCGTCCTGGCCTGCCGTCGAAGCGTCCGGTCTTCGCCGCACCAACGGCAGCGGTTCCGCCGGCTCCAGCGCGGGGTCGTCCGTCCGGAACGTCCTGACCCGGCCCGGCTCCGAGTCCGGTGTCTCGAAGCGGACCGTGACCCGGCCCAGGCCGCTGCCCTGGACCCACCCGTGCCCGTACTCGGTGTGCCGTACGTCGTGCCCCGGCAGCCAGTGCCGCTCCGCGTGCTCAGGTTCCTCGGGAACGGGCTGCGGCGCGTGATCGGCGTCGTCCTCCTGAGGCCCTTCCACCCGCGCCCGCTCCCCCGCCGCCTGCGCGAACAGGTCCTCCTGCGTGTAGTCGGCGAGTCCGGTGACGCCGACGCCCAGCAGGCGCACCCCGCCCGTCGTGTCCACCGCGTCCAGCAGCCGCAGCGCCGCCTCCCGGACCACCGCGAGGTCGTCCGTGGGCCCGCGCAGCGTCTCCGACCGGGTCAGCGTCGAGAAGTCGTACCGCCGTACCTTCAGCACGATGGTCCGCCCGGACAGCCCGGCGGAGCGCAGCCGCCGCACGCACCGGTCGGCCAGCCTCTGGACCTCCAGCCCGATCCGCAGCCGGTCGTGGATGTCCACGTCGTAGGTGTCCTCGACGGAGACGGACTTGGCCTCGCGCTCCGCCACCACCGGCCGCTCGTCGTGCGCCAGCGCCATGGTGTACAGACCGTGCCCGTGGGCCTTGCCCAGCAACCGGACCAGCTCGTCCTCACCGGCCTCCACGATCTCGTCGACCGTGGTGATCCCCGCTCGCCGCAGATGGTCGCCGGTCGCCGGTCCGACCCCGGGCAGGGTCCGCACCGACAGCGGCCCGAGCAGCGCCCGCTCGGTACCCGGCTCGATCAGCACCAGCCCGTCCGGCTTGGCCCGCTCCGAGGCGATCTTGGCGAGCATCTTGGACGCGGCGAGCCCCACCGACCCGGTCAGTCCGGTGACGGCACGGATGTCCGCGCGCAGCTTCAGCCCCGCCCGCTGCGCCGACTCGCGGTCCCAGGCGACTCCCCCGGCCTCCAGGTCCACGAACGCCTCGTCCAGGCTGAGCGGCTCCACCAGCGGCGACAGCGCCCGCAGCAGCCCCATCACCTGCTCGCTGATCGCCCGGTAGAAGGTGAAGCGGGGCGTGAGATACGCGGCGTTCGGTGCCAGCCGGCGCGCCTGGGCCGTCGGCATCGCAGAATGGACCCCGAACACCCGCGCCTCGTACGACGCGGTGGCCACCACCCCGCGTGGCCCGAGCCCGCCCACGACGACGGCCTTCCCGCGCAGGCTGGGCTTGGATGCCTGCTCCGCCGACGCGAAGAAGGCATCCATGTCCAGATGCAGAATCGTGGGCGCGGTCCTCACATGTCCGATCCTGCACCACACCACTGACAACGCCGCCCCGACGCCGGGGCGGCACCTTCCCGCGCAGCGGAGCTGACACCGTTCGGCTGCAGCGGAGCCGGCGCCGCGTCGCGCTGCGGCGGCCGAGCCCCGGCCTAGACGGCCCGGTTGCGCCTGCGCGCCAGCTCGTCCCCGGGGTTGTGCCCGACGAGGGTCTCGCCCGTGTCGACGCGCTCCCCGTGCAGCTGGGACAGCGCGTGCTCCACGTCCCGCCAGACCACGCCGACGGCGATGCCGAAGATGCCCTGTCCGCCCTGCAGCAGGGCGTGCACCTCGTCGGGCGAGGTGCACTCGTAGACGGTCGCGCCGTCGCTGAGCAGCGTCATCCGCTCCAGGTCGCTGAAGCCCCGCTCACGCAGGTGCTGGACGGCGGTGCGGATGTTCTGCAGCGACACCCCGGTGTCGAGGAACCGCTTGACGATCTTCAGGACGACGACGTCGCGGAAGCTGTACAGGCGCTGTGTACCCGACCCGTAGGCGGGCCGCACGCTGGGCTCGACGAGTCCGGTGCGGGCCCAGTAGTCGAGTTGCCGGTAGGTGATCCCGGCGGCCGCGCAGGCCGTCGGACCCCGGTAGCCGATCTCCTCGGACGCCATGGACGTCGCCTCTCCGCCGCTCGGCACGGCCGTCGGTCGCTGCGGAGCGTGATCGGCCGCGCTGCCGGGATGGGGACACCCGCTGCTCGAGCGCAGCCGAGAGCCAGGGGAAGGAAGGGGACCGCTCCCGCCGAAACCGCGCTCGGGGGCACCCCCGGCCCTACCGCCGCCGCTGCTTCCCACGCCGACCTCCGTCCTCGACCTGCCTTCTCGAAGGTAGGCAGCCACCAGGGGTGCGTCAACGACCGCCACACTCGGCACGCCGAGTGATAATCACCCTAAGAGTGGTTTCCCGTACCCCACCGCGGGGAAAGGCTAGCCGAATGCGCTCGAGGCAGGGCGTAGGACGCTCTCACGCGCCATCGGCACATGCCGACATTGTCGACGGCCGGGACCGTGTCCCGCGACCTGCGCGAGCCGGGTCTCCCGGCCCGCACCGGCGGCGTCTCGCACGGCTACTGGCTGCTGGAGCCGAAGTCCTCCGGCGAGATCTGGTCGAGGAACTCGCGGAACTTCTCCACCTCGTCCTCCTGCTCGTCCGGAATGGCGATGCCCGCGTCGTCGAGCACCGCGTCACTGCCGTAGATCGGCGTGCCGGTGCGCAACGCCAGCGCTATGGCATCGGACGGACGGGCGCTCACCTCGACCCCGCTGGCGAAGACCAGCTCGGCGTAGAAGACGCCTTCACGCAGGTCCGTGATGCGTACCTCGGTGAGTTCCTGACCGACGGCCTCCAGCACGTCCTTGAACAGGTCGTGAGTCAGCGGCCGCGCGGGGGCCATGCCCTGCTGGGCGAAAGCGATCGCCGTCGCCTCCCCCGGCCCGATCCAGATGGGGAGGTAACGGTCGCCTCCCACTTCGCGCAGGAGCACGATCGGTTGGTTGGAGGGCATTTCGACCCGGACACCTACGACATCGAGCTCGTTCACACAGCAACCCTAGGCCGTGCCCGGGATGTTTGGGTAGTCGAGCCGGGAACGCATGGATGATCATCACATCCGGCGCCCGCCCGGCTCAGGGCAGCCGCACCCCGAGAGCGGTCTGCACCAGGGCCGCGTGCAGCTTCACGGCTAGGTCCGCCAGCTCCTTGGTCCGCTCCTCGGCATGGACCCTGGTCTGCGGATTGCGGTGCCGCTTGAGCGGGGCCACCACCTGCTCCACCAGCCCCGCCTCGCGGTCGGCGGCGGCCTTCATCACCCGCAGATGGCGTGGCTCGATCCCGAACCGGCCCAGCTGGGCGATCAGCGTGGCCACGGTGACCGTCTCCGCGTCGTACACGCCTTCCTCCAGCGGAGCGATCAGGCCGTACGACTCCCACTCCTCAAGTTCCCGCTCCCCGATCTCCGCGGCGGCCAGCAGCTGGGAGCGGCCGATACGGGCGACGGTGGGCTGCTCGGGCAGCTGCTCGCCGTCCCGCTGCCGGCCGAGCGTCGGAACGCGGACGTTCTCACCGCGCTCCAGGGCGTCCAGGTGCTCGCGGATCACCTTCAGCGGCAGATAGTGGTCCCGCTGCATCCGCAGCACCCGGCCGAGGCGCTCGACGTCCTGCGCGCTGAACTTGCGATACCCCGAAGGGGTCCGCCGCGGCTCGATCAGCCCCTCCGACTCCAGGAAACGGATCTTGGAGATGGTGACCTCGGGGAACTCCTCGCGCAGCACGTTCAGCACGGTGCCGATGCTCATCAGCCCACTGTCCGCCGCGGCGGTGCCGTGGCCGGCACCGCCGCCCGGTGTTCGAAGCATGGACCTTCCCTGGGGGGTGCCCCCGGACTCAGTCCGAGGGAGGGTCAGTAGGCCCGCTGGCTCGCGTAGAAGACCAGCCGGTACTTGCCGATCTGCACCTCGTCGCCGTTGTGCAGGGCGACCTGGTCGATGCGCTCGCGGTTGACGTAGGTGCCGTTGAGGCTGCCCACGTCGGCGACCGTGAACGTGCCGTCCGGGCTGCGCCGGAACTCCACGTGGCGGCGCGAGACCGTGACGTCGTCCAGGAAGATGTCGCTCTGCGGGTGGCGGCCGGCCGTGGTCAGCTCACCGTCCAGCAGGAAGCGGCTGCCCTGGTTCGGCCCGCGGCGCACGACCAGCAGCGCGGAACCCAGCGGCAGCGCGTCCACGGCGGCCTGCGCCTCCGGGGACAGCGCCGGGAGCTGCGTCTGACCGGTGACCTCGGAGTCGTAGGCCTCGATGCCGGAGATGGAGATCGTGGAGGTCGTCTCCGAGGCGCGCTCCGGCACCGCCCCGGCGCGCAGCGGCGAGCCGCAGTTGTTGCAGAAGCGGCTGTTCTCCGCATTGCGGTGACCGCACCTCGTGCAGACCAGGGCCGACATGGACGGATCCTCCTGCCGCGGCTGCCCCGCCGGGGCATGGGACGCGTACGGGTCGGACGTGAACCCTCCACCCGTACCTGAGGTTGACGGTTGGCCGAAACCTATGCCGCCGGCCTGGGCAGGGTCAACAGACGGCGCGCCCTGACCTCCGGAAATGCCACCGCCCGGACCAGCCACCTGGTCCCGGAACAGCGGACGCTGTGCCTCTTCGTCCGGCTGGGCGCGATGGCGAGCGGTCGCGTTGCTCTCGCTGCCCTCTCGCGCGCTCTTGCCGAACAACCTCGCAAACAACTTCACGGGCGATTCCCCTTGACCGAAACAGACCCGCCCGTGGGGCAGGACGAACCCTGACTGAACACACCGGTCGACCCGGACATCCTCACAACGTCCGTATCCACCAAACAGTTTCCACCACGCACCACCTCTTCGGTGCGCCGACCCCCCGCAACCTCATGCCCTCGTGCGACGCCCCCCATGCACCCCCGGTTCACTGGGAGGACGACCGAGCGTAGTCAGGCTGCTTCGCCGCTCGCAAGGCGTCCACGACGATCTTGTTCGATCGCTCGACGGTCACGGTGGCCTGCTCCTTCTCCAGGGTCTGCACCACGCCTCCAGGGATGTTGAGCGCCGGTTCCAGGTCCTGCGGCTTGCCGATGACCTGGAAACGATAAGGCGCGGTGATCTTGTTCCCGTCGACACTCACGGTCTTGCCCGAGTCGGTGAGATAGGTACCGGCGACCACCCGGACATCGTTGACCTGGATCGCCTCCGCGCCCGCCGCACGAAGCTCCTGGATCGCGTCGAGCAGCATGTCCGCCTGGACCGTCCCCTTCGTGTCGTCGATGGTCATCGTGATGCCGGGACCCTGCGCCGCCACCGTGCCCGCCAGAATGCCGAGTTGCCGTTCCTTCTCCACGGTCTGCTTGCGGGCCTCCTCGGCCTGGTCGGAGCTGTTCTCCAGCTCCTGGCGCTGCTTGTCGAGCCCCTGCTTCTCGTCCTCAAGACGCTGTGTGCGGTCGTCGAGTTCATCGAGGATCCGGACAAGATCCTCCTGCCGGGCACCGCGCAGCGCACTGTCATTGTCGCTGTTGGAGGCGACCTGGACGGCGAGCCCGAAGCCCAGACCGAAGAGCAGCACAGCCACGATCAGTTGGGCCCGTGTGACACGCGGCGGCCACAGCCCCTTCACCAGCCGCTGCCGACCGGTCACACCACCCTGCGGCGCAGTCACGGGACCGGCCGCGGCCTCGGGCACCTGCGCCGGCCGCTCCTCGGGCAGCTCCCGGCGCAGCCTGTGCTCGGTGGTCTCGCGCTCGTCGCTCTTGTTCTCGGGCGTCTCGTCCTCGCTGCTCATCGCACTCACGCCCGGAACACGTGCCGTCGGATCGCCGCGGCGTTGGAGAAGATCCGGATGCCGAGCACGACCACGACACCCGTGGACAGCTGCGCGCCCACGCCCAGCTTGTCCCCGAGGAACACGATCAGCGCGGCCACCACCACGTTCGACAGGAACGAGACCACGAAGACCTTGTCGTCGAAGATGCCGTCGAGCATGGCCCGCAGACCACCGAAGACGGCGTCCAGCGCCGCCACGACGGCGATCGGCAGATACGGCTCGACGACCGCCGGAACCTCCGGCCGGACCAACAGGCCGGCCACGACTCCCACGACGAGGCCCAGTACGGCGATCACGATGTGCCCTTCTCAGTCTTTCCCGTGTTCGGCTGTGCTGTACGTACGATCACGCTCGGTGCGGCCGGCAGCCGGAGATCGCTCTGCACGGAGATGTTGGTGCGGATGCCGTAGTTCTCCTGCAGGGCGTTCAGATACAGCCCGTCCGCGCTGTCCTGGAACCGCGTGCTCAGCCGCTCGCCGTCCCCCACCGCCAGCACCGTGTACGGCGGCACCAGAGGCTTGTTGTCGACCAGTATCGCGTCCCCCGCGGCGCGGATCGCGGACAGTGCCGTCAGCCGCTGCCCGTTGATCGCCACGGCCTCGGCGCCGGACGCCCACAGGCCGTTGACCACCCGCTGCATGTCCCGGTCACGCACCCGGCCGGTGTCCGCGAATCCGGTGGTCTCCCGGGGGTTGGCGCCGCCACCGGAACTGGCTTCCTTGGCGTCGTCGACGACCAGCTTCACACCCGGCCCGTGCACCGCGGTCGCCCCGGACAGGATGCCCACCAGCTCCGCCTGCTCGCCACCGCCGCTCTTCTTCAGCGCCTCGCGCTGCCGCGCGCCGACGTCGTCGCGCAGCTGGTCGACAGCGCCCTCGAGGTCGTCGGCCGTCTTCGTCTCCCGGTCGATCCGGTCGAGCAGCTCCTGGCGCTCCTTGGCGACAACTGGCGCCGCCACACGCGCCTGTGCGGCACCGACGGTGACCACGAGCGCCGCGAGCACGAGACCGGCGGCGAGCCCCAGCTTCGCCCGGAGCGTCCTCGGCAGGCCCCCCGAGCCGGCCGCCTTCTTACGGGCGGCAGCCTCCGCATAGCCGTCGTCGAGGCTGTGGTCCATGACGTTGGTGAGCAGCGACATGGACGCGTCCGGCCGCGACGGTGGCGTACGAGTGCTCCGAACGGGGGGCTGCTGCGGCATGCCGCACATCGTCGCACGTCGCGACGGATTCCTCCGAATGGCCCCACCGGCGTGCCGGACAGGCCCCCGTTAGGGCGCCTTGTCCGGCACGCACGCGTGCAGTTGCGTTCAGCGTCCCGCGCTGTCCACGACGGCCGACCACTCGTCCAGCAGGGCCTGAGCGGAGGCGTCGTCCGGGCCCTCCGCCCACAGGTGGGTGACCGCCTCGGCCGGGTCGGGCAGCACCATCACCCAGCGCCCGTCGGGCTCCACCACACGCACGCCGTCCGTGGTGTCCACATGGCGGTCTCCCGCCACCTCCACGACCCGGCGCATCACGAGCCCCTTGACGGCCCACGGGGTCGCCAGATCGCGCTTGAGCACGTGCGCCCGCGGAATCCGCGCGTCGATCTGGCTGAGCGTGAGCTGCGTCCGCGCCACCAGACCGATCAGCCGCACGAAGGCGGCCGTACCGTCGTAGACGCTGCTGAACTCGGGGACGATGAAGCCGCCCTTGCCGTCACCGCCGAAGATGGTGCCCTCCTCGCCGCCGACCCTCGTCAGGTCGTCGGGCGAGGTGGTCGTCCACTCCACCTGGGTGCCGTGGTACGCGGCCACCTGCTCCGCGATCCGCGTGGTCGTCACCGGAAGCGCCACCCGGCCGCTGCGCCGCTCCGCGGCGATCAGGTCGAGCATCACCAGCAGGGCCCGGTCGTCCTCGATGATCCGGCCCTTCTCGTCCACCAGCGACAGCCGCTCGCCGACGGGGTCGAACCGCACACCGAACGCGGCACCCGAGGACGCCACGATCTCACCGAGCCGCACCAGCCCCGCCCGGCGCATCTCCGTCGTCTCGGTCGGCCGGGACTCGTCGAGACCGGGATTGATCGTCAGCGAGTCCACACCGAGCTTGCCCAGCAGGCTCGGCAGCACCAGGCCGGAACTGCCGTTGGAGGCGTCGACGACGACCTTCAGCCCCGACTCGGCGATGCCGGTCGTGTCCACGTTCCGCAGCAGCGACCCCGTGTAGGAGTCGAAGACGCTGGCCGGGAAGTGCAGGTCACCGATCTCGCCGGGGAACGCACGCCGGTACTCCTGCCGGGCGAACACCCGGTCGAGCTTGCGCTGCCCTCCCGCCGAGAGGTCGGCGCCCTGGGAGTCGAAGAACATGATGTCGACCGAGTCCGGCACCCCGGGCGTCGTCCTGATCATGATGCCGCCGGCGCTTCCCCGAGCGGTCTGCTGCCGCGCCACCGGCAACGGCACGTTCTCCAGATCTCGTACGTCCATGGCGCTGGCCTGCAGCGCGGAGATCACCGCCCGCTTCAGCGCCCGGGCACCACGGGAGTGGTCGCGGGCCGTGGTGACCGTGGAGCCCTTCTTGAGGGTCGTGGCGTATGCGCCGGCCAGCCGCACGGCCAGCTCCGGCGTGATCTCCACGTTGAGGATGCCGGACACACCACGGGCGCCGAAGAGATGGGCCTGTCCGCGGGACTCCCAGATGACCGACTGGTTGACGAAGGCGCCTGCCTCGATCGTCTTGAACGGGTAGACCCGCACATTGCCCTGCACGATCGATTCTTCGCCGATCAGGCACTCGTCACCGATGACGGCCCCGTCCTCGATGCGAGCCGCCCGCATGATGTCGGTGTTCTTGCCGACGACGCATCCGCGCAGATTGCTGTGCTGCCCGACGTAGACGTTGTCGTGCACCACGGCCCTGTGCAGGAAGGCACCGCTCTTGACGACGACGTTGGAGCCCACCACCGTGTGCTCGCGAATCTCGGCGCCGGCTTCCACCTTGGCGTAGTCACCGATGTACAGCGGCCCACGCAGAACGGCGTCCGGATGCACTTCCGCGCCCTCCGCGACCCATACGCCCGGCGAGATCTCGAAGCCGTCGATGTCGACGTCGACCTTGCCCTCCAGGACGTCGGCCTGCGCCTTCACATAGCTCTCGTGCGTGCCGACGTCCTCCCAGTAGCCCTCGGCGACAAAGCCGTAGATCGGCTTGCCCTCCTTCATGAGCTGCGGGAAGACGTCACCGGACCAGTCCACGGGCACGTCGGCCTCGACGTAGTTGAACACCTCGGGCTCCATGACGTAGATGCCCGTGTTCACGGTGTCCGAGAAGACCTGGCCCCAGGTCGGCTTCTCCAGGAAGCGTTCGACCTTGCCTTCCTCGTCGACGATGGTGATGCCGAATTCCAGCGGATTGGGCACACGGGTCAGGCAGACCGTGACCATCGCGCCCTTTTCCTTGTGGAAATTGATCAGCTCGGTGAGGTCGAAGTCGGTCAGGGCGTCACCGGAGATGACGACGAAGGCATCGTCCTTCAATGCCTCTTCGGCGTTCTTGACGCTTCCGGCGGTACCGAGTGGCTTCTCCTCGTTGGCATAGGTGAGCTCCATGCCGAGCTCTTCACCGTCACCGAAGTAGTTCTTGACCAGTGACGCCAGGAACTGCACTGTTACGACGGTCTCGTTGAGCCCATGCCTTTTGAGCAGCCGCAGCACATGCTCCATGATCGGTCGGTTGGCGACCGGCAGAAGCGGCTTGGGCATGCTCGAGGTCATGGGGCGAAGGCGAGTGCCTTCGCCTCCGGCCATCACGACGGCCTTCATGTCGGAAGCGTCCTCCTCTAAAGACGACGGTCTAGCCGACTACTCCCGTCCAGATTCTCCCGTACTTTCCCAGAGCGGGCCATCGGGGACCGCCGTCACCGTCGACGGGCGAGGGAGTCAGTCGGCCGTGGCATCCGCTCGGACCAAGCGGCGGACCTGTACCACGTAGAGGACTCCTGCCCACCAGTACAGCGTTGTACCCCATCCGGCGAACGCCCATCCGAAAATAGCAGCGAGTGACGGCAGCCAGCCAGATCCGTCACTGAGCAACAGCAGCGGGAACGCGTACATCAGGTTGAAGGTGGCGGCCTTGCCGAGGAAGTTCACCTGCGGCGGCGGATAGCCGTGCCGGCGGAGGATGCCCACCATCACCAGCAGGACCAGCTCGCGCGCAACCAGTACAGCGGTCAACCAGAGGGGCAGAATCTCGCGCCAGGTGAGACCGACGAGAGTGGAGAGGATATAGAGCCGGTCGGCCGCCGGGTCGAGCAGCCGGCCGAGGCTGCTGATCTGGTTCCAGCGCCGCGCGAGCTTCCCGTCCAGATAGTCACTGACACCGCTCAGGGCCAGCACGAGAAGTGCCCAGCCGTCGCTCTTCGGGCCGCCGAACTCGGGCCGCAGGATGAGCCACAGGAACAGGGGCACGCCGACGAGCCGCGCCATGCTGAGGATGTTGGGGATGGTGAGGACCCGGTCCGTCTGAACACGAGTCTCCTGGACCTCCACCCGGGGGCCTCCAGTAGAAAATGAGCCAACGATGCCCCCTGACCCTACCTCAACGCAAAAAAGCTCTGGCTCTTGGGCTGTATGCCCAAGAGCCAGAGCTCTAAAAGGAGTTCGGCGGCGTCCTACTCTCCCACAGGGTCCCCCCTGCAGTACCATCGGCGCTGTAAGGCTTAGCTTCCGGGTTCGAAATGTAACCGGGCGTTT
>NZ_JBFAMH010000011.1:0-55003 GCF_040656475.1 Streptomyces sp. NPDC049915
CGCCCGCAGCGGCCGGCACCGGCACAGGGCGCCCCTCGTCGGAAACGGGCGGCCGGACCGAGGACGGACACCCCCCACCCCGGCCCCGACCCACAGACAACGGCAGGCGCTACCGCAACCGGCCACCGGACAGCAACGGGCCGCCGCAGGCATATAAGGGGCGCGGGGAACGGCGCGACCAGCCACAACGAAACCCGCACAGGCCGCCGCAGGCCACCGCGACCAGCCACAACGAAACCCGCACAGGCCGCCGCAGGCAACCACAACGAGACCCGCACCCGCACCACACCACCCCCCCCCGCCCCCCTCACCCCCCACCCCGCCGCCGCAGGCATAGGCTTGCCCGCGTGCTGGAACAACACGACGCCCCCCTCGCCCCCCTCACCACCCTCAGGCTCGGCGGCCCCGCCACCCGGCTGCTCACGGCGAGCAGTGACGCCGAGGTGATCGAAGCCGTCCGCGAGGCGGACGCGACCGGCACCCCCCTGCTGATCATCGGCGGCGGCTCCAACCTGCTCATCGGCGACAAGGGCTTCCCCGGCACCGCCCTCCGCATCGCCACCCGCGGTGTCGAGCTGACCGGCACCACCCTGGAGCTCGCCGCCGGCGAGATCTGGACCGACGCCGTCGCCCGCACCGTGGAGGCCGGGCTCGCCGGCATCGAGTGCCTCGCCGGCATCCCCGGCTCCGCCGGCGCCACCCCGATCCAGAACGTCGGCGCGTACGGCCAGGACGTCTCCGCCACGATCACCGAAGTGATCGCCTACGACCGCCACACCCACCGCACGGTCACCTTGGCCAACGCCGACTGCGCCTTCTCCTACCGCCACAGCCGCTTCAAGCAGGACCCGGACCGCTACGTCGTCCTCCGCGTCCGCTTCGCACTGGAGGACGCCGGCGGCCTCTCCGCCCCGATCCGCTACGCCGAGACCGCCCGCGCCCTCGGCGTGGAACCCGGCGACCGCGTCCCGCTCGCGGACGCCCGCGACACGGTCCTGAAGCTGCGCGCCGGCAAGGGCATGGTGCTGGACCCCGACGACCACGACACCTGGTCCGCCGGTTCCTTCTTCACCAACCCGATCCTCCCGGACACCGCCTTCGCGGCCTTCCGTGCCCGCGTCCACGGCCGCCTCGGCGCCGGCACCGAACCGCCCGCCTACCCGGCCCGCGACGGACACACCAAGACCTCCGCCGCCTGGCTGATCGACAAGGCCGGTTTCACCAAGGGCTACGGCACCGGCCCCGCCCGCATCTCCACCAAGCACACCCTCGCCCTGACCAACCGAGGCGAGGCCACCACCGAGGACCTCCTCGCCCTCGCCCGCGAGGTCGTCGCCGGCGTCCACGAGGCCTTCGGCGTCACCCTCGTCAACGAACCGGTGACGGTGGGCGTCAGCCTGTAGCGGAAGATCACATAGGGTCGTACCCCGCCAGGAGACATGAGGGGAACGACCCATGCGAGGCACCCGCGGAGGCACCCGCCGCACCCGTACCGCCGCGACCGCGACCACGGCGGTCGCCGTACTGCTGGCCGCAGCCGCCACGGGATGCGGCGGCGGCGCGGACGACGGCGTCGACGCCAAACCGGCCGGCGGGCAGCGGGCGCACGCCGCCCCGGCACAGACGTACGCCACGGACGCCGACCTCCCCGAGTCCCTCGCCCCCGACGGCACCACCGTCCGTGTCGGCTCGCCGAGCGCGAAGACCGTCGTGCACGTCTACGAGGACATGCGCTGCCCGGTCTGCGAGCGGTTCGAGACCCAGGGCGGCGGCGAGGCGCTGCGCGAGATGGTCCGCTCCGGCCAGGTCAGGGCCGAGTACACCCTCGCGTCCTTCCTGGACGGCAAGCTCGGCGGCCAGGGCTCGAAGAAGGCCGCCAACGCCCTGCGGGCCGCGCTGGACGCGGGCAGGTTCGTCGGGCTCCACGACGCCCTCTTCGCCCACCAGCCCGACGAGAGCATCGACGGCTACACCGACACCTTCCTGCTGCGGACGGCTTCCCAGGTACCGGGCTTGCGCGGCACCGAGTTCGACGCGGCGGTGAAGGGCATGAAGCACCGCTCCTTCGTCACCGCCTCCGAGAAGGCCTTCGACACGTCCGGCGCGACCGGCACGCCCACGCTGAAGGTCAACGGCAAGATCGTCCCGCAGAGCCTGGCCGGCGGCCTCTTCGACAAGCAGTCGTTCCCGATGGTGATCGGCTCCATGAGCCGGTGAACCGACGGGCTCAGCCCTCCAGCCAGTCGTCCACCTCGGACAGCAGCTCCCGCTTGACCCCGTCCGGCGCCGCCGTCGCGCGCAGCGACTGCCGGGCCAGCTCCGCCAGCTCCTCGTCCGTGAACTCGTGGTGCCGGCGCGCGATCTCGTACTGCGCGGCGAGCCGCGAGCCGAACAGCAGCGGGTCGTCCGCGCCCAGGGCCATCGGCACGCCCGCCTCGAACAGCGTGCGCAGCGGTACGTCCTCGGGCTTCTCGTACACCCCCAACGCCACATTGGACGCCGGGCAGACCTCGCAGGTCACGCCCTGTTCGGCGAGCCGCCGCAGCAGCCACGGGTCCTCCGCGGCCCGCACCCCGTGCCCGAGCCGGTCGGCGTGCAGATCGTCCAGGCAGTCCCGCACCGAGAACGGGCCGGTCAGCTCACCGCCGTGCGGCGCGGACAGCAGACCGCCCTCGCGCGCGATGGCGAAGGCACGGTCGAAGTCGCGCGCCAGGCCGCGGCGCTCGTCGTTGGACAGCCCGAAGCCGACGACACCCCGGTCGGCGTACCGCACGGCCAGGCGGGCCAGGGTGCGCGCGTCCAGCGGGTGCTTCATCCGGTTGGCCGCGACCACCACCCGCATCCCGAGCCCGGTCTCCCGGCTGGTGGTCTCCACCGCGTCCAGGATGATCTCCAGCGCCGGAATCAGCCCGCCCAGCCGCGGGGCGTACGACGTGGGGTCGACCTGGATCTCCAGCCACCGGGAGCCGTCCTTCAGGTCCTCCTCCGCGGCCTCCCGCACCAGCCGCTGGATGTCCTCCGGCCGCTGGAGGCACGAGCGTGCGGCGTCGTAGAGCCGCTGGAAGCGGAACCAGCCGCGCTCGTCCGTCGCCCGCAGCCGCGGCGACTCCCCGCTGACCAGCGCGTCGGTCAGCGCGTCCGGCAGCCGGACGCCGTGCTTGTCGGCGAGTTCCAGGAGGGTGCTGGGCCGCATCGAGCCGGTGAAGTGCAGGTGCAGATGGGCCTTGGGCAGTGCAGACAGATCACGTACGCGCTCCATTCCAGGATCCTGCCGCACGCTACGGGCGTCCCGGTAGCACTTTCCCCGATCGAGGTCTTGCCGGCACGAAGAAACGGGCCGCCCCCCGAGGGGACGGCCCGTGTCCGGCGCGGCGGGGACGTCAGTCCCTCGCCTCCGCCAGCAGCTTCTGGATCCGGCTCACGCCCTCGACGAGGTCCTCGTCGCCGAGCGCGTACGACAGCCGCAGATAGCCCGGCGTGCCGAACGCCTCACCCGGGACGACCGCGACCTCGGCCTCCTCCAGGATCAGCGCGGCCAGCTCGACGGTGTCCTGCGGACGCTTGCCGCGGATCTCCTTGCCCAGCAGCGGCTTGACCGAGGGGTAGGCGTAGAAGGCGCCCTCGGGCTCCGGGCAGAACACGCCGTCGATGTCGTTGAGCATCCGCACGATGGTCTTGCGGCGCCGGTCGAAGGCCTCGCGCATCTTCGCCACGGCCTCGAGGTCACCGGAGACGGCGGCCAGCGCGGCCACCTGGGCGACGTTGGAGACGTTGGAGGTGGCGTGCGACTGCAGGTTGGTCGCGGCCTTCACGACGTCCTTGGGGCCGATGATCCAGCCCACGCGCCAGCCGGTCATGGCGTACGTCTTGGCGACGCCGTTGACGACGATGCACTTGTCGCGCAGCTCGGGCAGGACCGCGGGCAGCGACACGGCGGAGGCGCCGCCGTAGACCAGGTGCTCGTAGATCTCGTCGGTGAGCACCCACAGGCCGTGCTCGTGGGCCCAGCGGCCGATGGCCTCGGTCTCGTGCTCGGAGTAGACCGCGCCGGTCGGGTTGGACGGGGAGACGAAGAGGACGACCTTCGTCTTCTCGGTGCGGGCGGCCTCCAGCTGCTCGACGGAGACGCGGTAGCCGGTGGTCTCGTCGGCGGTCACGAAGACGGGGACACCGCCGGCCAGCCGGATCGACTCCGGGTAGGTCGTCCAGTACGGCGCCGGGACGATGACCTCGTCGCCCGGGTCGAGGATCGCGGCGAACGCCTCGTAGATCGCCTGCTTGCCGCCGTTGGTCACCAGGACCTGGGACGCGTCGA
Organism: Streptomyces sp. NPDC049915; assembly: GCF_040656475.1. Taxonomy (NCBI): domain Bacteria; kingdom Bacillati; phylum Actinomycetota; class Actinomycetes; order Kitasatosporales; family Streptomycetaceae; genus Streptomyces; species Streptomyces sp. NPDC049915. The sequence continues at coordinate 4,316 of NZ_JBFAMH010000011.1, forward strand.
CCTCGTAGCCGGAGTCGCGCAGCGTCTTCGCGGCGATGGCGGCCTTCAGCTCGGGCAGGCCGCCGGCCGGCGTGTAGCGGTGGTACTTCGGGTTCTTGCAGGCCTCGACGGCCGCCTCGACGATGTAGTCCGGAGTCGGGAAGTCGGGCTCACCGGCGCCGAAGCCGATCACCGGGCGCCCGGCGGCCTTCAGTGCCTTGGCCTTGGCGTCCACGGCGAGGGTGGCGGACTCGGAGATCGCGCCGATGCGGGCCGAGACCCGGCGCTCGGTGGGAGGGATTGCAGCGCTCATACGGCCCATGCTTTCAGACCGGAAACCTGGCGGGCACGCCGGTTTCACCCAGTGGGCACCGACCGAACGCCTGACGGAACGCCCGGCGCGGCCGATCCGCGTCCGGCCACGAACATCAAACCAACCACCCCCGGGGGCGCTTTCCGTTCGACTGCGCGCTCCGGACCACGTACACTCTCACCTCGTTGGCCTTCAGCAGCCGCGACCGCAACCGGTGCACACCGAGCATCCGGGCGGATGCGGTACGTTGGGGACACACCAAAGGGTCGTAGCTCAATTGGTAGAGCACCGGTCTCCAAAACCGGCGGTTGGGGGTTCAAGTCCCTCCGGCCCTGCTACACACACCTTCGCCAGGATGTGTGCGCATGTACGTACAGCAATGCACCGCCGTGCGGCTCAGACCGGGCGCGGCACGGCCACGACCCGGGATCAGGTGAGGACTAATGGCGGACGCCGTGGGCTCCATCGACACGCCTGACGTCCAGGACGAGGCGCCGGAGAGTCGGAAGAAGGCCCGCAAGGGCGGCAAGCGGGCCAAGAAGGGTCCGCTCAGGCGCCTGGCCACCTTCTATCGGCAGATCATCGCCGAGCTGCGCAAGGTCGTCTGGCCCACGCGCAACCAGCTGACGTCGTACACGACTGTGGTGATCTTCTTCGTCGCCATCATGATCGGCCTGGTGACCGTGATTGACTATGGGCTCAACCACGCGGCCAAGTACGTCTTCGGCTGAGCCAGAAGCGAAGGGCGCCGAGGTATCCGGCGCCCCTTTTCGCGTGTTCCACCCCTATGTATCCAGGAAGAAGCAGCCACCGTGTCTGACCAGAACCTGAACGACGCCGTTGAGCCAAGCGAGACTGCGGCAGAGTCGGTGGACGACGAGCTCGACATCGTCGAGGGCGCGGACGAGGACCTGGACGAGGCCGAGGCTGCCGACCTCGAAGCGGGCGAGCCCGCCGAGGAAGCCGCCCTCCACGAGGAGGACGAGGCCGAGGCCGGCGACGAGGTCGATGAGGACGACGTCGCCGAGGCCGTGGCCGAGGAGCCCGAGCCCGAGCCCGAGGACGACCGCGACCCGGTCGAGAAGCTCCGCGAGGAGCTGCGCACGCTGCCCGGCGAGTGGTACGTCATCCACACGTACGCCGGCTACGAGAAGCGCGTGAAGGCCAACCTGGAGCAGCGCGCCGTCTCGCTGAACGTCGAGGACTTCATCTACCAGGCCGAGGTGCCCGAGGAAGAGATCGTCCAGATCAAGAACGGCGAGCGCAAGACCGTCAAGCAGAACAAGCTTCCCGGTTACGTGCTCGTCCGGATGGACCTGACGAACGAGTCCTGGGGCGTCGTCCGCAACACGCCGGGCGTCACCGGCTTCGTCGGCAATGCCTACGACCCGTACCCGCTGTCGCTGGACGAGATCGTGAAGATGCTCGCCCCCGAGGCGGAGGCCAAGGCCGCCCGTGAGGCCGCCGAGGCCGAGGGCAAGCCGGCGCCGCAGCGCAAGGTCGAGGTCCAGGTGCTGGACTTCGAGGTCGGCGACTCGGTCACCGTCACCGACGGCCCGTTCGCCACGCTGCAGGCCACGATCAACGAGATCAACCCGGACTCCAAGAAGGTCAAGGGTCTGGTGGAGATCTTCGGTCGCGAGACGCCGGTCGAGCTGTCCTTCGACCAGATCCAGAAGAACTAGTTTCTTTCTGGACGTACCGCTTCCGTGCAGGTCAGGCGAACGCTCAGCGAGCGCCTGACCTGCACGGTTTTTAGCCGCGCATCTATACCCGTTATCGTTGTGCGGTATGCCTGCGTCCGGGTGGTCCCCGGAAGCGGGCATGGACCCGAAGTGAAAGGACCCGGAGAGCCATGCCTCCCAAGAAGAAGAAGGTCACGGGGCTCATCAAGCTCCAGATCCAGGCCGGTGCCGCCAACCCGGCCCCGCCGGTCGGCCCCGCGCTGGGTCAGCACGGCGTGAACATCATGGAGTTCTGCAAGGCCTACAACGCCGCGACCGAGTCGCAGCGTGGCTGGGTCATCCCGGTGGAGATCACGGTCTACGAGGACCGCTCCTTCACCTTCATCACCAAGACCCCGCCGGCCGCGAAGATGATCCTCAAGGCCGCGGGCGTTGAGAAGGGCTCCGGCGAGCCGCACAAGACCAAGGTCGCGAAGATCACGCGTGACCAGGTCCGCGAGATCGCCACCACCAAGATGCCCGACCTCAACGCCAACGACCTGGACGCCGCCGAGAAGATCATCGCCGGCACCGCCCGTTCCATGGGCGTCACGGTCGAGGGCTGACCCCACCTTCCAGCAGTAGTGGCAGGGCCTGCTCGGCCCGGACCACAACTCCTCAGTACATACAGGAGCATCACGTGAGCAAGCGCAGCAAGGCTCTCAAGGCTGCGGACGCCAAGGTCGACCGGGAGAAGCTGTACGCCCCGCTCGAGGCCGTCCGTCTCGCCAAGGAGACCGCCACGACCAAGTTCGACTCGACCGTCGAGGTCGCCTTCCGTCTGGGTGTCGACCCGCGCAAGGCCGACCAGATGGTCCGTGGCACCGTGAACCTGCCGCACGGCACCGGCAAGACTGCCCGGGTCCTGGTCTTCGCGACCGGTGACCGTGCTGCGGCCGCGGAGGCCGCGGGCGCCGACATCGTCGGCTCCGACGAACTGATCGACGAGGTCGCGAAGGGCCGTCTGGACTTCGACGCCGTCGTCGCCACCCCGGACCTCATGGGCAAGGTCGGCCGCCTCGGCCGCGTGCTCGGTCCGCGTGGTCTGATGCCGAACCCGAAGACCGGCACCGTCACCCCCGACGTGACCAAGGCCGTCACCGACATCAAGGGCGGCAAGATCGAGTTCCGGGTCGACAAGCACGCGAACCTGCACTTCATCATCGGCAAGGCGTCCTTCGACGACACCAAGCTGGTGGAGAACTACGGCGCGGCCCTGGAGGAGATCCTCCGTCTGAAGCCGTCCGCCGCCAAGGGTCGCTACATCAAGAAGGCCGCGCTCAGCACCACCATGGGCCCCGGCATTCCGGTCGACCCGAACCGCACCCGCAACCTCCTCGTCGAGGAGGACCCGGCCGCGGTCTGAGCCTGACGCTCACCGAAGTCGGTTCCGGGCCCCGCCCCCTGCTCGCAGGGGGCGGGGCCCGTTCCGTTCCCGAAGCAGTCCCCGCCGGGTTAGCGTGAAGATCGCGGGGGAGCCGAGGGGGAAAAACGGATGAGGAGCATCGGACGTGGAGTCCTGCCGGTCCTTTTGACGGCCGTACTGACCGCCTTGACGGCCTGCGGCGGCGGGGGCAGCCGGCCGCGCCCCACCGCGTCGCCCAGCCTCGACGCGCGTACCGCGGCCGCGCTGCACGCCGTCGAGCAGGCCACCACCCGGGCCGGTTCCGCCCGGATCGGCTCCACCACCGTGATGGCCGGCCTGCTGTCCACCCGCAGCGAGGGCACCCTGGACTGGGCGGGCGAGTCCACCGGCACGCTCACCATCACCTACACCGGCGGCAGCCTCGCCGAACCGCTGCGGGCGCTCGGCAGCACCACCATGCAGGCGCGTCTGCTGCCCGACGCGTACTACGCGCGCGTGGGCGCCGAGTTCGCCCGGCGCATCGGCGGCCGGCACTGGATCCGCTACGACTACGACGACCTCGCCGGCCTGCCCGGCGACTCCGGCAGCTATCTGCGCGACCAGCTGCGCAACACCGCTCCCGTGCCGCCCGTGAAACTGCTGCTGGCCTCCGGTGACGCCCGCGCCGCCGGTGAGGAGACCGTCGCCGGCCGCCGCACCCGGCACTACACGGGCACGGTCGACGTCGCGTCCCTCGCCGAGGGGTCCCTGAAGAAGCAGCTCACCGACGCCGGCGTGCGCGGCGAGCACATCGACCTGTGGGTCGACGACCACGACCTGATCGTCAAGAAGACCGAGAAGGCCGCGATGACGAGCGGCCTGATGACTCAGACGGCCACCTACGGCGACTACGGCGTCCACGTCGCCGTACAGCGGCCCCCGGCGGCCGACACCGAGGACTTCGCGCAGCTCATGGGCACCACGGGGCCATGAGAAAACCCGGTGTCTTACCTGCCCCTTACCGTTACCCTCGCAAGGCTGCCGTGTGGCAGCTGTGTCTGTCGTGGGGGGAAACCATGAAGAAGTCCTCTGTCGTACCCGCTGCCTCTGTGGCCGTGCTGCTGCTCGCCGGGGCCGTCGGCTGCGGAAAGGGCGACGCGCAGTCCCCGGAGATGTCTCCGGCGGCCGCCGTGGCGAAAGCCGCGGAGAACGCCGACGCCATCACCTCCTTCCGCTATCGCATGAGCGGCACCGTTCCGGAGCAGGGCAAGGTGCGCGGCGAGGCCGCGATGAGCGTGAAGCCGCTCGCCATGAGCATGAAGATGACGGTCGAGGGCGGGACCGATTCCGGCGAGATGGAGATCCGGCTCGTCGACAAGGCGCTGTATCTGGGCGGGGGCGCCGAGGCCGCCAAGGAGATGGACGGCAAGAGCTGGATCAAGTTCGACATGTCCGGGGCCGACGGCGGACAGGGTGGGGACCAGATGGGGGCGGGACAGGCCCGCAAGAACCCGGCGGCCGACTCCACCTTCCTCGACGGCTCCAAGGACGTGAAGAAGGTCGGCACCGAGACCGTCGAGGGAGTGAGGACCACCCACTACGCCGGCACGGTCACCCTCGCCGACCTCAAGGCGTCCCTGAGCGGCAAGGACCAGGCCACCCGCGAGAAGCGGGAGAAGAGCATCGACGAGTACGACGAGCTCGGCGTCGACAATTTCACCATGGACCTGTGGATCGACGGTGAGCAGCACACCAGGCAGTTCCGCATGCGCGGCGACGCCGACAAGGGCCCACTGGACATGACCATCACCTTCCTCGACGTCAACAAGCCGGTGACCGTCGTCGCCCCGCCGGCGAAGGACGTCGCCGATCTCGAGGAGATGATGAAGGGCGCCGAGGGCTGACCCGTACGGGCGGATTTGCTCGAAGGCGACCCGTTCCCGTACTCTCCTAACGAAGCCAAAGACCGCTGGTCGTTGCCGTGCCCCAACAAAGGGGCCGGTGGCCGAAGGATCCGCTGAAAATGCGGGCGACCCGCGCAGGTGACTGTGGAAGAACTCCCGGAGCATGTGTGTGTTCACATGCGTGTGCTGCCGGTCGAGTCCGCCCCGTGCGCCTGCGCCGGGGCGTTTCGTTTTCCCCAGTCCTCCTTCGGGTCCGCGCGGTCCGAATCACCCGGAAGGAGGCCGAGGCTCTATGGCGAGGCCCGACAAGGCTGCCGCGGTTGCCGAGCTGACGGACAAGTTCCGCAACTCGAACGCCGCCGTGCTGACCGAGTACCGCGGTCTCACCGTGGCGCAGCTCAAGACGCTGCGCCGCTCGCTCGGTGAGAACGCCCAGTACGCCGTGGTGAAGAACACGCTGACCAAGATTGCGGCCAACGAGGCCGGGATCACGACGCTGGACGACCAGTTCGCTGGTCCGACGGCCGTCGCCTTCATCACCGGTGACCCGGTGGAGTCGGCGAAGGGTCTCCGTGACTTCGCCAAGGACAACCCGAATCTCGTCATCAAGGGCGGTGTGCTCGAGGGCAAGGCCCTCTCCGCCGACGAGATCAAGAAGCTTGCGGACCTCGAGTCCCGCGAGGTTCTGCTCTCCAAGCTGGCCGGTGCCTTCAAGGGCAAGCAGTCCCAGGCTGCTCAGCTCTTCCAGGCGCTGCCGTCGAAGCTCGTCCGCACCGTGGACGCGCTGCGTGCCAAGCAGGCAGAGCAGGGCGGTGCCGAGTAATTCGGCTCGCTTTCTGACGCTCGCCGCCTGAGCGCGGCGCGTGTCGCCAGCGGGCCAACGTACGCCCGCCTCACCCCGTACATCCGGCACCTGCCGAATTAGTGGAAGGACGCCATCATGGCGAAGCTCTCTCAGGACGACCTGCTCGCGCAGTTCGAGGAGATGACCCTCATCGAGCTCTCCGAGTTCGTGAAGGCCTTCGAGGAGAAGTTCGACGTCACCGCCGCCGCGGCCGTCGCCGTTGCCGCCCCGGGTGCCCCCGGCGCCCCGGCCGAGGCCGTCGAGGAGAAGGACGAGTTCGACGTCGTCCTCACCGGCGCCGGTGACAAGAAGATCCAGGTCATCAAGGTCGTGCGTGAGCTGACCTCCCTGGGTCTGAAGGAGGCCAAGGACCTCGTGGACGGCGCCCCGAAGCCCGTTCTCGAGAAGGTCGCCAAGGACGCCGCCGACAAGGCCAAGGAGGCCCTCGAGGGCGCCGGCGCCTCCGTCGAGGTCAAGTAAGACCTTCGCGACCGCCTGAACGGCCTCCCAGGGCCCAGGTCGTGAAAACGTCTTCCCTGGGGCTGTAACGCGAACGCACCGAAGGGCGATCATCCATCCGGGTGGTCGCCCTTCGGCGTTCCCCGGGGGACGGCCCGGGCTGCCTTGCACCTGTGTTCGTGAGGGGTAAGGTGATCTTCGCCGTGTCTCGGTCGCCCCGGTTCGTGCAAGGGGGGCCTTGACGAACCGCACGCAGCGCGCAATTCTCAGGACGCGTCGTCACAGGATCCAATCCGAGGCATGGATCGACGGCGAAGAGGGCAGTATCAACGTGCGTTGAAGGCAGGTATGCCGCAGGCGTTTGGAAGAGTGAGGTCTCCGAAATGCGGGACTGGACATCAGTGTGCCAAGTGGCTACACTGACCCTTTGCGCTGCCTGTTAGCTGCCCCCTGCCCGTCACCAGGGGTCTGCCCTCACTCGAGCACTGACCGACAGATCGTCTCTGACCTGGGACCTCTGTCTTTGTGCGCGGGAGAGGGGACGGTACGCGCGTAGTGAGTCCGAGCCCTCGGAAGGACCCCCTCTTGGCCGCCTCGCGCAACGCCTCGACCGCGAATACGAACAACGCTGCCAGCACCGCCCCGCTGCGCATCTCCTTTGCAAAGATCAAGGAGCCCCTCGAGGTTCCGAACCTACTCGCGCTGCAAACCGAGAGCTTCGACTGGCTGCTCGGCAACGACGCGTGGAAGGCTCGCGTCGAGGAGGCCCTCGAGAACGGTCAGGATGTCCCCACCAAGTCCGGTCTGGAGGAGATCTTCGAGGAGATCTCCCCGATCGAGGACTTCAGCGGGTCGATGTCGCTGACCTTCCGCGACCACCGCTTCGAGCCGCCGAAGAACTCCATCGACGAGTGCAAGGACCGCGACTTCACTTACGCGGCCCCGCTCTTCGTCACCGCCGAGTTCACCAACAACGAGACCGGCGAGATCAAGTCCCAGACCGTCTTCATGGGCGACTTCCCGCTCATGACGAACAAGGGCACCTTCGTCATCAACGGCACCGAGCGTGTCGTGGTGTCCCAGCTGGTGCGTTCCCCCGGCGTCTACTTCGACTCCTCCATCGACAAGACGTCCGACAAGGACATCTTCTCCGCCAAGATCATCCCGTCCCGGGGTGCCTGGCTGGAGATGGAGATCGACAAGCGCGACATGGTCGGTGTCCGTATCGACCGCAAGCGCAAGCAGTCCGTCACCGTCCTCCTCAAGGCCCTCGGCTGGACCACCGAGCAGATCCTCGAGGAGTTCGGCGAGTACGAGTCCATGCGCGCCACCCTGGAGAAGGACCACACCCAGGGCCAGGACGACGCGCTGCTCGACATCTACCGCAAGCTGCGTCCGGGCGAGCCCCCCACGCGTGAGGCCGCGCAGACGCTGCTCGAGAACCTCTACTTCAACCCCAAGCGCTACGACCTGGCCAAGGTCGGCCGCTACAAGGTCAACAAGAAGCTGGGCGCGGACGCCCCGCTGGACGCCGGGATCCTGACCGTCGAGGACATCATCGCGACGATCAAGTACCTGGTGAAGCTGCACGCCGGCGAGACCGAGACGGTCGGTGACAACGGCCAGCCGGTCGTCGTCGAGACCGACGACATCGACCACTTCGGCAACCGTCGTCTGCGCAGCGTCGGCGAGCTCATCCAGAACCAGGTCCGCACGGGTCTGGCCCGTATGGAGCGCGTCGTCCGTGAGCGGATGACCACCCAGGACGTCGAGGCGATCACGCCGCAGACCCTGATCAACATCCGGCCGGTCGTCGCCTCCATCAAGGAGTTCTTCGGCACCAGCCAGCTGTCGCAGTTCATGGACCAGAACAACCCGCTGTCGGGTCTCACCCACAAGCGCCGTCTGTCGGCTCTTGGCCCGGGTGGTCTCTCACGTGAGCGGGCCGGCTTCGAGGTCCGTGACGTGCACCCGTCGCACTACGGCCGCATGTGCCCGATCGAGACGCCTGAAGGCCCGAACATCGGTCTGATCGGCTCGCTCGCCTCCTACGGCCGGGTCAACGCGTTCGGTTTCGTCGAGACCCCGTACCGCAAGGTCATCGACGGCCAGGTCACCGACGAGGTGGACTACCTGACCGCCGACGAGGAGGACCGCTTCGTCATCGCGCAGGCCAACGCCACGCTCAACGACGACCTGCGCTTCGCCGAGGCCCGCGTGCTCGTCCGCCGCAAGGGCGGCGAGGTCGACTACGTCGGCCCCGAGGACGTGGACTACATGGACGTCTCGCCGCGCCAGATGGTGTCGGTCGCGACGGCCATGATCCCCTTCCTCGAGCACGACGACGCCAACCGTGCCCTCATGGGCGCGAACATGATGCGCCAGGCCGTTCCGCTGATTAAGTCGGAGGCCCCGCTCGTCGGTACCGGCATGGAGTACCGCTCCGCCGTCGACGCCGGCGACGTCGTCAAGGCCGAGAAGGCCGGTGTGGTCCAGGAGGTCTCCGCGGACTACATCACCACCGCCAACGACGACGGCACGTACATCACGTACCGCCTGGCCAAGTTCGCCCGCTCCAACCAGGGCACCTCGGTCAACCAGAAGGTCATCGTCAACGAGGGCGACCGCGTCATCACGGGCCAGGTGCTCGCCGACGGCCCGGCCACCCAGAACGGCGAGATGGCGCTGGGCAAGAACCTGCTCGTGGCGTTCATGCCGTGGGAGGGTCACAACTACGAGGACGCGATCATCCTGTCGCAGCGCCTCGTGCAGGACGACGTCCTCTCCTCGATCCACATCGAGGAGCACGAGGTCGACGCCCGTGACACCAAGCTCGGCCCCGAGGAGATCACCCGGGACATCCCGAACGTCTCCGAGGAGGTCCTCGCCGACCTCGACGAGCGCGGCATCATCCGTATCGGTGCCGAGGTCGTCGCCGGCGACATCCTCGTCGGCAAGGTCACGCCCAAGGGTGAGACCGAGCTGACCCCCGAGGAGCGCCTGCTCCGCGCGATCTTCGGTGAGAAGGCGCGCGAGGTGCGCGACACCTCGCTGAAGGTGCCGCACGGCGAGATCGGCAAGGTCATCGGCGTCCGCGTCTTCGACCGCGAAGAGGGCGACGAGCTGCCGCCGGGCGTGAACCAGCTGGTCCGCGTCTACGTCGCGCAGAAGCGCAAGATCACCGACGGTGACAAGCTCGCCGGCCGTCACGGCAACAAGGGTGTCATCTCCAAGATCCTGCCGATCGAGGACATGCCGTTCCTGGAGGACGGCACCCCGGTCGACATCATCCTCAACCCGCTGGGTGTGCCGTCCCGAATGAACCCGGGACAGGTCCTGGAGATCCACCTCGGCTGGCTCGCCAGCCGCGGCTGGGACGTCTCCGGCCTCGCCGACGAGTGGGCGCAGCGCCTCCAGGTGATCGGCGCCGACAAGGTCGCCCCCGGCACCAACGTCGCCACCCCGGTGTTCGACGGTGCCCGTGAGGACGAGCTGGCGGGTCTGCTGCAGCACACCATCCCGAACCGCGACGGCGAGCGCATGGTGCTCCCGTCCGGCAAGGCGCGACTGTACGACGGCCGCTCCGGCGAGCCGTTCCCGGAGCCGATCTCGGTCGGCTACATGTACATCCTCAAGCTGCACCACCTGGTCGACGACAAGCTGCACGCCCGTTCGACCGGTCCGTACTCGATGATCACCCAGCAGCCGCTGGGTGGTAAGGCCCAGTTCGGTGGCCAGCGCTTCGGTGAGATGGAGGTGTGGGCGCTCGAGGCATACGGCGCCGCGTACGCCCTCCAGGAGCTGCTGACCATCAAGTCCGACGACGTCACCGGCCGTGTGAAGGTCTACGAGGCCATCGTCAAGGGCGAGAACATCCCTGAGCCCGGCATTCCCGAGTCCTTCAAGGTGCTCATCAAGGAAATGCAGTCCCTGTGCCTCAACGTGGAGGTGCTGTCCTCGGACGGCATGTCCATCGAGATGCGCGACACCGATGAGGACGTCTTCCGCGCTGCGGAGGAGCTCGGTATCGACCTGTCCCGGCGCGAGCCGAGCAGCGTCGAAGAGGTCTGACGGGAGTCCGGCGGGGCCCCCACCCACAGGGCCCCGCCGACCCCCAGGCCCCCGTTTCAGACCACAGACTTACAACCCTGAGAGGGATTGACGCATAGTGCTCGACGTCAACTTCTTCGATGAGCTCCGGATCGGTCTGGCCACCGCTGACGACATCCGTCAGTGGAGCCACGGCGAGGTCAAGAAGCCCGAGACCATCAACTACCGCACCCTCAAGCCCGAAAAGGACGGACTCTTCTGCGAGAAGATCTTCGGTCCGACCCGGGACTGGGAGTGCTACTGCGGCAAGTACAAGCGCGTTCGCTTCAAGGGCATCATCTGTGAGCGCTGCGGCGTCGAGGTGACGCGTGCCAAGGTGCGCCGCGAGCGGATGGGCCACATCGAGCTGGCCGCGCCCGTCACGCACATCTGGTACTTCAAGGGCGTCCCGTCGCGCCTGGGTTACCTGCTGGACCTCGCCCCGAAGGACCTGGAGAAGGTCATCTACTTCGCGGCGTACATGATCACGTACGTCGACGAGGAGCGCCGCCAGCGCGACCTGCCCTCGCTGGAGGCCCATGTCTCCGTCGAGCGCCAGCAGATCGAGCAGCGCCGCGACGCCGACCTCGAGGCCCGCGCCAAGAAGCTCGAGACGGACCTGGCCGAGCTGGAGGCCGAGGGCGCCAAGGCCGACGTGCGCCGCAAGGTGCGTGAGGGTGCCGAGCGCGAGATGAAGCAGCTGCGCGACCGTGCGCAGCGCGAGATCGACCGCCTCGACGAGGTGTGGAACCGGTTCAAGAACCTCAAGGTCCAGGACCTCGAGGGCGACGAGCTGCTCTACCGCGAGCTGCGTGACCGCTTCGGCACGTACTTCGACGGCTCGATGGGTGCCGCGGCGCTGCAGAAGCGCCTGGAGTCCTTCGACCTGGAGGAGGAGGCCGAGCGCCTCCGCGAGATCATCCGGACCGGCAAGGGCCAGAAGAAGACCCGTGCGCTCAAGCGTCTGAAGGTCGTCTCCGCGTTCCTGCAGACGTCCAACAGCCCCAAGGGCATGGTCCTGGACTGCGTCCCGGTCATCCCGCCGGACCTGCGTCCGATGGTGCAGCTGGACGGTGGCCGCTTCGCGACCTCCGACCTGAACGACCTGTACCGCCGTGTCATCAACCGCAACAACCGTCTGAAGCGCCTGCTCGACCTGGGCGCTCCGGAGATCATCGTCAACAACGAGAAGCGCATGCTTCAGGAGGCTGTTGACGCCCTCTTCGACAACGGTCGTCGCGGCCGGCCGGTGACCGGCCCGGGTAACCGCCCGCTGAAGTCCCTCAGCGACATGCTGAAGGGCAAGCAGGGTCGTTTCCGTCAGAACCTGCTCGGTAAGCGTGTCGACTACTCGGCGCGTTCCGTGATCGTCGTCGGTCCGCAGCTGAAGCTGCACCAGTGCGGTCTGCCGAAGGCGATGGCGCTGGAGCTGTTCAAGCCGTTCGTGATGAAGCGCCTGGTCGACCTGAACCACGCGCAGAACATCAAGAGCGCCAAGCGCATGGTGGAGCGCGGCCGCACGGTCGTGTACGACGTCCTCGAAGAGGTCATCGCCGAGCACCCGGTTCTGCTGAACCGTGCTCCCACCCTGCACCGCCTCGGCATCCAGGCCTTCGAGCCGCAGCTGGTCGAGGGCAAGGCCATCCAGATCCACCCGCTCGTCTGCACCGCGTTCAACGCGGACTTCGACGGTGACCAGATGGCCGTGCACCTGCCGCTGTCCGCGGAGGCGCAGGCCGAGGCCCGCATCCTGATGCTGTCCTCGAACAACATCCTCAAGCCGGCCGACGGCCGTCCGGTGACGATGCCGACCCAGGACATGGTCCTCGGTCTGTTCTTCCTCACCACCGACGCCGAGGGCCGCAACCCCAAGGGTGAGGGCCGCGCGTTCGCGTCCGTCGCCGAGGCGATCATGGCGTTCGACGCCGGCGAGCTGTCCCTGCAGACCCCGGTCGACATCCGCTTCCCGGTGGGCACCATCCCGCCGCGTGGCTGGGTGCCGCCGGTGCGCGAGGAGGGCGAGCCGGAGTGGCAGCAGGGTGACAGCTTCACGCTGAAGGCCACGCTGGGCCGTGCGCTCTTCAACGAGCTGCTGCCCGAGGACTACCCGTTCGTCGACTACGAGGTCGGCAAGAAGCAGCTCTCCCAGATCGTCAACGACCTGGCCGAGCGCTACCCGAAGGTCATCGTGGCGGCGACGCTCGACAACCTGAAGGCGGCGGGCTTCTACTGGGCGACCCGTTCCGGCGTCACCGTGGCCATCTCCGACGTCGTCGTTCCCGAGGCGAAGAAGGAGATCGTCGCCCGCTGGGAGGCCGCGGACGAGAAGGTCCAGCGCCAGTACGAGCGTGGTCTGATCACCAAGGACGAGCGCACCCAGGAACTGATCGGCATCTGGACCAACGCGACCAACGAGGTCGCCGAGGCGATGAACGAGAACTTCCCGAAGACCAACCCGATCTTCATGATGGTGAACTCGGGTGCACGAGGCAACATGATGCAGATGCGTCAGATTGCCGGTATGCGTGGTCTGGTGTCGAACGCCAAGAACGAGACGATCCCGCGTCCCATCAAGGCGTCCTTCCGTGAGGGTCTGTCCGTGCTGGAGTACTTCATCTCCACGCACGGTGCCCGTAAGGGTCTGGCGGACACCGCTCTGCGTACCGCCGACTCCGGTTACCTCACCCGTCGTCTGGTCGACGTCTCCCAGGACGTCATCATCCGCGAGGAGGACTGCGGCACCGAGCGTGGTCTCAAGCTGCGGATCGCCGAGCGCGACGCCGAGGGCACGCTCATCAAGGCGGAGGACGTCGAGACCAGCGTGTACGCGCGCTGCCTCGCCGAGGACATCGTGGTCGACGGTCAGGTCCTGGCCCCGGCCGGCACCGACCTCGGTGACGTCCTGATCGACGAGCTGGTCTCCCGCGGCATCGAGGAGGTCAAGACCCGTTCGGTCCTGACCTGTGAGTCCGCGGTCGGTACCTGCGCCATGTGCTACGGCCGTTCGCTGGCCACCGGCAAGCTGGTCGACATCGGTGAGGCGGTCGGCATCATCGCCGCCCAGTCCATCGGTGAGCCCGGTACCCAGCTGACGATGCGTACCTTCCACACCGGTGGTGTGGCCGGTGACGACATCACCCAGGGTCTGCCGCGTGTCGTCGAGCTCTTCGAGGCCCGTACCCCGAAGGGTGTCGCCCCGATCTCCGAGGCCTCCGGCCGCGTGCGCATCGAGGAGACCGAGAAGACCAAGAAGATCGTCATCACGCCGGACGACGGCAGCGACGAGACGGCCTACCCGATCTCGAAGCGTGCCCGTCTCCTGGTCGGCGAGGGCGAGCACGTCGAGGTGGGCCAGAAGCTCACCGTGGGTGCCACCAACCCGCACGACGTGCTGCGCATCCTGGGTCAGCGTGCCGTCCAGGTCCACCTGGTCGGCGAGGTCCAGAAGGTGTACAACTCGCAGGGTGTGTCGATCCACGACAAGCACATCGAGATCATCATCCGGCAGATGTTGCGCCGCGTGACGATCATCGAGTCCGGCGACGCCGAGCTGCTGCCCGGCGAGCTGGTCGAGCGCTCGAAGTTCGAGACCGAGAACCGTCGTGTGGTCCAGGAGGGCGGTCACCCGGCCTCCGGTCGTCCGCAGCTGATGGGTATCACCAAGGCCTCGCTGGCGACGGAGTCCTGGCTGTCGGCCGCCTCCTTCCAGGAGACGACCCGAGTCCTGACGGATGCGGCGATCAACGCCAAGTCCGACAGCCTCATCGGCCTCAAGGAGAACGTCATCATCGGTAAGCTCATCCCGGCCGGTACGGGTCTGTCCCGCTACCGCAACATCCGGGTCGAGCCGACCGAGGAGGCCAAGGCCGCGATGTACTCGGCCGTCGGCTACGACGACATCGACTACTCGCCGTTCGGCACCGGCTCCGGCCAGGCCGTTCCGCTGGAGGACTACGACTACGGTCCGTACAACCAGTAAGGCGTACGTCCACTGAAGGGCGGTCACCCCGTGCGGGTGGCCGCCCTTCGGCGTTGTGCCGGTGCCGCACGCGCCGGTTCGGCGCATCATGGAGGGACGCCGGCGCTTCGGGGAGGTGCTCGTGTCGCAGTCGCCGTATCCGTGGCAGCCCTGGCAGCCCGGGCAGCAGGGCTGGGGCGTGATGCTCGCCTCGCACGCCGACCGGGAGCGGGCCGTCGATGTGCTCCGGGCCGGATTCGGCGAGGGGCGCATGGAGCGTGAGGAGTTCGAGGAGCGGGTCGCGCGGGCGTATGCGGCCCGTACGGTGGGGCAGCTGGCCTCCCTCGTCGCCGACCTGCCGCAGGGCCCCGTACCGCCCTCTGTGCCCGCTGCCCTCGCACCGCCGGCGTTCGTGCCGGTGTCCCGGCCGCGGACGAACGGGAAGGCGGTGGGGGCCGCCGTGTGCGGGCTGCTGTGTGTGCCCACCTTCGGGCTCACCGGCATTCCGGCGGTCGTCCTGGGCCACACGGCACGGTCCGAGATCCGCCGGACGGGTGAGCTGGGGGAGGGGCTGGCCCTGACGGGTCTGGTGCTCGGGTGGTTGGCCACGGCCGGCTGGGCACTCGTACTGCTTCTGCTGACGGCCGTGTCCCTCGCGGTCGGATGACCCCGGCCACGACTGCGGCCACGACCCCGGGGCAAGGGCGTGAGAAAAGTGTTCGAAGCGGACAGCGGCCGCCGATTCGTAGATCACGTGGGCTCGGCGGGCTTGACATGTGGCGCGTGTCGCTGTGGGCGGGGCCCATTTGTTTTGACCGTAGCGTTTGAGGTAGGTACGCTCAGACCTTGTGCCTGGGGTGTGCCTTGGCTCTCCTGCGTGCCTTCAACCGCATAGGAGCCATCTTCGGCCACCGCGATCTGCGTCTCTTTCTGCCACTGCGGCAGGGGCCCGCACGATTCGACACACCCGACCGCGTGGGTCGGCGACGTTCCAGGTTAGCTTCACCATTCGGCACACAGAAACCGGAGAAGTAGTGCCTACGATCCAGCAGCTGGTCCGGAAGGGCCGGCAGGACAAGGTCGAGAAGAACAAGACGCCCGCACTCGAGGGTTCCCCTCAGCGTCGTGGCGTCTGCACGCGTGTGTTCACGACCACCCCGAAGAAGCCGAACTCGGCCCTCCGTAAGGTCGCGCGTGTGCGTCTGACCAGCGGCATCGAGGTCACGGCCTACATTCCGGGTGAGGGACACAACCTGCAGGAGCACTCCATCGTGCTCGTGCGCGGCGGCCGTGTGAAGGACCTGCCGGGTGTTCGCTACAAGATCATCCGCGGCTCGCTCGACACCCAGGGTGTCAAGAACCGCAAGCAGGCTCGCAGCCGTTACGGCGCCAAGAAGGAGAAGTAAGAATGCCTCGTAAGGGCCCCGCCCCGAAGCGCCCGGTCATCATCGACCCGGTCTACGGTTCTCCTCTGGTGACCTCCCTGATCAACAAGGTGCTGCTGAACGGCAAGCGCTCCACCGCCGAGCGCATCGTCTACGGCGCTATGGAGGGTCTGCGTGAGAAGACGGGCAACGACCCGATCATCACGCTGAAGCGCGCGCTGGAGAACATCAAGCCGACCCTCGAGGTCAAGTCCCGCCGTGTCGGTGGTGCGACGTACCAGGTTCCGATCGAGGTCAAGCCCGGTCGTGCCAACACGCTCGCGCTGCGCTGGCTGGTCGGTTACTCCCGCGCCCGTCGCGAGAAGACCATGACCGAGCGTCTGCTCAACGAGCTTCTCGACGCCTCCAACGGCCTCGGTGCCGCTGTGAAGAAGCGCGAGGACACGCACAAGATGGCCGAGTCCAACAAGGCCTTCGCGCACTACCGCTGGTAGTCGCTACCCACATCGAGACCGAGAGAAGACTGAAGCCTTATGGCTACCACTTCACTTGACCTGGCCAAGGTCCGCAACATCGGGATCATGGCCCACATCGACGCGGGCAAGACGACCACCACCGAGCGGATCCTGTTCTACACCGGTGTGTCTTACAAGATCGGTGAGGTCCACGACGGCGCTGCCACCATGGACTGGATGGAGCAGGAGCAGGAGCGTGGCATCACGATCACCTCTGCTGCCACCACCTGCCACTGGCCGCTGGAAGACGTCGACCACACCATCAACATCATCGACACCCCCGGTCACGTCGACTTCACCGTCGAGGTGGAGCGCTCGCTGCGCGTGCTCGACGGTGCCGTGACGGTGTTCGACGGTGTCGCCGGCGTTGAGCCGCAGTCCGAGACGGTGTGGCGTCAGGCGGACCGCTACGGCGTTCCGCGTATCTGCTTCGTCAACAAGCTCGACCGCACGGGCGCCGAGTTCCACCGCTGTGTGGACATGATCTCGGACCGCCTGGGCGCGCAGCCGATCGTCATGCAGCTCCCGATCGGTGCCGAGGCCGACTTCCAGGGCGTCGTGGACCTGGTCCGCATGAAGGCGTTCGTGTGGTCCGCCGAGGCCACCAAGGGCGAGATGTACGACGTCGTCGACATCCCGGACACGCACACCGAGGCTGCCGAGGAGTACCGCGGCAAGCTGCTCGAGGCCGTGGCCGAGAACGACGAAGAGATCATGGAGCTGTACCTGGAGGGCCAGGAGCCCACCGAGGAGCAGCTGTACGCCGCGATCCGTCGTATCACCATCGCGTCCGGCAAGGGCACCGGCACCACCGTCACCCCGGTGTTCTGCGGCACCGCGTTCAAGAACAAGGGCGTCCAGCCCCTGCTCGACGCGGTCGTGCGCTACCTGCCGTCCCCGGTCGACATCGAGGCCATCGAGGGCCACGACGTCAAGGACCCGGAGACGGTCGTCAAGCGCAAGCCGTCCGAGGACGAGCCGCTGTCGGCGCTCGCGTTCAAGATCATGAGCGACCCGCACCTGGGCAAGCTCACCTTCGTCCGGGTCTACTCGGGCCGCCTGGAGTCCGGCACCTCGGTGCTGAACTCGGTCAAGGGCAAGAAGGAGCGCATCGGCAAGATCTACCGCATGCACGCCAACAAGCGTGAGGAGATCGACGCGGTGGGCGCCGGCGACATCGTCGCCGTCATGGGCCTGAAGCAGACCACCACCGGTGAGACGCTCTGCGACGAGAAGAACCCGGTGATCCTGGAGTCCATGGACTTCCCGGCGCCGGTCATCGAGGTCGCGATCGAGCCCAAGTCCAAGGGTGACCAGGAGAAGCTGGGTGTCGCCATCCAGCGTCTCGCGGAGGAGGACCCCTCCTTCCAGGTGCACACCAACGAGGAGACCGGCCAGACCGTCATCGGCGGTATGGGCGAGCTTCACCTCGAGGTCCTCGTCGACCGCATGAAGCGCGAGTTCAAGGTCGAGGCCAACGTCGGCAAGCCGCAGGTGGCCTACCGCGAGACGATCCGCAAGGCCGTCGAGCGCGTCGACTACACCCACAAGAAGCAGACCGGTGGTACCGGTCAGTTCGCGAAGGTGCAGATCGGCATCGAGCCCCTCGAGGGCGGCGACGTCTCGTACGAGTTCGTGAACAAGGTGACCGGTGGCCGTATCCCGAAGGAGTACATCCCTTCGGTGGACGCCGGTGCGCAGGAGGCCATGCAGTTCGGCATCCTCGCCGGCTACGAGATGACCGGTGTCCGTGTCATCCTCCACGACGGTGCCTACCACGAGGTCGACTCCTCCGAGCTCGCGTTCAAGATCGCCGGTTCGCAGGCCTTCAAGGAGGCCGCGCGCAAGGCCAGCCCCGTGCTGCTCGAGCCGATGATGGCCGTCGAGGTCACCACGCCCGAGGACTACATGGGTGAGGTCATCGGCGACATCAACTCCCGCCGTGGTCAGATCCAGGCCATGGAGGAGCGGGCCGGTGCCCGTGTCGTGAAGGGCCTCGTGCCCCTGTCGGAGATGTTCGGCTACGTCGGCGACCTCCGCAGCAAGACGTCGGGGCGCGCAAGCTACTCGATGCAGTTCGACTCCTACGCCGAGGTTCCCCGGAACGTCGCCGAGGAGATCATCGCGAAGGCCAAGGGCGAGTAACGCACCGCGTTCACACGCCGTAGGCTTGACTCCGGAGCCTCGCGGGGCAAACGCACACGATCGTGGGTGTTTGCCCCGGGTTCCGGGACTTAACAGCAAAGATCACCTGGCGCCGATGAAGTAAGGCGTACCAGAACCACTCCCAGGAGGACCCCAGTGGCGAAGGCGAAGTTCGAGCGGACTAAGCCGCACGTCAACATCGGCACCATCGGTCACATCGACCACGGTAAGACGACCCTCACGGCCGCCATTACCAAGGTGCTGCACGACGCGTACCCGGACCTGAACGAGGCCACCGCGTTCGACAACATCGACAAGGCGCCCGAGGAGCGTCAGCGCGGTATCACCATCTCCATCGCGCACGTCGAGTACCAGACCGAGGCGCGTCACTACGCCCACGTCGACTGCCCGGGTCACGCGGACTACATCAAGAACATGATCACCGGTGCCGCCCAGATGGACGGCGCGATCCTCGTGGTCGCCGCGACCGACGGTCCGATGCCGCAGACCAAGGAGCACGTGCTCCTGGCCCGCCAGGTCGGTGTGCCGTACATCGTCGTCGCCCTGAACAAGGCCGACATGGTGGACGACGAGGAGATCCTGGAGCTCGTCGAGCTCGAGGTCCGTGAGCTCCTCTCCGAGTACGAGTTCCCGGGCGACGACCTGCCGGTCGTCAAGGTCTCCGCGCTGAAGGCGCTCGAGGGCGACCCCGAGTGGACCAAGACCGTCCTCGACCTGATGAAGGCCGTCGACGAGTCCATCCCGGAGCCGGAGCGCGACGTCGACAAGCCGTTCCTCATGCCGATCGAGGACGTCTTCACGATCACCGGTCGCGGTACGGTCGTCACCGGCCGTATCGAGCGTGGTGTCCTGAAGGTCAACGAGACCGTCGACATCATCGGCATCAAGACCGAGAAGACCACCACCACGGTCACCGGTATCGAGATGTTCCGCAAGCTGCTCGACGAGGGCCAGGCCGGTGAGAACGTCGGTCTGCTGCTTCGTGGCATCAAGCGCGAGGACGTCGAGCGCGGCCAGGTCATCATCAAGCCGGGCTCGGTCACCCCGCACACCGAGTTCGAGGCCACGGCCTACATCCTGTCGAAGGACGAGGGTGGCCGTCACACCCCGTTCTTCAACAACTACCGCCCGCAGTTCTACTTCCGTACCACGGACGTGACCGGCGTCGTGACCCTCCCCGAGGGCACCGAGATGGTCATGCCGGGCGACAACACCGACATGAAGGTCGAGCTGATCCAGCCGGTCGCCATGGAGGAGGGCCTGAAGTTCGCCATCCGTGAGGGTGGCCGGACCGTCGGCGCCGGCCAGGTCACCAAGATCAACAAGTAAGTTCCGCTTGCTTGAGGGTTCTGTGACCCGGTAGCTCAGCTGCGAGCTCCGCGAGGGGCCCGTACGACTTCGGTCGTACGGGCCCCTCGTTTTTGTGCGCCCGCTTCGAAAGCGCTCTCATGCGCCCTGTAGCATGCCGCCACTTATTGGTTGCATGTTCATCAAAGGGCCCGGCAGGGCCCGTTGGGGTGGGAACAACTTGAGATCGGGACGTCGAGCACGTCGCACCACCGCCGCTCGGGCGCGGCGCACGGCTGTCGGAGCCGCCCTCGGGATCGCCGCGCTCGTGGGTATCCAGTCCATCGCGAGCGGAGCGGTCTTCGGGAACGGGGACGATCAGGGGCGCCGACCGAGCGTCTACAGCGCGCGGGGGAAGGCGGACGGCCCGGTCCGGACCGCCGTCCACCTGCTCGCGCTGCGCGACCAGGGCCATGGCGAGGCGGTCCTGTCGAAGCGGGACACCGACCGTTTCGCCCTCATGGGCGTCTCCTGGACGGACCCACGGGCGAAGATCCAGGGCACGATCCAGGCGCGCGCCCGCAACGCCGAGACCGGCGAGTGGACCGCGTGGCAGGACCTGACGCCGTACCCGGCGCTGCTCGACGGCAACCGGTCCGGCGCGCGCGGCTCCACCGAGCCGGTGTGGGTGGACGCCTCCGACGGCGCCGAGGTCCGCGTCACCGACGGCGCCCGCAACGGCAAGCTCCCCGCCGGTCTGCGGCTGGACCTGGTCGACCCGGGCACGGCCACGGCGGGCGAGCCCTCGGGTGATCTGGCCGCGGAGCCCGCGGCCTTCGCGCAGGACACCACGCCTCCGACGATGCCCGGCCCGGCCTCCACGGCCCCGCAGCCGACGATCGTCTCGCGGGCCGGCTGGGGCGCGGACGAGAGCATCAGCCCCGAAGCGCCGGAGTATCTGCCGAACGGCAACACCATCAAGGCCGCGTTCGTGCACCACACCGCGGACGCCAACCCCTACGACTGCTCCGAGTCCGCCGCGATCATCCGGAGCATCTACACGTACCACGTGAAGGGGAGCGGCTGGAAGGACATCGGCTACAACTTCCTGGTCGACAAGTGCGGCACCCTTTTCGAGGGCCGCAAGGGCGGTATCGACCAGCCGGTGTACGGGGCCCACACCTACGGCTGGAACTCCCAGTCGACGGCCGTGGCCTTCCTCGGTGACCACAACCTGACGAGCGCCTCGGACGCGTCCCTGGTCTCCGCCTCGCGGCTCATCGCGTACAAGCTCGGTCAGTACGGCGTCGACCCGTCCGGTACGACGCTGCTGAACGCCGGTGCCACGCAGAAGAACTACTTCAACACGTCCTTCACGCAGGGCCAGGACTACACGTTCGCGACCGTCTCCGGGCACCGTGACGCCTACGCCACCGAGTGCCCCGGCAGCCTGCTCTACGGGCAGCTCGGCACGATCCGCGGCTACGCGAGCGGCACGGTCCAGAACCTGGCGATCAGCTCGGTGGGCGGCCAGGCGACGAAGGCCGGCAGCGGCTACCAGACGTCCGGCCCGGCCACGGTCAACTGGTCCACGAGCACGCAGAACGCCCTGATCTACAAGTTCGAGGTACTGGTCGACGATCAGGTCGCGACCTGGAGCTGGGGTCATGTCCGCAGCGCGTCGCTCACCCTGACCGGCTACGGCGACCACACGGTGGCCGTCCGCGCCACCCACACCTCCGGCAAGGTGACGACCTCGGCGCCGGTCACCGTGACCGTGCCGGGCCCGAAGACCTTCAAGCCGGTCACCCCGACCCGCCTGATGGACACCCGGTACGGCACGGGCGTGACGAAGGCCAAGGTCGGTCCCGGCGGTGAGGTGGTGCTCGACGTCACCGGCAACAGCGTGGTGCCGTCCACCGGCGTCGGCGCGGTCGTCCTGAACGTGACGGCCACGAACCCCACGTCGACCAGCTATGTGTCCGTCTACCCGAACGGCACCGACCGCACGGCCGCTTCGAACCTCAACTTCACCGCCGGGAAGACCATCCCGAACCTGGTGACCGTGCCGGTGATCGACGGCAAGGTGCGGTTCTACAACCACGCGGGCTCGGTCGACCTGATCGCCGACGTCACCGGCTACTACGCGACGGACACCAGCGGCTCGACCCACGTCAGCCACGGCCCGCTGCGGCTGATGGACACGCGGTACGGCATCGGTGTCCCGAAGGCCCCGGTGGGTCCTCAGGGCGTGGTGTCGCTGCCGGTGGCCGGCGTCCAGGGTGTGCCGTCGTCCGGTGTGACGGCGGTGGTCCTGAACGTGACGGCGACGAACCCGACGTCGTCGAGCTTCGTCTCGGTCTACCCGGACGGTACGGCGCGCACGTCGGCGTCGAACCTGAACTTCACCGCCCGCCAGACGATCCCGAACCTGGTGATCGTCCCGGTGGTCAACGGCAAGGTGGACTTCTACAACCAGTGGGGCTCGGTCGATCTGATCGCCGACATCACCGGCTACTTCACCTCCGGCACCGAGGGCGCCTCGCACATCAACCTGGGCCCGCTGCGGCTGATGGACACGCGGTACGGCATCGGTGTCCCGAAGGCTCCGGTGGGTCCGCAGGGCGTGGTGTCGCTGCCGGTGGCCGGCGTCCAGGGCGTGCCGTCGTCCGGTGTGACGGCGGTGGTCCTGAACGTGACGGCGACGAACCCGACGTCGTCGAGCTTCGTCTCGGTCTACCCGGACGGTACGGCCCGCACGTCGGCGTCGAACCTGAACTTCACGTCGGGCCTGACGATCCCGAACCTGGTGATCGTCCCGGTCGTGAACGGCAAGGTGGATTTCTACAACCAGTGGGGCTCGGTAGACCTGATCGCCGACATCACGGGGTACTTCACGAAGTGATGTGATCACGCCGCTGACCGGCTGCCGGGGTGGCCTTCCCGGCAGTCGCGGCAGTAGGTGCCTGGGTGAGGGGTGCGAATCGCGCGTTCGCACCCCTCACAGCTGTGCAGGGGCAGGCGTCCGGTGGGGCGGTTCCCGGCGGCCGGCGGTTCGGGGGGCGCGGGAGGAGGGAGCAGCTCGGTCAGGCGGTGGGCGAGCAGGGCCGCCGGGTTGCGCAAAGACTCGCGTGGGAGGTTCGCGGTCAGGGCGTGGTGGACGGCTTCGGGCCGTACGCCGCGTTCGAGCCAGGCGGCGACGGCCGGGGCGAGGCGGTGGACGGCGCGCTCGGAGAGCAGCAGGCGGGGGTCGCGGTGGTGGAGGCTGGCCAGGACGGCCGTGGCCGCACGGTGACGGTCCAGGTCAAGGCCCTGCGGCTCGGGGAGCGGAGGTGACGCGGGCCGCGGTGGTGCCTCGGGCGCGGGCGCGGGCTCGGGGACCGGTGCCGGAGGCGGCGGGGGAGCGGGTGCCCGCGGTGGTGGCGGCGGCGGTGTCTCGGGGCGAGGGGTCGCGCCGGTGGCGGGCCGGTTGTACGACACCGTGTGCGTGATGATCCGGCCGTTCGGGAGCTTCTGGCGGATGCGGGCCAGGTAGCCGTGGGCCTCCAGTTCGCGCAGGGCGGCGGCGATACGGGTCTCGCCCTCCGGGAAGCGGGCGGCGAGCGTCTTGATGCCGACGGGGGCGCCGGCGGGCAGCGACTGGATGTGGGTGGCGATACCGATCGCGGTGAGCGACAGCTCGCGGTGCTGCGCGAGGTGGTTGCCGATGACCGTGAAGCAGGTGGTGTGCGGGGTGTTGATGTGGGTGATGCCGCGCTGATTCAGCGGCTGGGCGCACGGGGGCGCGCTAAAGTGCTCGGTACCCATCGGGAAGCTCTTCTCTTCCTCGGTGGTCAGGCCCTCGATCGGGATGCCAGTCCCGGCCGGGGGCCGTCGCATGTCTTCGGTTGTGGTCGCCGCGAGCATATGCCATCGAACTGGCTGCAAATCCAGTCCAGTTGAAGAAGACCACTCGTGCGGGTGACGGGGGTCCGCAGGGTAGTCGGCGGGGTGGGGCCGGGTTGGGCCGGTACTTTCCTCAGGGTTCTTTAAAGCATTGACCACGCGCCGGGCCGCGTCGCCGCTCACCGGAACGTGACCGGCCGCGACGCGGTGCTCCCCGTCCCGATCTCCGCCCAGACGGTCTTGCGCGGGAAGCGTTCCTCCCGCACACCCCACCGGTCCGCGAGCGCCTCGACGAGGAGCAGCCCCCGCCCGGACTCGGCACTCTCCTCCGGGCACCGCACCTCCGGCAGACGCTCACCCCGCGTGTCCGTCACCTCGATGCGCAGGGTGCCGCCGACCACGAACAGCGTCAGCCGGAAGTTGCGCCCGGGGACGCGGCCGTGGGTGGCCGCGTTGGCCGCCAGCTCGGCCACGAGGTGGTTCGCGGGCTCGGTCGGCAGCCCCCAGCGGCGCAGTTGCGCCTCGGCGAGCAGCCGGGCCAGGCGGGCGCCGCGCGCGGTGGACGACAGCAGCACGCTGAAGTGGGGGACGGAGTGGGCGAGTTCGGTGCCGGAGGCGGCGATTTCCTGATTCACGTCACTCAGCGTGGCGGCTTCTGCCTACCGTGGAGAGTGACAGGGCGGTTGCGTACGGTCACTGTCCGGCGCTTGTCCGGTGCTGTCTTGGCTGTCGGCACGGTTGCCAGGGGTAGGGCGCCGACGTACGGCGCGGCAACGGGACGACGGAGGGGCGCGGATGTCCGTGGACGGCGAGGCGGTACGGCTCAAGAGCGAGGCGGACGAGCCGGGTTGGGAAGTGGACCCGGACGACGAGTGGGGCGTGGCCGTCATCGCCACGGTCGGGCGGCAGCTGAAACTGCGCCGGGAGGCGGCCGGGCTGCGGGCCGCCGAGTTCGGCAGGCTCATCGGCTACAGCGAGGACATGGTCTACAAGATCGAGTCCGGGAAGCGGATTCCCCGCCAGGACTACCTGGTCGCGGCCGACCAGGTGCTGAACGCCGGCGGGCTCATCGCGGCGACGTGGGAGGACGTGAAGAAGGTCCGCTATCCGAAGCGGGTGCGGGAGCTGGCGAAGCTGGAAGCGCAGGCGGTGGAGATCGGGGTGTATGAGTGCAACATCATCGCCGGGTTGCTCCAGACGCCGGACCATGCACGAGCCGTGATCGGCGCGGCCCAGCCGCCGTACTCACCGGACGACGTCGAGCGCATGGTGGCGGCTCGGCTGGCGCGGCAGTCGGTTTTCGAGCGGGATCCGGCATCCTCGATCCACTTCGTTTTGGAAGAGGCGCCACTACGTCGGCAGGTCGGGGGCACAATGGCCTGGCGACGGCAGCTCGAACGTCTGCTGGAGGTGGGGCAGTTGCGCAATGTCACGCTCCAGGTGATGCCTACGAACACCGAGGCCCATCCAGGGTTGGACGGCAGGATCGAGCTGCTCAAGTTCCCGGACGGGACGGCGGTGGGCCGCTCCGACGGCGCGTTCAACGGCCGGCCGACGCATGATCCCAAACACCTGCGCATCCTTGAGCTGCGGTATGGCACCATCCGGGCTCAGGCGCTCTCGCCCCGGGAGTCGCTGGCCTTCATCGAGCACCTGCTGGGAGAGACATGATCCGCAAGACCACGGCCGGGGACACCGCCGAGCTGGTCTGGTTCAAGAGCAGCTACAGCGGTGGTACCGACGGCAACTCCTGCGTCGAGGTCGCCCACGCTCCCGGCGCCGTGCACGTGCGTGACTCCAAGCACACCGCCGGTCCCCGGCTCGCGCTCACGGAGAGCGCGTGGGCGGATTTCGTGACCTACGCCACTCGGGACTGAGGGTGGCGGGCGCCCCGGGTTTGACCTGCGTCACCCCCGGGGTAATCTCTTCCGCTCGATTGGCGTCCGGCCTGCCCCATATGGCAGACTGTCGGAGTTGCTCGGTCGAGTGTTGATGCTGCGCGCCTCCCGCCGGGAGGACCGGAAGCGAGTCCCACAGTACTCGTCGCCCTAACTGCCCTCGGGCAGCGCTGGGGCGGACGTACGGGAATCTTCCGGGAAGTGTGGTGCGGCACTGGCCAGGCACCCGGTGAACCTCTTCCCCAGGCAAGGGATGTTCGAACAAGGGACATCTGTGTCAGCGGGAGTGCGACACGCCCGACCGCGTGGGTCGGACAGAGTCGAAGGGACACCAGGTTCCAGAGCTGTAGAGAGACAGGACTACTGAGTAGCCATGGCGGGACAGAAGATCCGCATCCGGCTCAAGGCCTACGACCACGAAGTCATCGACTCTTCGGCGAAGAAGATCGTCGAGACGGTGACGCGCACTGGTGCGTCGGTCGCGGGCCCGGTGCCGCTGCCCACTGAGAAGAACGTGTACTGCGTCATCAAGTCGCCGCACAAGTACAAGGACTCGCGCGAGCACTTCGAGATGCGCACGCACAAGCGCCTGATCGACATCCTCGACCCGACCCCCAAGACCGTTGACTCTCTGATGCGACTCGACCTCCCGGCCGGTGTCGACATCGAGATCAAGCTCTGAGGCTGGTGGGCTGAGAATGGCTAAGCAGATCAAGGGCATCCTGGGCGAGAAGCTCGGCATGACGCAGGTGTGGGACGAGAACAACCGTGTTGTTCCGGTCACCGTCGTCAAGGCCAGCCCCAACGTCGTCACCCAGGTCCGTACCAACGACGTCGACGGCTACGAGTCGGTCCAGATCGCCTTCGGCGAGATCGACCCGCGCAAGGTGAACAAGCCCCTCAAGGGTCACTTCGCCAAGGCCGACGTCACCCCCCGTCGCCACCTCGTCGAGATCCGGACGGCCGACGCCTCCGAGTACACCCTCGGCCAGGAGATCACCGCTGAGGTGTTCGAGGCCGGCGTGAAGGTCGACGTCACCGGCAAGAGCAAGGGCAAGGGCTTCGCCGGTGTCATGAAGCGCCACAACTTCGGTGGCCTCGGCGCCGGTCACGGCACCCAGCGCAAGCACCGCTCGCCCGGTTCCATCGGTGGCTGCGCCACCCCGGGCCGTGTGTTCAAGGGCCTGCGCATGGCGGGTCGTATGGGCAACGAGCGGGTCACCACCCAGAACCTGACCGTCCACGCCGTTGACGCGGAGAAGGGTCTGCTGCTCATCAAGGGCGCGGTTCCCGGTCCGAACGGCGGCCTCGTCCTGGTCCGCACCGCGGCCAAGGGGGCCTGAGGTAACCGATGAGCACTGTTGACATCCTTTCGCCGGCGGGCGACAAGGCCGGTTCCGTCGAGCTCCCCGCGGAGATCTTCGACGTGGAAAAGATCAGCATCCCGCTGATCCACCAGGTCGTCGTCGCGCAGCTGGCCGCTGCCCGCCAGGGCACCCACAAGACGAAGACGCGTGGCGAGGTCCGCGGCGGTGGCAGGAAGCCGTACCGCCAGAAGGGCACCGGTCGCGCCCGTCAGGGTTCGACCCGCGCGCCGCAGTTCGCCGGTGGTGGCGTCGTGCACGGTCCCGTGCCGCGTGACTACTCGCAGCGGACCCCGAAGAAGATGAAGGCCGCGGCCCTGCGCCACGCCCTCACCGACCGGGCCCGCCACAACCGCATCCACGTCGTCTCCGGCGTGGTCGAGGGCGCGAACCCGTCCACGAAGGCCGCCAAGTCGCTGTTCGGCAAGATCTCGGAGCGCAAGAACCTGCTCCTGGTCGTCGACCGCGCCGACGAGGCCGCGTGGCTGTCCGCCCGCAACCTGCCCCAGGTCCACATCCTGGAGCCGGGCCAGCTGAACACGTACGACGTTCTCGTCTCGGACGACGTGGTCTTCACCCAGTCCGCGTTCGAGTCCTTCGTGTCCGGCCCGAAGGCCAATGACACCGAAGGGAGCGAGGCCTGATGGCTATCCGTCACCCCGCTATCGCCTCGAAGGCGGCCAAGGCCGCCAAGGCCGCGCGCGTCGCCAAGGCGCGTCGTCACGCCGCCGAGGGCAAGAACACCGTCGAGACCCCGCTGAGCAAGTCCTTCACGGACCCCCGTGACGTGCTGCTCAAGCCGGTCGTCTCCGAGAAGAGCTACGCGCTCCTCGACGAGAACAAGTACACGTTCATCGTCGCCCCGGGCGCCAACAAGACCCAGATCAAGCAGGCCGTCCAGGCGGTCTTCTCGGTCAAGGTCACCGGGGTCAACACGATCAACCGCCAGGGCAAGCGCAAGCGCACCAAGACCGGCTTCGGTCAGCGTGCCGGCAGCAAGCGGGCGATCGTGACCCTCGCCGAGGGCGACCGTATCGACATCTTCGGCGGTCCGACCGCGTAAGCGGGTCGGATCGTCCGATATCGGACGAGGACTGAGAAATGGGAATCCGCAAGTACAAGCCGACTACGCCGGGCCGTCGTGGCGCCAGCGTTGCCGACTTCGTCGAGGTCACGCGGTCCACGCCGGAGAAGTCGCTGGTCCGCCCGCTGCACAGCAAGGGCGGCCGTAACAACGCCGGTCGTGTGACCGTCCGCCACCAGGGCGGTGGCCACAAGCGCGCCTACCGAGTGATCGACTTCCGTCGTCACGACAAGGACGGCGTGCCGGCGAAGGTCGCGCACATCGAGTACGACCCGAACCGCACCGCGCGCATCGCGCTGCTCCACTACGCGGACGGCGAGAAGCGCTACATCCTGGCCCCGCGTGGGCTGAACCAGGGTGACCGGATCGAGAACGGCCCCGGTGCCGACATCAAGCCCGGTAACAACCTGGCGCTGCGCAACATCCCCGTCGGTACGACGATCCACTCCGTGGAGCTTCGTCCGGGCGGCGGCGCCAAGTTCGCCCGCTCCGCCGGTGCCTCCGTGCAGCTGCTCGCGAAGGAGGGCCAGATGGCCCACCTGCGCATGCCCTCCGGTGAGATCCGCCTGGTCGACGTGCGCTGCCGCGCCACCGTCGGTGAGGTCGGCAACGCCGAGCAGAGCAACATCAACTGGGGCAAGGCCGGCCGTAAGCGCTGGCTGGGCGTCCGCCCGACCGTTCGCGGTGTGGCGATGAACCCGGTTGACCACCCCCACGGTGGTGGTGAGGGCAAGACCTCCGGTGGTCGCCACCCGGTCAGCCCCTGGGGTCAGAAGGAAGGTCGTACTCGTTCGCCTAAGAAGGCTTCGAACAAGTACATCGTCCGCCGCCGCAAGACGAACAAGAAGCGCTAGGAGCGGGTTTAGATGCCGCGTAGTCTCAAGAAGGGGCCCTTCGTCGACGACCACCTGATCAAGAAGGTGGACACGCAGAACGAAGCCGGCACCAAGAACGTCATCAAGACCTGGTCCCGTCGCTCCATGATCGTCCCGGCGATGCTGGGTCACACGATCGCGGTGCACAACGGCAAGACCCACATCCCGGTGTTCGTCACCGAGGCGATGGTCGGCCACAAGCTCGGCGAGTTCTCGCCGACGCGCACCTTCCGGGGTCACGTCAAGGAAGACCGGAAGTCGAAGCGCCGCTAGTAGCGGATCGCATTCAGACACGTAAGTAACTGAAGGGACAACCATGGAAGCCAGGGCCCAGGCGCGGTACATCCGCGTCACGCCCATGAAGGCCCGCCGCGTGGTGGACCTCATCCGTGGCATGGACGCCACGGAGGCCCAGGCGGTCCTGCGATTCGCTCCGCAGGCCGCCTCGGTGCCGGTGGGCAAGGTGCTCGACAGCGCCATCGCCAACGCCGCGCACAACTACGACCACACCGACGCCGACAGCCTCTTCATCTCCGAGGCCTACGTCGACGAGGGCCCGACCCTGAAGCGGTTCCGGCCGCGTGCCCAGGGCCGCGCCTACCGGATCCGCAAGCGGACCAGCCACATCACCGTGGTCGTCAGCAGCAAGGAAGGAACCCGGTAATGGGCCAGAAGGTAAACCCGCACGGGTTCCGGCTCGGTGTCACGACCGACTTCAAGTCGCGTTGGTACGCCGACAAGCTGTACAAGGACTACGTCAAGGAAGACGTCGCCATCCGTCGGATGATGACGTCCGGCATGGAGCGCGCCGGCATCTCGAAGGTGGAGATCGAGCGCACCCGTGACCGCGTGCGTGTGGACATCCACACCGCTCGTCCGGGCATCGTCATCGGCCGCCGTGGCGCCGAGGCCGACCGCATCCGCGGTGACCTCGAGAAGCTCACGGGCAAGCAGGTCCAGCTGAACATCCTCGAGGTCAAGAACCCCGAGACCGACGCTCAGCTGGTTGCCCAGGCCGTCGCCGAGCAGCTCTCCTCCCGCGTCTCCTTCCGCCGCGCCATGCGTAAGAGCATGCAGTCGGCGATGAAGGCCGGCGCCAAGGGCATCAAGATCCAGTGCGGTGGCCGCCTCGGTGGCGCCGAGATGTCCCGCTCGGAGTTCTACCGCGAGGGCCGTGTGCCCCTGCACACGCTCCGCGCGAACGTGGACTACGGCTTCTTCGAGGCCAAGACGACCTTCGGCCGCATCGGCGTGAAGGTCTGGATCTACAAGGGCGACGTGAAGAACATCGCCGAGGTCCGCGCCGAGAACGCTGCGGCCCGTGCGGGTAACCGCCCGGCCCGTGGCGGCGCCGACCGCCCGGCCCGTGGTGGCCGTGGTGGCGAGCGTGGCGGGCGCGGTCGCAAGCCGCAGCAGGCTGCCGGCGCCGAGGCCCCCAAGGCCGAGGCTCCCGCGTCCGCTCCGGCTGAGAGCACCGGAACGGAGGCCTGACCGAAATGCTGATCCCCCGTAGGGTCAAGCACCGCAAGCAGCACCACCCGAAGCGCAACGGTATGTCCAAGGGTGGAACGCAGGTTGCGTTCGGCGAATACGGCATCCAGGCGCTGACCCCGGCCTACGTGACGAACCGCCAGATCGAGGCGGCCCGTATCGCGATGACCCGTCACATCAAGCGTGGCGGCAAGGTCTGGATCAACATCTACCCGGACCGTCCCCTCACCAAGAAGCCTGCCGAGACCCGCATGGGTTCCGGTAAGGGTTCTCCGGAGTGGTGGATCGCGAACGTCAAGCCCGGACGTGTGATGTTCGAGCTGTCGTACCCCAACGAGAAGATCGCCCGTGAGGCGCTGACTCGTGCGGCCCACAAGCTGCCGATGAAGTGCCGGATCGTCAAGCGCGAGGCAGGTGAAGCGTGATGTCGGCCGGTACCAAGGCGTCCGAGCTGCGCGAGCTGGGCAACGAGGAGCTTCTGAACAAGCTCCGCGAGGCCAAGGAAGAGCTGTTCAACCTCCGCTTCCAGGCGGCGACGGGTCAGCTCGAGAACCACGGCCGGCTGAAGGCCGTCCGTAAGGACATCGCGCGGATCTACACCCTGATGCGTGAGCGCGAGCTGGGCATCGAGACGGTGGAGAGCGCCTGATGAGCGAGAGCAACGTGACTGAGAACACCGAGGCACGCGGATTCCGCAAGACCCGTGAGGGTCTGGTCGTCAGCGACAAGATGGACAAGACCGTCGTCGTCGCCGTCGAGGACCGTGTCAAGCACGCGCTGTACGGCAAGGTCATCCGCCGTACGAACAAGCTCAAGGCCCACGACGAGCAGAACGCTGCGGGCGTCGGCGACCGCGTCCTCCTCATGGAGACCCGGCCGCTGTCCGCGACGAAGCGCTGGCGCGTCGTCGAGATCCTCGAGAAGGCCAAGTAATCCCTCGTAGGGGGACCCCCTACGCACCGTTCCGCCAGGCTCGGGGAGAAGCGTGAGTCATTCACGCTTCTCCCCGGGAACCGGCAGACATCCAGGAGATAGACGTGATCCAGCAGGAGTCGCGACTGCGTGTCGCCGACAACACTGGTGCGAAGGAAATCCTTTGCATCCGTGTGCTCGGTGGCTCCGGTCGCCGCTACGCGGGCATCGGTGACGTCATCGTCGCCACCGTCAAGGACGCGATCCCCGGTGGCAACGTGAAGAAGGGTGACGTCGTCAAGGCGGTCATCGTTCGCACCGTCAAGGAGCGCCGCCGTCCGGACGGCTCGTACATCCGCTTCGACGAGAACGCCGCCGTCATTCTGAAGAACGACGGCGACCCCCGCGGCACCCGTATCTTCGGCCCGGTGGGCCGTGAGCTGCGCGAGAAGAAGTTCATGAAGATCATCTCCCTCGCGCCGGAGGTGCTGTGAGCATGAAGATCAAGAAGGGCGACCTGGTCCAGGTCATCACCGGTAAGGACAAGGGCAAGCAGGGCAAGGTCATTGCCGCTTACCCGCGCGACGAGCGCGTCCTGGTCGAGGGTGTCAACCGGGTCAAGAAGCACACGAAGGCCGGCCCCACCGCCGGCGGTTCGCAGGCCGGCGGCATCGTGACCACCGAGGCCCCCATCCACGTCAGCAACGTCATGCTGGTCGTGGAGAAGGAAGGCCAGAAGGTCCCGACCCGCGTCGGCTACCGCTTCGACGACGAGGGCAACAAGATCCGCGTTGCCAAGCGGACGGGTGAGGACATCTGATGACGACCACCGTGACTCCGCGTCTCAAGACGAAGTACCGCGAGGAGATCATCGGCAAGCTGCGTGACGAGTTCAAGTACGAGAACGTCATGCAGGTTCCGGGCCTCGTCAAGATCGTGGTCAACATGGGTGTGGGCGACGCCGCCCGCGACTCGAAGCTGATCGAGGGCGCCATTCGCGACCTCACCACGATCACCGGTCAGAAGCCGGCCGTCACCAAGGCCCGCAAGTCCATCGCGCAGTTCAAGCTGCGTGAGGGTCAGCCGATCGGTGCCCACGTCACGCTCCGTGGCGACCGCATGTGGGAGTTCCTGGACCGCACCCTGTCGCTCGCGCTGCCGCGCATCCGCGACTTCCGCGGCCTGTCCCCCAAGCAGTTCGACGGCCGTGGCAACTACACCTTCGGTCTCACGGAGCAGGTCATGTTCCACGAGATCGACCAGGACAAGATCGACCGTGTCCGGGGTATGGACATCACCGTGGTCACCACGGCGACCAACGACGAAGAGGGCCGCGCGCTCCTCCGTCACCTCGGCTTCCCGTTCAAGGAGGCGTGAGCGAGATGGCGAAGAAGGCTCTCATCGCGAAGGCTGCTCGCAAGCCCAAGTTCGGTGTGCGTGGCTACACCCGTTGCCAGCGCTGCGGCCGCCCGCACTCCGTGTACCGCAAGTTCGGCCTCTGCCGCGTGTGCCTTCGTGAGATGGCTCACCGTGGCGAGCTGCCGGGCGTGACCAAGAGCTCCTGGTAATCCCGTAGTTAGGGATACCTGGACCTCTCGGTAAGCAACCGGGACGGCAGAGGCCCGAGCTCTCATGGCTTAGGCTAGGAGGGTTGGGCCTCTGCCGCCCTGAACGACTTACTACGCCGTAGGTCCCCGCACCGCACCCGTCCCGTCCATGTATGGGGAGAGGGATGGCGCATATAGGAAACCCCGGCGAGAAAGGCCACAGGCCAATTCATGACCATGACTGATCCGATCGCAGACATGCTGACGCGTCTGCGGAACGCGAACGCGGCTTACCACGACTCCGTGTCGATGCCGCACTCCAAGATCAAGTCTCACATCGCGGAGATCCTCCAGCAGGAGGGCTTCATCACCGGCTGGAAGGTCGAGGACGCCGAGGTCGGCAAGAACCTCGTGCTCGACCTGAAGTTCGGCCCGAACCGTGAGCGCTCCATCGCGGGCATCAAGCGGATCTCGAAGCCCGGCCTCCGGGTCTACGCGAAGTCCACCAACCTGCCGAAGGTGCTCGGCGGCCTCGGCGTGGCGATCATCTCCACGTCTCACGGCCTGCTGACCGACAAGCAGGCGCAGAAGAAGGGCGTGGGTGGGGAAGTCCTCGCCTACGTCTGGTAACGGAAGGGAACGGAGGAAACAGCTATGTCGCGTATCGGCAAGCTCCCCATCCCGGTTCCCGCCGGCGTGGACGTCACCATCGACGGCCGTACGGTCAAGGTCAAGGGCCCCAAGGGCGAGCTGACCCACACCATCGTCGCGCCGATCGACATCGCTAAGGGCGAGGACGGCACCCTCCAGGTGCTCCGCCCGAACGACGAGCGGCAGAGCAAGGCCCTGCACGGCCTGTCCCGCACGCTGGTGGCGAACATGATCACCGGTGTGACCCAGGGATACGTCAAGAAGCTCGAGATCAGCGGTGTCGGTTACCGAGTGACCGCCAAGGGTTCGAACCTCGAGTTCGCGCTGGGCTACAGCCACCCGATCACCGTCGAGGCCCCCGAGGGCATCTCCTTCAAGGTGGAGACCCCGACCCGTTTCTCGGTCGAGGGCATCGACAAGCAGAAGGTCGGCGAGGTTGCGGCCAACATCCGCAAGCTGCGCAAGCCCGACCCGTACAAGGCCAAGGGCGTCAAGTACGAGGGCGAAGTCATCCGCCGCAAGGTCGGAAAGGCGGGTAAGTAAGCCATGGCATACGGACAGAAGATTCTCAAGGGCGACGCTTACAAGCGTGCTGCTATCAAGCGTCGTCACCTTCGGATCCGCAAGAACGTCTCCGGTACTGCGGAGCGTCCCCGCCTGGTCGTGACCCGCTCCAACCGTCACATCGTGGCGCAGGTGATCGACGACCTGAAGGGCCACACCCTCGCGTCGGCGTCCACCCTGGACAGCTCGATCCGCGGTGCCGAGGGCGACAAGTCGGCCCTGGCCAAGCAGGTCGGCGCCCTGGTTGCCGAGCGTGCCAAGGCCGCCGGTGTCGAGGCCGTCGTATTCGACCGTGGTGGCAACCAGTACGCCGGGCGCATCGCTGCCCTGGCGGACGCCGCCCGCGAGGCCGGGCTCAAGTTCTGAGCCGCTTGTAGCTAGCGGAAAGAGAGAGGTAATCCAATGGCTGGACCCCAGCGCCGCGGAAGCGGTGCCGGTGGCGGCGAGCGGCGGGACCGGAAGGGCCGTGACGGCGGCGCTGCTGCCGCCGAGAAGACCGCGTACGTCGAGCGCGTCGTCGCGATCAACCGTGTCGCCAAGGTTGTGAAGGGTGGTCGTCGCTTCAGCTTCACCGCGCTGGTCGTGGTGGGCGACGGTGACGGCACCGTGGGTGTCGGTTACGGCAAGGCCAAGGAGGTGCCGGCCGCCATCGCCAAGGGTGTAGAGGAGGCCAAGAAGCACTTCTTCAAGGTCCCCCGTATCCAGGGCACCATCCCCCACCCGATCCAGGGTGAGAAGGCTGCCGGCGTCGTGCTGCTCAAGCCGGCTTCGCCGGGTACCGGTGTTATCGCCGGTGGTCCCGTGCGTGCCGTGCTCGAGTGCGCCGGCGTTCACGACATCCTGTCGAAGTCCCTGGGCTCCGACAACGCCATCAACATCGTGCACGCGACCGTGGCGGCCCTGAAGGGTCTGCAGCGTCCCGAGGAGATCGCGGCCCGCCGTGGTCTGCCGCTCGAGGACGTCGCCCCCGCGGCTCTGCTGCGTGCGCGTGCCGGGGCGGGTGCGTAATCATGGCGCAGCTCAAGATCACGCAGGTCAAGTCCTACATCGGCAGCAAGCAGAACCACCGTGACACCCTGCGGTCCCTTGGTCTCAAGGGCATCAACACGCAGGTCGTCAAGGAGGACCGCCCCGAGTTCCGCGGAATGGTGCACACCGTCCGCCACCTCGTGACGGTCGAGGAGGTCGACTGATCATGGCGGAGAACAACCCGCTCAAGATCCACAACCTCCGTCCCGCCCCGGGCGCCAAGACCGCCAAGACCCGTGTCGGTCGTGGTGAGGCGTCGAAGGGTAAGACGGCCGGTCGTGGTACCAAGGGCACCAAGGCCCGCTACCAGGTTCCGGAGCGCTTCGAGGGTGGGCAGATGCCCCTCCACATGCGTCTCCCGAAGCTCAAGGGCTTCAAGAACCCGTTCAAGACCGAGTACCAGGTCGTGAACCTCGACAAGCTGGCCGCGCTCTACCCCGAGGGTGGCGAGGTCACTGTCGAGTCCCTCGTGGCCAAGGGTGCCGTGCGCAAGAACAGCCTCGTCAAGGTCCTCGGCCAGGGCGAGATCTCCGTGGCGCTGCAGGTGACGGTCGACGCCGTCTCCGGCTCCGCCAAGGAGAAGATCACCGCCGCCGGCGGTACGGTCACCGAGCTCATCTGAGCCCGATGACGTAACGCGTAACGCGTCAACCGGGGATACCCCACAATTGGGGTATCCCCGGTTGGTCGTTCCTAGGGGAGCAGTGTCGCCGGTAAGGTAGCGTCCACTGTTCTTTTTCGTATTCGTCGAACCTCAAGACCGCCCTTCGACGCAGTTGCGCGGGGGTCGCAGGAGGCACCGTGCTCACCGCGTTCGCCCGGGCGTTCAAGACGCCCGACCTGCGCAAGAAGCTGCTCTTCACGCTCGGCATCATCGTGGTCTACCGGGTCGGTACCCACATCCCGATTCCCGGCGTGGACTACAAGTCCGTCCAACAGTGTGTGGACGAGGCGTCCGGCAACCAGGGCCTCTTCGGTCTGGTCAACATGTTCAGCGGCGGTGCGCTGCTGCAGATCACGGTCTTCGCGCTGGGCATCATGCCGTACATCACGGCGAGCATCATCCTGCAGCTGCTGACCGTGGTGATCCCGCGCCTGGAGGCCCTCAAGAAGGAGGGCCAGGCCGGCACGGCCAAGATCACCCAGTACACCCGGTACCTGACCATCGCCCTGGCCATCCTGCAGGGCACCGGTCTGGTGGCCACCGCCCGCAGCGGCGCCCTGTTCAACGGCTGCACCGTCGCGTCGCAGATCGTTCCCGACCGGGCCATCTTCTCCACCATCACCATGGTCATCTGCATGACCGCCGGTACGGCCGTCGTGATGTGGCTGGGTGAGCTGGTCACCGACCGCGGTATCGGCAACGGCATGTCGATCCTGATGTTCATCTCGATCGCCGCGACCTTCCCGTCCGCCCTGTGGTCGATCAAGAAGTCGGGCAACCTGGCCGGCGGCTGGATCGAGTTCGGCACGGTGATCCTGGTCGGCCTGGTCATGGTCGGACTCGTGGTCTTCGTGGAGCAGGCCCAGCGCCGTATTCCGGTCCAGTACGCGAAGCGGATGATCGGCCGCCGTTCCTACGGCGGTACGTCGACCTACATCCCGCTGAAGGTGAACCAGGCGGGTGTGATTCCCGTCATCTTCGCCTCGTCGCTGCTCTACATTCCGGCGCTGATCGCGCAGTTCGCCGGGGGTAACTCGGGATGGAAGACCTGGGTTCAGCAGAACCTGGTGAAGGGCGACCACCCGATTTACATCACTTCGTACTTCTTGCTCATCGTTTTCTTCGCGTTCTTCTATGTGGCGATCTCCTTCAACCCCGAGGAAGTCGCCGACAACATGAAGAAGTATGGTGGCTTCATCCCGGGCATCCGGGCTGGCCGACCGACCGCTGAGTACCTCTCCTACGTGCTCAACCGGATCACCTGGCCGGGTTCGCTGTACTTGGGACTGATCGCTCTCGTGCCGACGATGGCGTTGGTGGGCTTCGGGGCAAGCCAGAACTTCCCGTTCGGTGGGACCAGCATCCTGATCATCGTGGGTGTGGGTCTCGAGACGGTGAAGCAGATCGAGAGCCAGCTCCAGCAGCGCAATTACGAAGGGTTCCTCCGCTGATGCGAATCGTCCTCGTCGGGCCGCCGGGTGCCGGAAAGGGTACGCAGGCCACCCGCCTTGCCGAGCGCCTGCGCGTCCCGCACATCTCCACGGGCGACCTCTTCCGCGCCAACATCAGCCGGCAGACGGAGCTCGGGAAGCTCGCGAAGTCCTACATGGACGCCGGTAACCTCGTCCCCGACGAGGTCACCATCGCGATGGCGAAGGACCGCATGGAGCAGCCGGACGCCGAGAACGGCTTCCTGCTGGACGGCTTCCCGCGCAATGTCTCGCAGGCCGAGGCGCTGGACGAACTGCTGAACACCGAGAACATCAAGCTGGACGCGGTACTCGACCTCGAAGCCCCCGAGGACGAGGTCGTGAAGCGCATCGCCGGCCGTCGCATCTGCCGCAACGACTCGGCGCACGTCTTCCATGTGTCGTACAAGAAGCCGGCCAAGGAAGGCGTCTGCGACGTCTGCGGCGGCGAGCTGTACCAGCGGGACGACGACACCGAGGAGACGGTGCGCACGCGGCTTGAGGTCTACCACACGCAGACCGAGCCGATCATCGACTACTACAAGTCCCAGGGCCTGGTCGTGACGATCTCGGCCATGGGTCCGGTGGACGAGGTCACGCAGCGGGCGCTCGGTGCGCTGAAGCGTGAGGACGACGGCCAGTAGTCGTCGGTCCGCTGTCGGCCGTGGCGCCCTGGGGGGCGTCACGGCCGTACTGTTGTGTTGGTAACCGGTTGACGTGAGTGACGGAGAGCGCAGGCCCCCCATGGTGCAGATCAAGACGCCCGAGCAGATCGCGAAGATGCGTGCGGCGGGCCTGGTCGTCGCCGCCATCCATCAGGCCACCCGCGAGGCGGCGGTGCCGGGCGCCACGACCAAGGACCTGGACGATGTCGCGCGCAAGGTGCTCGCCGAGCACGGCGCCAAGCCGAACTTCCTCGGCTACGGCGGCTTCCCCGCGACGATCTGCACCTCCGTCAACGAGGTCGTCGTCCATGGCATCCCTTCGGATGACGTCGTGCTGAAGGACGGCGACATCATCTCCATCGACTGCGGCGCGATCGTCGACGGCTGGCACGGCGACGCCGCGTACACGGCGTTCGTGGGTTCCGGTCACGCCCCGGAGCTGGTCGAGCTGTCCCGGGTGACCGAAGAGTCGATGTGGGCAGGCATCGCCGCGATGAAGCTCGGCAACCGGCTCGTCGACATCTCCCGCGCGATCGAGACGTACATCCGCCGCCAGCCCAAGCCCGGCGGCGGCCGCTACGGGATCATCGAGGACTACGGCGGCCACGGCATCGGCACCGAGATGCACATGGACCCGCACCTGCTGAACTACGTCGAGAAGCGCCGCGGCAAGGGCCCCAAGCTGGTTCCCGGCTTCTGCCTGGCGATCGAGCCGATGGTGTCCCTCGGCACACCGAAGACCGAGGTCCTCTCCGACGACTGGACGGTCATCACGACCGACGGCACCTGGTCCTCCCACTGGGAGCATTCCGTCGCCCTGACGGAAGAGGGCCCTCTGGTCCTGACCGCCCCCGACGCCGGCAAGGCCAAGCTGGCCGAGTACGGCGTGACGGCGGCGCCGGATCCGCTGGGCTGAGCCGCGCCAGGTCTGCCGACCTGAGTTGCGCCCCCTTTGCATGACGATCTCCCCCGTAGGGCAGACTTCCTCGTTTCGCCTTTTCGGGTGTGCTGACGTAGACTGACTCGTCGGCTCTGGTGCACCCGCATGTCCGCATGCTTACAAACGGTGCACGCTGGAGTCGATCAAGGTAGTCGATTCGAAGGGCGAAGCGTGGCCAAGAAGCAAGGTGCCATCGAGATCGAGGGCACTGTCGTCGAGTCTCTTCCGAACGCCATGTTCAAGGTCGAGCTCCAGAACGGCCACCAGGTCCTGGCACACATCAGCGGCAAGATGCGTATGCACTACATCCGCATCCTCCCTGACGACCGGGTCGTGGTGGAGCTGTCTCCGTACGACCTGACGCGTGGCCGGATCGTCTACCGGTACAAGTAGATCTTGCCCACGCCTTGTGCCCTCTCTGTGCACGGGGCCGCCGGCAACTGACCCGGAGAACCTCACATCCCATGAAGGTCAAGCCGAGCGTCAAGAAGATCTGCGACAAGTGCAGGGTGATCCGCCGTCACGGCCGGGTCATGATCATCTGCGAGAACCCGCGCCACAAGCAGCGCCAGGGCTGATCGCACACGGATCGCACCCTCTGCACTTGAATCGCAGAGTTTCGCGCGACGCGAGCTGAATTGTTCATACGCAGGACCCAGGCATCCCTCGTGCGTTCGCCTGACACCCCCGGCTCGGAGGCCGGGGACCCAGTTCGTACCTGATACGGCGGCTGGGAACCGGTCCTGTGGAAGACCTCCGAAGATCACCAGGAGCCATTGAATGGCACGCGTTTCCGGTGTTGACATCCCGCGCGAAAAGCGCGTGGAGGTCGCCCTCACCTACGTGTTCGGCATCGGCCGGACCCTCTCGAAGGAGACGCTGGCAGCGACCGGCGTCGACCCGAACACCCGCGTCCGCGACCTCTCCGAGGAGCAGCTCGTCGCGATCCGCGAGTACGTCGACAACAACATCAAGACCGAGGGTGACCTCCGTCGCGAGATCCAGGCCGACATCCGCCGCAAGGTCGAGATCGGTTGCTACCAGGGTCTGCGTCACCGTCGCGGTCTGCCCGTCCGCGGTCAGCGCACCAGCACCAACGCTCGTACCCGCAAGGGCCCGCGTCGCGCCATCGCCGGCAAGAAGAAGCCGGGCAAGAAGTAGTCCGCAGCGGACCTCTGTCCACGGTCTTCGCTGTAGGACCGACCACCTCCCGTAGGAGTTAGTAGATGCCCCCCAAGGGTCGTCAGGGCGCTGCCAAGAAGGTGCGCCGCAAGGAAAAGAAGAACGTCGCTCACGGCCACGCGCACATCAAGAGCACGTTCAACAACACGATCGTCTCCATCACGGACCCGTCGGGCAACGTGATCTCCTGGGCCTCCGCCGGCCACGTCGGCTTCAAGGGCTCCCGGAAGTCCACGCCGTTCGCCGCGCAGATGGCCGCCGAGTCGGCTGCCCGCCGCGCTCAGGAGCACGGCATGCGCAAGGTCGACGTGTTCGTGAAGGGCCCGGGTTCCGGTCGTGAGACCGCGATCCGCTCCCTGCAGGCCACGGGCCTCGAGGTCGGCTCCATCCAGGACGTCACCCCGACCCCGCACAACGGCTGCCGTCCGCCGAAGCGTCGTCGCGTCTGACCTCGCTTCTCCAGGGCTTTCCGGGCGGTACGGCTCCTTCGGGTCGTGCCGCCCGTACCCTTGCAGTACCCGCGCTTTTCACCGGGCGAGGTTTCCGTCGGGCGTCAAATAGCGGGCGTCCACGAAAGAAGGATCTGATCCACACATGCTGATCGCTCAGCGTCCCTCGTTGACCGAAGAGGTCGTCGACGAATTCCGCTCCCGGTTCGTGATCGAGCCGCTGGAGCCGGGCTTCGGCTACACCCTCGGCAACTCCCTCCGCCGCACGCTCCTCTCCTCGATCCCGGGTGCCGCCGTCACCTCGATCCGGATCGACGGTGTCCTGCACGAGTTCACCACCGTGCCGGGCGTCAAGGAGGACGTCACCGACCTGATCCTCAACATCAAGCAGCTGGTCGTCTCCTCGGAGCACGACGAGCCGGTCGTGATGTACCTGCGCAAGCAGGGCCCGGGTCTGGTCACCGCCGCCGACATCGCGCCCCCGGCCGGTGTCGAGGTGCACAACCCCGACCTCGTCCTCGCCACGCTCAACGGCAAGGGCAAGCTGGAGATGGAGCTGACCGTCGAGCGCGGTCGCGGCTACGTCTCCGCCGTGCAGAACAAGCAGGCGGGCCAGGAGATCGGCCGTATCCCGGTCGACTCCATCTACTCGCCGGTGCTGAAGGTCACGTACAAGGTCGAGGCCACGCGTGTCGAGCAGCGCACCGACTTCGACAAGCTGATCGTCGACGTCGAGACCAAGCAGGCGATGCGTCCGCGTGACGCCATGGCCTCCGCCGGTAAGACGCTGGTCGAGCTGTTCGGTCTCGCTCGCGAGCTGAACATCGACGCCGAGGGCATCGACATGGGTCCGTCCCCGACGGACGCCGCGCTGGCCGCCGATCTGGCGCTGCCGATCGAGGAGCTCGAGCTCACCGTTCGGTCGTACAACTGCCTCAAGCGTGAGGGCATCCACTCCGTGGGTGAGCTCGTCGCTCGTTCCGAGGCCGACCTGCTGGACATCCGCAACTTCGGTGCGAAGTCCATCGACGAGGTCAAGGCGAAGCTGGCCGGCATGGGCCTGGCCCTCAAGGACAGCCCGCCCGGATTCGACCCGACCGCCGCCGCGGACGCCTTCGGCGCCGACGACGACGCGGACGCCGGGTTCGTCGAGACCGAGCAGTACTGAGCGCTCCGCGGGGAGGCCGTACTGTATCCGCGGGCCGGTCGTGGCTGGTCGCGCAGTTCCCCCGCGCCCCTTTCCGGGCCAGGCCCCTTCGGGGCCTGCTCGGATCTCCGACAGACAACCGTCTGCTCGGATACTGACTCCGGTACCTGATACGGCCGGGGCAGACACACAGGAGATAGATCATGCCGAAGCCCACCAAGGGTGCCCGTCTGGGCGGCAGCGCCGCGCACGAGAAGCTCCTCCTCGCGAACCTCGCGAAGAGCCTCTTCGAGCACGGCCGTATCACCACCACCGAGGCGAAGGCGCGCAAGCTGCGTCCGTACGCCGAGCGTCTGGTCACCAAGGCGAAGAAGGGCGACCTTCACAACCGCCGTCAGGTGCTCCAGGTGATCACGGACAAGAGCGTCGTCCACACGCTCTTCACCGAGATCGGCCCGCGCTACGAGAACCGTCCGGGTGGCTACACCCGCATCACCAAGATCGGTAACCGCCGTGGCGACAACGCGCCCATGGCTGTCATCGAGCTGGTCGAGGCGCTGACGGTCGCGCAGCAGGCGACTGGTGAGGCCGAGGCCGCCACCAAGCGCGCGGTCAAGGAGGCCGACGAGGCCAAGGTCGAGGAGACCAAGGCCGAGGACGCCGCCGAGGCTCCCGCCGAGGAGTCCAAGGACGCCTGAGGCTCTGCCTGACGTCTGAAGAGCGGGCCCGTTCCTTTCGAGGAGCGGGCCCGTTCTTGTGTTGCTGAGAGGATCTGTACGTGAGTGAAGAAGCAGCGCCCGGTTACGTCCGTGTCCGCCTCGATCTGTCCTACGACGGAACCGACTTCTCCGGATGGGCCAAGCAGGCCGGCGGCCGGCGCACCGTGCAGGGGGAGATCGAGGACGCGCTGCGGACCGTCACCCGCTCCCGGGAGACGTACGAGCTGACCGTCGCCGGACGCACCGACGCCGGGGTGCACGCGCGCGGGCAGGTGGCGCACGTGGATCTGCCCGAGGGCGTCTGGCGTGAGCATCACGAGAAGCTGCTGAAGCGCCTCGCCGGGCGGCTGCCGAAGGATGTGCGCGTGTGGGCCCTGCGGCCCGCGCCGAGCGGCTTCAACGCCCGTTTCTCGGCGATCTGGCGCCGGTACGCGTACCGGGT
This sequence comes from Streptomyces sp. NPDC049915, assembly GCF_040656475.1. Lineage (NCBI taxonomy): Bacteria > Bacillati > Actinomycetota > Actinomycetes > Kitasatosporales > Streptomycetaceae > Streptomyces > Streptomyces sp. NPDC049915. Next base: position 47,261 of record NZ_JBFAMH010000011.1, read on the forward strand.
GACGGACAACCCCGGCGGCGTCGACCCGCTGCTGCGGGGGCACGTGCTGTGGCACGACTGGCCGCTCGACGTCGACGCCATGAACGAGGCCGCCCGGGGACTGCTGGGCGAGCACGACTTCGCCGCCTACTGCAAGAAGCGGGAGGGCGCGACCACCATCCGTACCTTGCAGGAGCTGAGCCTGTCGCGGGGCGACGACGGGATCATCACCGCCACCGTCCGGGCCGACGCCTTCTGCCACAACATGGTGCGGTCGTTGATCGGGGCGCTGTTGTTCGTGGGGGACGGGCACCGGGCGCCCGAGTGGCCCGCGAAGGTGCTGGCCGCGGGGGTGCGGGACTCTGCCGTGCATGTGGTGCGGCCGCACGGGCTGACGCTGGAGGAGGTCGGGTATCCGGCGGACTCGCTGCTCGCGGAGCGCAGTCGTGAGGCGCGCAACAAGCGCAGCCTGCCCCTGCGGGGCGGCTGTTGTTAGTGCCGGGCTCTGCCGTCCTGCCGGCGCTACGCCGTCGTGGCCGGTCGCGCAGTTCCCCGCGCCCCTGAGGTGGGTCTCACTGCCGTGTGTTCCCTCGCGCAGGGCGTCGGCGCCGCCGACAGGCGCACGCTGTACGGCGCTATCCGCGAACCGCAGGCGATGCGTACCCCGGCGGGGAGTTCGTTGCCCTCCTCGACGTGGGCGCCGTCGCCGATGACCGTCCCGGCCACGGATGTGAGGGGGCCCACGCGGGCGTGGCGGCCGACGGCCGAGGCGTGGATCGTGGCGCCGGGGGCGATGTGGGCGCCCGTCATCACCACGCTGCCCTCGACGACGGCGCCCTCGTCGATCACCGCGCCGGGGGAGACGACCGTGCCGCCGCCGAGCACCGCGCCGGGGTGGACGCGCGCGCCGGGCAGGACCAGCGCGTCGCCGGGCGGGCCGGGCAGCGCGGGGGAGGTGACGCGGCCGCGGACCAGGTCGGCCGAGCCCTGGACGAAGGCGGCCGGGGTGCCGAGGTCGAGCCAGTAGGTGTCGTCCACCACACCGCGGACGTGGGCATCGGCCGCGAGCAGTTCGGGGAACGTCTCGCGTTCCACGGACACGACCCGGCCCGGCGGGATGCGGTCGATGACCGAGCGGGTGAAGACGTAGCAGCCGGCGTTGATCTGGTCGGTGATGATCTCTTGCGGGGTCTGCGGCTTCTCCAGGAACGCGGTGACGCGGCCGCCCTCGTCGGTCGGGACCAGGCCGAAGGCGCGCGGGTCGCCGACCCGTTTCAGCTGCAGGGTGACGTCCGCGCCGGTGGTCCGGTGGTGGGCGCGCAGGGCGGCGATGTCGACGCCGGAGAGGATGTCGCCGTTGAAGACGAGCACCGCCTCGTCGGGCGCGCTGCGCAGGCGCCGGGCGGCGTTGCGGATGGCGCCGCCGGTGCCGAGGGCGCTCTCCTCGGTGACGTACTCCAGCTCCAGGCCCAGCCGTGCGCCGTTGCCGTACTCCGCCTCGAAGAGTTCCGCGAGGTAGGACGTGGCGAGGACGACGCGGGTGACGCCCGCGGCGGCGGCCCGCGCCAGCTGGTGTGTGAGGAACGGCACCCCGGCGACGGGCAGCAGCGGCTTGGGGATGTGGCTGGTCAGGGGGCGCAGCCGAGTGCCCTGACCACCCACGAGAAGGATCGCTTCGGACATGAGGCTGCGGGACTCCCCCCGAGATCGAATCTCGCCGTGAGATCGGTCGCCCGCGCCGCCCCGGTCCGGTGGGCGCGCCGGCGACGGCCGGCTGATCACCGATGCTGGCACGCGTGCCGGGCCCGGGAAACGCCCGCGGAGGAGCTGTCGGGAGAAGTTAACCTGCCCGACGCGTCCGGCGGGTCAGCCGTTCGCCGCCGCCGACGCCTGGGCCTCGCCGCGCCGCTTGATCTGGTTGAAGGCGAACTGGGCGAGGTCGTCACCGGCCGCGAAGGCCTTGGTGTCCTTCAGGGTGACGTCCTTGCCGCTGGTGAAACCGGTGAGGGTGAAGTAGGCGTAGCGGCCGTAGGAGTTCGTCGTGGAGCGGCAGACCGCGCCGTCGCAGAACGGCTTGACGTCCTTGCCCGACAGCGGCTGCACCATGCCCTTCTTGGGGGAGGTCGCCTTCTTCGCCCGGGCGGCCTGCGCCTCCGTGTCGAAGACCGCGACACCGACCGTGACCGCGACAGCGCCCTGTGTGTAGGTGACGCGCATCAGACGGGTGCAGCCGCCGGCGGTGAGCGCCTGGGGCAGGGTGCCCTTGGCGGCCGACGCGCAGTCCTTGGTGTCGGCGGTGGGGCCCTTCTTGTACACGGTCGAGCCCATGGTGAGCTGCGAGCCGGGGAAGAGGATGTCCGGGCCGAGCGGTGCGGTGTCCTTGTTCTTGCTGGAGACGAAGTCCTTCGGGTCCAGCGGGGGCGGGGCGCTCGTCGGTGCGAACGACGGGGCCGTGGCCGTCTCGCCTGGGATGGACGCCGTCGGCGGCAGCGAGCTGGGGTCGCCGCCCGCCTGATCGCTGCCGTTCGCCGAGGTCACGGCCAGGGCGACCGCGGCGCCGACCGCGAGGGTGGCCAGCGCGCCGCCGCCGATGAACAGCATCCGGCGCCGCTTGTTGCGCGCCTCGGACGCCTCGGCCAGTGCCGCCCAGTCCGGGGTCTCGCCGTCACCGCCGTCGCTCCACGGCTGCTGGGAGTTCGGTTTCCAGGGATCCCACTGGGGCTGCTGGGGTCCCCCCTGCCCATAGCTCATGGGGCGCATCTTAGACGGGGTGCCCGTGTGTCATGGCCCGTGCAGTGGGGAGGGGGGAGCGGGGGTGCCCGCGAGGTGCCTGAGCGGGGCCGTTTTGACCCACCCCCTGTGCCCCGGTATTCTGCTTGTTCGTTGTGTATTGGCTTGCTCATTCTCACGGGACGGGCCCTTACACCGGTCCACCGGGCCGATGACCAGCGACCCCACGTACGCGGTATGCGTCGCCGCCGTGGGTCAAGGCTGTCGTGATCGTTTCGGTGACCTTGTCTAGGACCATTCACTCGAAGCGAAGGCTACGAACCGTGCGTACGTACAGCCCCAAGCCCGGCGATGTGACGCGCCAGTGGCACGTCATCGACGCTCAGGACATCGTCCTGGGCCGTCTGGCCTCCACTGCGGCCTCCATCCTGCGTGGCAAGCACAAGCCGATCTACGCACCGCACGTCGACACCGGTGACTTCGTCATCATCATCAACGCCGACAAGGTGCACCTGTCCGGCAACAAGCGGACCCAGAAGATGGCGTACCGCCACTCCGGCTACCCGGGTGGTCTGCGCTCGGTCCGTTACGACGAGCTGCTGGAGAAGAACCCCGAGAAGGCCATCGAGAAGGCCGTCAAGGGCATGCTCCCCAAGAACACGCTGGGCCGTCAGATGCTCTCGAAGCTGAAGGTCTACAAGGGTGACCAGCACCCGCACGCTGCCCAGCAGCCGGTGCCGTTCGAGATCACCCAGGTCGCGCAGTAAGTCCGGCCACCCCCTAAGACCGAAGAGAATCTGAGGAGAATCGTGGCCGAGACCACTGCCGAGCAGCCGATCGAAGAGATCGACATCGAGAGCTACACCACGGAGTCCGAGGTGCCCGTCGAGGGCGAGTACACCTCGGAGTCCATGGCTTCCCGCTTCGGCGAGCCCCAGCCGGCCGCCGGCCTGGGCCGCCGCAAGAACGCCATCGCCCGTGTCCGGATCGTCCCGGGCACCGGCAAGTGGAAGATCAACGGTCGCACCCTCGAGGACTACTTCCCGAACAAGGTGCACCAGCAGGAAGTCAACGAGCCCTTCAAGGTGCTCGAGCTCGAGGGCCGTTACGACGTCATCGCCCGCATCGCGGGTGGCGGTGTCTCCGGTCAGGCCGGTGCCCTGCGCCTCGGTGTCGCCCGTGCCCTGAACGAGGCCGACGTCGACAACAACCGCGGCCCGCTGAAGAAGGCCGGCTTCCTCAAGCGCGACGACCGTGCGGTCGAGCGCAAGAAGGCCGGTCTGAAGAAGGCCCGCAAGGCCCCGCAGTACAGCAAGCGCTAAGCTTCGCTGCCTGCTCGTACGTATCCGGGCTTCCGTTTCGGTTGCCCTCCGCGTACTCCGAACGCCCCGGCGGCACGCCAGTGTGCCGCCGGGGCGTTCGTTTATCACAGCCTTCGGGCGTATAACGGCACAAGACGTTCAGCAGCTTGTGCGATTGCGTGCCCGGGCGGCGCAGTCCCGGGACACGAACGGCACGCGCAGGGGCCGCACCGGCGCGCCGCTCTTCGTAACTGACGCTTCCTCAGGAGGACACGTGGGACGACTCTTCGGCACGGACGGTGTGCGTGGTGTCGCCAACGCGGATCTGACCGCCGAGATGGCACTCGGCCTGTCCGTCGCGGCGGCACACGTACTCGCCGAGGCGGGCACCTTCGAGGGGCACCGGCCGGTCGCGGTGGTCGGCCGTGACCCGCGCGCGTCCGGGGAGTTCCTGGAAGCGGCCGTCGTCGCGGGCCTCGCCAGCGCCGGCGTCGACGTGCTGCGCGTCGGTGTCCTGCCGACCCCGGCCGTCGCGTTCCTGACCGGCGCGCTCGGCGCCGACCTCGGTGTGATGCTGTCCGCCAGCCACAACGCCATGCCCGACAACGGCATCAAGTTCTTCGCCCGCGGCGGCCACAAACTCGCCGACGAGCTCGAGGACCGGATCGAGGCGGTGTACGACTCCCACCGCCACGGCGAGCCGTGGGACCGCCCCACCGGTGCCGGCGTGGGCCGCGTCCGCGACTACGAGGAGGGCTCCGACCGGTACGTCGACCACCTGATCGGCGTGCTGCCGAACCGGCTCGACGGGCTGAAGATCGTCCTCGACGAGGCGCACGGCGCCGCCGCCCGGGTCTCCCCGGAGGCGTTCACGCGGGCCGGCGCCGAGATCATCACGATCGGTGCGGAGCCGGACGGGCTCAACATCAACGACGGCTGCGGCTCCACCCACCTCGACCTGCTCAAGGCAGCGGTCATCGAGCACGGCGCGCACTTCGGCATCGCCCACGACGGCGACGCCGACCGCTGCCTCGCCGTCGACCACACCGGTGAGGAGATCGACGGCGACCAGATCCTCGCCGTGCTGGCCCTCGCCATGCGGGAGCGGTCCGCGCTGCGCTCCGACACCGTCGTCGCGACCGTCATGTCCAACCTCGGCTTCAAGCTGGCGCTGGAGCGTGAGGGGCTGAAGCTCGTCCAGACCGCGGTCGGCGACCGCTATGTGCTGGAGGAGATGAAGGAGCACGGGTACGCGCTCGGCGGCGAGCAGTCCGGGCACGTGATCATCCTCGACCACGCGACGACGGGCGACGGCACGCTGACGGGCCTCCTGCTCGCCGCGCGCGTCGCCGAGACCGGGCGGTCGCTGCGGGAGCTGGCATCCGTGATGGAGCGGCTGCCGCAGGTGCTGATCAACGTGCGGGACGTGGACCGGGCCCGGGTGAAGACCTCCGGTGAGCTGGCGACGGCCGTTTCCGACGCGGAGCGGGAGCTTGGCGAGACCGGGCGAGTGCTGTTGCGGCCGTCCGGCACCGAGCCGTTGGTCCGGGTGATGGTCGAGGCGGCGGACATCGAGCAGGCTCGGTCCGTTGCCGGGCGGCTGGCCGATGTCGTGAAGTCGGCGCTGGGCTGATCTCGGGCTAGCTGCCCTGCTGCTGCTCCTTGGAATGCGCCCGTTGCCTGGCCCAGAAGTACTTCTGGGCCAGGAGCGTGAGCGTTCCCGCCAGGACGATGCCCAGCAGGTTCAGCAGGAGTTGTTCCGTGGAGCGGATCGTCTGGGTGGTGTCGCCGTAGATCGCGGCGACCGCCGCGTTCGCCGCGGCCGGGACCGTGGTGACGGAGATGGCGACGCCGACCAGGGCGCCGGACTTCGACGAGGTCAGGGACAGGGTGCCGGCGCAGCCGGCGAGGACCGCGACGACGAACGAGAACCAGTCCGGCGCGTAGATGAAGCCGGTGTTGGGTCGCTCCGCCTCCAACTGCCCCTTGGTGAACAGGCCGACGGCGTCCATGAAGAGGCTGAAGCCCGCGGTCACCGCCATGGCCGCCGCGAAGCCGACCAGCAGCGCGATCAGGGACCGCAGGGCGAGACGCGGGGTGCGCTGCACGATCGCTGTGCAGATGCCGGCCAGCGGTCCGAACTCCGGGCCGACGGCCATCGCGCCGACGATCAGGATCGCGTTGTCCAGCACCACACCGCACGCCGCGATCATCGTGGCCAGCGTGATGAACGCGACGTAGGTGACCGAGAGGGTCGACTCCTCGTGGGTGGCTTCGGTGAGGTGCTCCCACAGCACCGCGTCCGCGCCTTCGCCCGGTGCGTCGGCCTCCGCCTTGTCGGCCCGGGTGGACAGAGACAGGTCGATGTTCTCGGCGGCGATGGAGCCGGTGCGCTCCAGGCCGAGGTGCTGAAGACCCGACAGCAACTGGTCGGCGGCCTCACGCGCCACGTCGCACTGCACCACGTCCCCGGCCGGGTCGCGGGCGGCGCCCGGCAGCACCACGAGATGCGTGGTGCCGACGGTCTTCTCGATCAGACGGACCACGTCGTCCGTGGTGTCGGACGGTGTGATCAGGCGTAGATGCAGCATGACGCCCTTTCTAACAGGCGCCCCGGGTGCCCCGGGGCCGTTACAGCTTGCGCAGGCTCAGGCGCTGCACCTTGTGGTCCGGGCCCTTGCGGACGACCAGGGTGGCGCGGCCGCGGGTGGGGGCGATGTTCTCGACCAGGTTCGGCTTGTTGATCGTCCGCCACATGGTGCGGGCGTAGTCGAGAGCCTCCTCCTCGGACACCTGCGTGTACTTGCGGAAGTACGACGACGGGTCCTGGAAGGCCGTCTCGCGCAGCTTCCTGAAGCGGCTCAGGTACCAGCGCTCGATGTCCTCGGTGCGCGCGTCGACGTACACGCTGAAGTCGAAGTAGTCGGCGAGGCCGACCCGGGTGCGGCCGTCGTTGCCGGGCAGGGCGGGCTGCAGGACGTTGAGCCCTTCGACGATCAGGATGTCCGGGCGGCGCACGACGAGCTTCTCGTCGGGGACGATGTCGTAGATCAGGTGGGAGTAGACGGGCGCGGTGACCTCGCCCTTGCCGGCCTTGATGTCGGCGACGAACCGGGTCAGGGCGCGGCGGTCGTACGACTCGGGGAAGCCCTTGCGCGACATCAGGCCGCGCGCCTGGAGCTCCTTGGTGGGCAGCAGGAACCCGTCCGTCGTGACCAGCTCGACGCGTGGGTGTTCGGGCCAGCGCGAGAGCAGGGCCTGCAGCAGACGGGCGACCGTGGACTTCCCCACGGCGACCGAGCCGGCGACCCCTATGACGAACGGCGTGCCGGACTGGGAGCCCTGCTCCCCGAGGAAGGTGTTCAGCGCCCCTCTGAGGCCGTCGGTGGCGCCGACGTAGAGGTTGAGCAGCCGGGACAGCGGGAGGTAGATGTCCCGCACCTCGTCGAGGTCGATGACGTCACCGAGGCCGCGCAGCCGTTCGACCTCCTCCGCGCTCAGTGGCAGCGGAGTCTTGTCGCGCAGCGCGCTCCACTCGGCACGGGTGAGATCGACGTAGGGAGTCGCCTCCGGACGGTTCCGGTGGGCGCTCCGGGGCATCGAGGAGACCGGAGAGATCACAGTCCATTGTTAACGGAGTTTGAACGGGGTGGCTCGGCCCCGCTTGTGCTGCGGACCCCGGCCCGCAGCGTACGGCTCCTGGTCGACGGCTCCCTGCTGGAGCTGTTCGCCG
>NZ_JBFAMH010000011.1:55013-179528 GCF_040656475.1 Streptomyces sp. NPDC049915
GCGTTGGCGGGCCGGTTCTCGGGCGAGTAGGACGGGACGACGACCAGGTGCCCGTCGGCGTCCGTGCGGGTGCCGGCGTGACGCACCTGCCGGCTATTCCTCTTCGACGAGGTACCCGACGTTGTCCACCACGAACTCCCCGTAGTGCAGGGCGGAGCCGATGGCATCCAGCCGGGTGTACTGGTCCGGGGAGAGTGCCTGCCTGACGCTGGACATGGCGCTCAGCAGGATCCGGAAAGCCACGTCCGGCGTGCACAGGCGCGCGCAGTCGACCAGCGCCGCCCGTACCTCGGCAGGCAGCGCCTGTGCTGCTTCGATCTCGGCCACGACGGCGTCGAGGCAGGCCGCGCCGTCCTCGGTGTCCGCGCCGGTGAGCGGCTGCAGGCCGGCTGTGCCCGCCAGTCGGGCGTCACACAGGTCGAAGACCGTCCGGGTCCACTGCGCTCCACCGCCGATCCGGTCCCAGCCCGGCATGTAGTCCGCACCCGCCTCCCACAACACCTCCAACGTCTCGGAGGGGGGTTGCCGAGAATCTGAGCGTCACGGCGTACCGCCAGGGCTGCCGTGTCACTCGACCCTGCGAGGTGGTTCGCGACGATTTCGGCAGCGGTGTCCCCGTAGTGGGTCCCGTCCTGGTCGAAAAAGCCCATCACCCACGACACGCCGAAGTCGAACTCCGTGAAACGTGGCACTGCGCCTCCCTCCCTTACTCCGGAAAACACGTCTGCACGTAGTAACCAGACTTGTGCCCTTTGGCCCGGACCAGTTTGATGCGGAACGCGTTGCCCGTCTCCTTCCACGTGCCGTCCGGGAAGTAGGCCTTGCCGAGGGAGTTCTTCGCCCCGAACGTACCTCTGAACGCCAGATCCGGGTCGGATCCCCGGAGCCAGTTGCGGATCCTGTTCGCGTTGTTGGCCAGCGCGTAGTCCACGACCTGCTGGGCTGTCTGCTCGTCGACGAACAAAACGAGCGCCCAAGTCGCGGAGGGTGCAGGGAGTTTGTGTGGCTGTGTTGTGTGAGAAGTGTGCGCGATGGGGATCCGGCGATGTGGAATGACGGCTCAGAAATGGCCGGAACTGTCCATGGCTTTCACGCGGGGCTGTGCGGAGGGTGATCACGCGGGCGTCACGGTCGGATCGCAAATGGATGTTCGGTAGATCATCTGTGGGTCTGCTGTGTGTAATGTCCACGTAAAACGCTGTGCTGTGCAGAAGAGAGAGCAGTTTTCGTGAGTCTCACCACCGTTCGCCGGGCCGGTCTCGCCGCCTCGGCCGCCGCGCTCGCGCTCCTCGTGTCCGCCTGTGGTTCGGACAGCGGGGACAAGGCCGACGACGGCAAGACCGCGCAGGCCGACAAGACGGCCTCCGCCGCGCCGGCTTCCGCCGAGCCGCTGACCGCCGCCGAGCTGGACAAGGCCGCGCTGACCCAGGCGGACGTCAAGAGCGGCAAGCTCTTCGCCAAGGTGCCGGTCCAGGACGACATCGCGCAGGCCAAGGTGAAGACCGACAAGCCGGAGTGCGCCCCGCTGGGCCGCCTCCAGGCCGGGACCTACGACGGTCAGCCCGCCGCCACGGCCAAGCGCAGCTGGCTCGCCGACCAGAAGAAGCCCGACCCGAAGGCCGGCCTCGAGAAGGCCATGATCGCCAGTATCGACCGGGACAAGGTCATCGTGACGCTGGCCACGTACGCCGACGGCGGCGCGGAGAAGACGTTCGCCGGGCTGAAGACCGCCGCAACGGCGTGCGCGGGCGGCTACTCCTGGACCGTCGGCAGCGACACCACCAAGGTCGGCAAGGTCACCCCGACCGCCGCGCCCGAGGGTGCCGACGAGGCCCTCGCCCTGACCCTGCTGGTGGACGCGGACGAGGGCGTCAAGGCCCCGGCGAAGGCCGTTCTCGTGCGCAAGGGCGCCACCCTCGCCTACTTCTCGGGGTACAACATGGCCTCCGCCGCCACGGGCGGGGACTGGGACTTCCCGGCCGAGCTCGTCCAGGCGCAGCTCGCCAAGCTCGGCTGAGCCGCGGCTGCCGTTCCCACCGGGCCTCGTCGCCCGGTGGGAATCCCGTGACCGGCGCGTGAGTGTCGCGTGCCGGTGCTGTGTGGGGTCCCCGGACGCCGGGGGCCCGGCAGCCATCCGTACTGTGCGGGGTGGAACGCTGCCAGGGGGAGGCACAGCACTTCGACAGCGACGAACGAAACGGTGAACGGATGAGCCAGGCGGACAGCACGCGACTCCTCGACGCGCCCACGGGCCCCAGAGGAGAGAACGCGCCGACCGCACCCGCCGTACCCTCGCCCCCAGGGGCACCCGCGGCGGAGACGCGTCCGCGCGGGCAGCGGCTGGCCGCGCTCGACGGACTGCGTTTCGTCGCGGCCCTGGCGGTGGTGCTGTTCCACTTCGTCGGCCAGAAGCCGTCGACGGTGAAGCACATCTGGGGCCGCCCCTACCAGGACCTCTTCCCCGAGGCGCACGCCTACTTCGCCTACGGCCGGCTCGGCGTCGACCTGTTCTTCCTGATCAGCGGCTTCGTCATCTGCATGAGCGCCTGGGGCCGCAGCCCGCGCGACTTCTTCATCTCCCGCGTGACCCGGCTGTACCCGATGTACTGGATCTCGGTCGTCGTGGCCGCGTCCGTCATCTTCCTCTTCGACACGCCGTTCGGGCACCCCAACCCACGGGTCGTCTTCGCCAACCTCACGATGCTCCAGCAGCCGCTCGGCGTGAAGGACCTCGACTCGGTCTACTGGACGCTCTGGCCCGAGCTGTGCTTCTACCTCACCTTCGCGGTCGTGGTGTGGAAGGGCCTGACCTACCAGCGGGTGGTCGTCTTCTGCGGGCTGTGGACCGTCGGCGCGGTGCTGGCGCCCTCCGCCGACATCCCGCTGCTCACGCTGCTGGTCAACCCGCCGTCCGCGCCGTACTTCATCGCGGGCATGGCGTTCTACCTCATGCACCGGTTCCGGTCGACGCCGCTGCTGTGGGGCATCGTCGTGATGTCCTGGCTGCTCGCCCTGCACTTCCTGCTGGCCCCGGACGGCGGGCGCAACAACTGGGACGTCTGGTCGCCGTGGCGCGGCTCGCTGATCCTGACGATCACGGTGTTCTTCGCGCTGATCGCCGCGATCGCGCTCGGCTGGACCAGCCGGATCCGCTGGCGCTGGCTGACCGTCGCCGGGACGATGACCTTCCCGCTGTACCTGCTGCACGACGTCATCGGCATGACCGTCGTCCACCACTTCGGCGGCCGGGTCGCGCCCTGGACGCTGGTCGCGGGCACGGTCAGCGCCCTGGTGCTGCTGTCCTACCTGGCCCACCGCTTCGTCGAACGGCCCCTCGCCACGCGCATGCGGCGCTGGCTGAAGTCGGCGAGCTTCGGCCTTCAGGCACCGGCTCCACGCCGCTGAGTCGCCGGCGGGGCGTTCGTATCCCCGTGGGAATTTCCGAATTCGGGCACACAGCGGGGGGTTCGCGCCCGCTTCGGATCGTAGGCTGCGGTGCCATGTGCGGAATCGTGGGATACGTGGGGGCGCAGTCGGCGCTCGATGTGGTCATGGCCGGGCTCAAGCGGCTGGAGTACCGCGGCTACGACTCGGCGGGCGTCGCCGTGCTCGCGGACGGCGGGCTGGCCGCGGCCAAGAAGGCCGGCAAGCTCGTCAACCTCGAGAAGGAGCTGCTCGACCGCCCGCTCCCGGCCGGGACCACGGGCATCGGACACACCCGCTGGGCCACCCACGGCGGCCCGACCGACGCCAACGCCCACCCGCACCTGGACAACGCCGGCCGGGTCGCCGTCGTCCACAACGGCATCATCGAGAACTTCGCGGTCCTGCGGGCCGAGCTGGCCGAACGCGGGCACGACCTGGCCTCGGAGACCGACACCGAGGTCGTCGCGCACCTGCTGGCCGAGGAGTTCTCCTCCTGCACCGACCTCGCGGAGGCCATGCGGCTGGTGTGCCGGCGGCTGGAGGGCGCGTTCACGCTGGTCGCCGTGCACGCGGACGAGCCGGACGTGGTGGTCGGCGCGCGGCGCAACTCCCCGCTGGTGGTCGGCGTCGGCGAGGGCGAGGCGTTCCTCGCCTCCGACGTCGCCGCGTTCATCGCGCACACCCGCTCCGCGATCGAACTCGGCCAGGACCAGGTCGTCGAGCTGCGCCGGGACGGCGTGAGCGTCACCGGCTTCGACGGCAGCCCCGCCGAGGTCCGCTCGTACCACGTCGACTGGGACGCCTCCGCCGCGGAGAAGGGCGGCTACGACTACTTCATGCTCAAGGAGATCGCCGAGCAGCCGAAGGCGGTCGCCGACACGCTGCTGGGCCGTATCGACGGCTCCGGTTCGCTGACCCTCGACGAGGTCCGCATCACGCCGTCCGAACTGCGCGAGGTCGACAAGGTCGTCATCATCGCCTGCGGTACGGCCTTCCACTCCGGCCTGATCGCCAAGTACGCCATCGAGCACTGGACGCGGATCCCGTGCGAGGTGGAGCTGGCGAGCGAGTTCCGTTACCGGGATCCGATCCTGGACGCCCAGACGCTGGTGATCGCCATCTCCCAGTCCGGCGAAACCATGGACACGCTGATGGCGCTGCGGCACGCCCGCGAGCAGGGGTCCAAGGTGCTCGCCATCTGCAACACCAACGGCTCCACGATTCCGCGCGAATCGGACGCGGTGCTGTACACGCACGCGGGGCCCGAGGTCGCCGTCGCCTCGACCAAGGCGTTCCTGACGCAGCTCGTCGCGTGCTACCTGGTCGCCCTCTATCTGGGCCAGGTCCGCGGCACCAAGTGGGGCGACGAGATCCGCGCGGTCATCCGCGACCTCGCGCAGATCTCCGGCGAGGTCGAGCGGGTCCTGGAGACGATGGAGCCGGTACGCGAGCTGGCGCGCTCGCTGGCGTCCAAGAACACGGTGCTCTTCCTGGGCCGGCACGTGGGGTACCCGGTCGCGCTCGAAGGCGCGCTGAAGCTGAAGGAACTGGCGTACATGCACGCCGAGGGCTTCGCGGCGGGCGAGCTGAAGCACGGGCCGATCGCGCTGATCGAGGAGGATCTGCCGGTGGTGGTCGTGGTCCCGTCACCGCGTGGCCGCTCGGTGTTGCACGACAAGATCGTCTCCAACATCCAGGAGATCCGGGCGCGCGGTGCCCGCACGATCGTGATCGCGGAGGAGGGCGACGAGGCGGTCGTCCCTTACGCCGACCACCTGATCCGCATCCCGGCCACCCCGACGCTGCTCCAGCCCCTGGTCGCGACGGTCCCGTTGCAGGTCTTCGCCTGTGAGCTGGCGACCGCGCGGGGCAACGAGGTGGACCAGCCGCGCAACCTGGCGAAATCCGTGACGGTGGAGTGAGGTTCCTTCAGCGCGTCGACGAAGGCGGAGAAGGCCCCGGCCGGGACGGTGAGAATGGCTCCGGCCGGGGTTTTCGAGCCGCGGATCGCTACGCGTGTGCGGCGGGGGCGATCTCCACGCAGGCGTTGCCGCCGCCGGAGTAGGACCACTTCCGCCAGTGGTCCAAGTGGGCCGTGAGTACCTCGCAGTTCCTTCGCCGGCGCCGGCAGCCGGCGCTAGCCGCAGGCCTGTCTGCGACGGCGCAGGGCGGTCCGGGTCCAGTGGAACAGCCAGATCTCCAGGAAGCCACCGCCGAACAGGCCCCGGATCGGGGGTATCCGGTGCTGCTTGACCCGGAAGACGATCGCGTAGACGCAGGCGAACGGCCAGGCCACCTCCACGACCACCAGCAGGGCCACCACGGCGGTCCAGCCCCAGATGACCCGGTTCGCCGTCTTCGTGAGTCCCACGGGTCGCTCCTGCTTGTGGCGTACGTGCCAAGGCGACGCAGATTGACAGCCGTCTGTGACGCTCGGCCCGGCGAAATCCCCCGCAGTCATAGGCTGCAGCGCATGAGCATCATCGGGGTCGGTATCGACGTGGCCGAGATCGAGCGGTTCGCGGCGTCGCTGGAGCGCACGCCCGGGCTGGCCCAGCGGCTGTTCGTGGAGGGCGAGTTGCTGCTGCCGAGCGGGGAGCGGCGCGGCGTCGCCTCGCTCGCCGCTCGCTTCGCCGCTAAGGAGGCGCTGGCCAAGGCCCTCGGGGCGCCGCCCGGACTGCACTGGACCGACGCGGAGGTGTGCGTCGAGGACAGCGGCCAGCCCCGGCTGCGGGTGAAGGGGACGGTGGCGGCCCGGGCGGCCGAGCTGGGCGTGCGGTCCTGGCACGTGTCGCTCAGCCACGACGCCGGCATCGCGTCGGCGGTCGTGATCGCGGAGGGATGAGGGGGCAGGCGGCCCGTGCGCGTGCCGCACGGGCCGTCGTGGCCGTCAGTGGTCGTTGACGAAGCTCACGTAGTAGGAGCCACGCCCGCCGGCACCCTCGAAGTTGAGGCCGAAGCGGTCGTACTCGTCCATGTCGTACCGGGTGCTCTCGGCGGCCGAGTGCGAGGCGCACGAGCCCTTGCCGCCGCTCGCCGTGAGCTTGTAGCCCGACCTGTTGGCGGTGATGTCGTCGACCGTCACCCAGGCCGAGTGGCCGTTCGCGGACGTGTCGCAGACGGAGACGATGTCGCCGTGCTCCTTGACGTACACCTTGACGCCGGTGCCGGACCACACGTGGTCCCACGACGAGCCGCTGGGCGGCGCGACGGCGGCGGACGCGGACGGCGCGGTGATCGTGGTCAGCGCGGCCAGGGCGGCGGCCCCGGCCAGGGCGGCGGCGAGGCGGCGACCGCGGGGGGAACGCTCGGTGACGGTGGGGGATGCGCTGGTGTGAGGCATGAGCCCTCTCGGATCGTTCGTCGGATGAAGTGATCACTCTATGAGCCGGGGCGGGGCGGGTCACGCGGATAAGTGCCGCGCCGGCGGCGCGCGTTGGCCGCGCACGTCGCGCCGTTCTCGGGGCAGACTCGGGCTTATGCGTACCGCGTACAGCGTTGAGACGGTCAGGGCAGCCGAGCGGGAGCTCATGGCGCGGCTGCCGGAGGGCGCCCTCATGCAGCGGGCCGCCGCCGGCCTCGCCGCCGCCTGCGCCGAAGCGCTCGGGCGGGTGTACGGCAGCCGGGTCGTGCTGCTCGTCGGCAGCGGCGACAACGGAGGTGACGCCCTGTACGCCGGGGCGCGGCTCGCCCGGCGGGGCGCCGGAGTCACCGCCGTGCTGCTCAGTCCCGAGCGGGCGCACGCCGGTGGGCTCGCGGCGCTGCGCCGGGCCGGCGGGCGCGTCACCGGCACCGGCGGCGCCGACGAGCTGATCGAGCGGGCCGACCTCGTCATGGACGGCATCGTCGGGATCGGCGGGAAGGGCGGACTGAGGCCCGGCGCGGCGCCCTTGGCCGAGGCGGCGGCGCGGTCGCGGGCCGCCGTCGTCGCCGTCGACCTGCCGAGCGGGGTCGACGCGGACACCGGGGAGGTGCGGGGGGCCGCTGTGCGGGCGGATCTGACCGTCACCTTCGGCACCCACAAGCCGGGGCTGCTCATCGACCCGGCGCGGGAGTACGCGGGCAGCGTGCGGCTCGTGGACATCGGGCTGACGCTGCCCGAGCCGGCCGAACTGGAGGCGTTGCAGCACACGGACGTGGCCCGGCTGCTGCCGGTGCCGGGCGCCGAGAGCGACAAGTACCGGCGCGGTGTCGTCGGCGTCGCCGCCGGGTCGGCGCGCTACCCCGGCGCCGCGGTGCTCGCCGTGTCGGGGGCGCTGCGCGGCGGCGCGGGTGCCGTGCGGTACGTGGGGCCCGCGGGCGGCACGGTCGTCGCCCGCTTCCCCGAGACGCTCGTGTCCGACCAGGGGCCCCGGAAGGCGGGGCGCGTGCAGGCGTGGGTGGTCGGGCCGGGGGCCGGGGACGACGCGGAGACCGTGGCCGAGGTGGTGGAGAGTGACGTACCCGTGCTGATCGACGCGGACGGGCTGCGGCTCGCCGACCGGGAGACGGTACGCGCGCGTACGGCGCCGACGCTGATGACGCCGCACGCCGGGGAGGCCGCCGCGCTGCTCGGCGTCGCGCGTGAGGAGGTCGAGGGGGCGCGGCTCGTCGCGGTGCGGGAGCTGGCGGAGCGGTACCGGGCGACGGTGCTGCTCAAGGGGTCGACGACGCTGGTCGCCGACCCGGGGCGCGAGGCGGCGGTGCGGGTGAACGCGACGGGGACGCCGTGGCTGGCGACCGCGGGCAGCGGCGATGTGCTGTCCGGGCTGACCGGGTCGCTGCTGGCGGCGGGGCTCTCGGCGCGGGACGCGGGGAGCGTGGGGGCGTATCTGCACGGGCTCGCGGGCCGCTTCGCCGCGCGGGGCGTGCCGGTGGGGGCGCATGACGTGGCGTCGGCGATCCCGTCGGCCTGGCGGGATGTCCTGGCCGACGGTTGAGCAGTCCGAGCGGTGCCGTGGCGGGCCCGGGGGCCGCGGCCGGCCGGGAGGCGGTGCGGCCGCGGCAGCGCTGTCGTAGCCCTCTGAGACACTGGGGGCGCGATGACTGAGACAGCGACCTCGCGGACCGCGCCCCTGCGGGCCCGCGCCGAGATCGATCTGGCCGCCCTGCGGGCCAACGTGCGCACTCTGCGCGAGAAGGCCCCGGGCGCCGCCTTCATGGCCGTGGTCAAGGCCGACGGATACGGCCACGGCGCGATCCCGTGCGCCCGCGCGGCCGTCGAAGCGGGCGCCACCTGGATCGGTACCGCCACACCCGAGGAGGCTCTGGCCGTACGCGATGCGGAGTCCGGTATTCCGGCGGACGTCCGCGTGATGTGCTGGCTGTGGACGCCCGGCGGGCCCTGGCGCGAGGCGATCGAGGCGGGTATCGACATCTCGGTCAGCGGCGTGTGGGCCCTGCGCGAGCTCACCGACGCGGCCCGCACCGCCACCCGCCCCGCGCGCGTGCAGCTCAAGGCCGACACCGGCCTCGGCCGCAACGGCTGCCAGCCCGCCGACTGGCCCGAACTGGTCGGCGCCGCACTGGCCGCCGAGCGTGAGGGCATCCTGCGCGTCACGGGACTGTGGTCGCACTTCGCGTGCGCCGACGAGCCCGGGCACCCCTCCATCGCCGCCCAGCTCACCCGCTTCCGGGAGATGACGGCATACGCCGAAGAGCGGGGCGTACGCCCCGAGGTGCGGCACATCGCCAACTCCCCGGCCGTGCTCACCCTCCCCGAGACCCACTTCGACCTGGTCCGCCCCGGTATCGCCATGTACGGCGTCTCGCCCAGCCCCGAACTCGGCACCTCCGCCGACTTCGGACTGCGCCCGGTGATGACCGTGACCGCGTCGCTGGCCCTGGTGAAGCAGGTGCCGGGCGGGCACGGCGTCAGCTACGGGCACCACTACGTCACCCCCGGCGAGACCACCCTCGGCCTCGTCCCGCTCGGTTACGGCGACGGCATCCCGCGGCACGCCTCCGGCACCGGACCGGTGCTGGTGGACGGCAAGTGGCGTACCGCCGCCGGGCGGATCGCGATGGACCAGTTCGTCGTCGACCTCGGCGGCGACACGCCCGAGCCGGGCACCGAGGCGGTCCTGTTCGGACCCGGCGACCGCGGCGAGCCGACCGCCGAGGACTGGGCCCAGGCCGCCGGCACCATCGCATACGAGATCGTCACCCGCATCTCATCGCGCGTTCCCCGCGTCTATGTGAACGAGGAACCGGCCGGGCAACCCGGCGACGAGTGACCAGCAGCAGTCCGGTGAAGAGGAGCGGTACGTGAGCGAGAGCCCTGTGGAGTCCGCCGTGTCGGCCGCCGCGGCCGCGGCGGACTCGGCCGGCTGGCGCCGGGCCACCGGCATCGCGGGCGCCGCGATAGGCGTGCTCGCCGCGGGCGCGGCCGCCGGCGTCGCCATAGAGCGGATGACCGTCGGCCGCGGCATGCGCGCGAAGGCCCGGCTCGCCCTCGACTCCGCCGGCCCCTACGGCGCGCTGCGCGGCACCCCCGGCAAGGCATACGCCGACGACGGCACCGAGCTGTACTACGAGGTCGACGACGTCGAACCGGAGGGAGGCTCCGCGCCCCGGCGCAGGCGCCTGTTCGGCCGCAAGGCGCCGGCGCCCGTCACCGTCGTCTTCAGCCACGGTTACTGCCTGAACCAGGACTCCTGGCACTTCCAGCGGGCCGCGCTGCGCGGTGTCATACGGACCGTGCACTGGGACCAGCGCAGCCACGGCCGGTCCGGGCGTGGATTGGCGCAGACCCAGGAGGACACGCCGCTCACGATCGACCAGCTCGGGCAGGATCTGAAGGCCGTCCTGGACGCGGCCGTGCCCGAGGGGCCGATCGTGCTCGTCGGGCACTCCATGGGCGGCATGACCGTGATGGCGCTGGCCGCCCAGTACCCGGAGCTGATCCGCGACCGCGTCGTCGCCACCGCCTTCGTCGGGACCTCCTCCGGGCGGCTCGGCGAGGTCAACTTCGGGCTTCCGGTGGCCGGCGTCAACGCGGTGCGGCGGGTGCTGCCCGGCGTGCTGAAGGCGCTGGGGCAGCGGGCCGAGCTGGTGGAGAAGGGGCGGCGGGCGACCGCCGACCTGTTCGCCGGGATCATCAAGCGGTACTCGTTCGCCTCCCGGGACGTCGACCCGGCCATCGCCCGGTTCGCCGAGCGGATGATCGAGGGCACGCCGATCGACGTGGTCGCCGAGTTCTACCCGGCGTTCACCGACCACGACAAGACGGAGGCGCTGGCCTGCTTCCGGGACATGCCGGTGCTGGTGCTGGCCGGAGTGGACGACCTGGTCACCCCCAGCGAGCACAGCGAGGCGATCGCCGACCTGCTGCCGGACGCCGAACTGGTGCTGGTGCCGGACGCCGGGCATCTGGTGATGCTGGAACACCCCGAAGTGGTCACCGACCGCCTCGCCGACCTCCTCACCCGTGCGGGTGCCGTGCCGGCAGGAGCTACCGTGAAGGGCTATGGAAGCACCAGCAGCACCGCACAACCCGGATGAGACCGAGCTGACCATCACGTCCCCCGAGCAGATGCGCGAGCTGGGCCGCCGGCTCGCCAAGCTGCTGCGCGCCGGTGACCTGGTGATGCTCTCCGGGGAGCTGGGCGCGGGCAAGACCACTCTGACGCGCGGCCTCGGCGAGGGGCTCGGCGTCCGGGGCGCGGTCACCTCGCCGACGTTCGTGATCGCCCGCGTGCACCCGTCCCTGGGGGACGGCCCGCCCCTGGTCCACGTCGACGCCTACCGGCTGTCCGGCGGCCTGGACGAGATGGAGGACCTCGACCTGGACGTCTCGCTGCCCGACTCGGTGATCGTCGTGGAATGGGGCGAGGGAAAGGTCGAGGAGCTGACCGAGGACCGGCTCCAGGTCGTCATCCACCGGGCCGTCGGCGACACGACGGACGAGGTCCGCCATGTGACGCTCACCGGTCTGGGGGAGCGCTGGACGGGCGCCGACCTGAGCGCGCTGGCGGCCTGAGGCGGCCGGCTGGGCCGGAGGGGCCTGCGGGCCACTCCGGCCCGTACGTTCCGACGCGGTGTCGGGAAGATGTTGCGCCCGAGGTCGGGGGCATGGTCACATGGTATCCGGATCGTAGTTAGGTCTACCTAACTGTGCTCGCCCCCGACCCTCAGGAGGCGTCCCATGCCCGCTGCCGACTCCCCGCAGCCGCAGCCGCAGCCGCAGCCGCAGCCGCAGCCCCGCCCCGCCGTGCGCCCCGGACTGTCCATGCGCGACCTGCTGGCCTCCTGCGCGGCGGCCGACGCGGTCTCCCGGCCCCCGCGGGAGCCGGAACCGGTGGGTGACGGTTCCGCCGAGACGCGCCGCACGGCCGCGTAGGGGCGGCGGAAGCGACAGCAGCGGCGGAGGCGGCACAAGCGGGGCTAGTGGATCACCACCACCCGGCGGCCGATCGTCGCGAAGTCCCACATCGCCGCGCCGTCCGGACGCGACTCGCGGATGCCGCCCGTCAGCACGCCGTCGTCCGGGGGCTGGGTCGCCGGCCCGGCCTCCGCGCTGAAGCCGATCGAGACGCCGTTCACGGCGGTGAAGCGGACGACATGCTCGACGGGGACGCCGTCCGTGCCGGTGACCGAGCCCGAGCGCGAGGTGACCATGTAGACCCCTGGCGCCGGGTCCACGTTGCCGGGGTCGACGCGAAATGTGCGCCGCACCTTGTCACCCCGGTCGACCAGCCACACCCGGTTGTCGTCCAGGCCGTACACGACCCGCGGCCCGCGGCCGGTGCCGGCGGGCAGTTTCGCCGGGTTCTTCTTGTCCCGGGGCGCCTCGGTGGCGCTCACCGCGGGCGGCACGGTCGGCTTCCTCGCGCCGCCCAGCTCGGCCGGGACGGTCGCGGCCGCCTGCCAGCCGAGGAACCCGACCGTGGCGAGGGCCGCCGCGGTGAGCCCGGCCACCATCCCCGCGCTGCTGCTTGCCACCGTCGTACACCTCACCGCAAATGCGAAGGAAACGGACTTTCCGGTGACGGTAGCAGCCACGTCCCGCCCCACCGGCGCGTCCGACACGGGGCCCGCGGCGCCGTAGGCTGTTTGCGTGCTCTTGCTCGCTCTGGATACCGCCACACCCGCCGTGACCGTCGCGCTGCACGACGGTACGGACGTCATCGCCTCTACGAGCCAGGTGGACGCGCGCCGGCACGGCGAGCTGCTGCTGCCGGCCGTGGACCGTGTGCTCGCCGAGGCCGGACTGAAGCTGGACGCCGTCACCGGCATCGTCGTCGGCACCGGCCCGGGCCCGTACACCGGGCTGCGCGTGGGCCTGATGACCGCCGAGACGCTCGGCCTCGCGCTCGGCGTGCCCGTGCACGGCGTATGCACCCTGGACGGCCTGGCGTACGCCGCCGACCTGGACTCCGGCCCCTTCGTCGTGGCGACCGACGCCCGGCGCAAGGAGGTCTACTGGGCCAAGTACGCCGACTCCCGCACCCGGCTGACCGACCCGGCCGTCGACCGGCCCGCCGACATCGCCGACGCGGTCGCCGGGCTCCCGGCCGTCGGCGCGGGCGCGCTGCTGTACCCGGAGACCTTCCCGCAGGCCCACGAACCCGAGCACGTCTCCGCCGCCGCCCTCGCCCGGCTCGCCGCCGGGAAACTGGCCGCCGGCGAGGAACTCGACCCGCCGCGCCCGCTGTATCTGCGCCGGCCGGACGCCCAGGTCCCCAAGAACTACAAGGTGGTCACCCCCAAGTGACCGGAGCCGACACCGTCGTCCTGCGCGAGATGCGCTGGTGGGACATCGATCCCGTGCTGCAACTGGAACGCGACCTGTTCCCGGAGGACGCCTGGTCGCGGGGGATGTTCTGGTCCGAGCTGGCGCACTCCCGGGGCGCCGACGCGACCAGACGGTACGTCGTCGCCCAGACGGGCGAGCGCATCGTCGGCTACGCCGGGCTCGCCTCCTCCGGGGAGCAGGCCGACGTGCAGACCCTCGCCGTCGCCCGCGACCAGCAGGGCACCGGGCTCGGCAGCCGGCTGCTGACCGAGCTGCTGCGGGCCGCGACCGCCTTCGAGTGCGCCGAGGTGATGCTGGAGTGCCGGGTGGACAACACCCGCGCGCAGAAGCTCTACGAGCGCTTCGGCTTCGAGCCCATCGGTTTCCGGCGCGGCTACTACCAGCCCGGGAACGTGGACGCCCTGGTGATGCGCCTGACCGACCCTTCTTCCTCCGTACAAGGAACCGAGATCAATGGCTGACGAACCCCTGGTCCTGGGGATCGAGACCTCCTGTGACGAGACCGGCGTCGGCATCGTGCGCGGCACCACCCTGCTGGCCGACGCCATCGCCTCCAGCGTCGACGAGCACGCCCGCTTCGGCGGCGTCGTCCCCGAGGTCGCCTCCCGCGCCCACCTCGAGGCGATGGTCCCGACCATCGAACGCGCGCTGAAGGAGGCGGGTGTCAGCGCGAAGGACCTCGACGGCATCGCCGTCACCGCCGGTCCCGGCCTCGCCGGTGCGCTGCTGGTCGGTGTGTCGGCGGCGAAGGCGTACGCCTACGCCCTCGGCAAGCCGCTCTACGGCGTCAACCACCTCGCCTCCCACATCTGCGTCGACCAGCTGGAGCACGGCCCGCTGCCGGAGCCGACGATGGCGCTGCTGGTCTCCGGCGGGCACTCCTCGCTGCTGCTGTCCTCCGACATCACCTCCGACGTCCGCCCGATGGGCGCGACCATCGACGACGCGGCGGGCGAGGCCTTCGACAAGATCGCCCGCGTGCTGAACCTGGGCTTCCCCGGCGGCCCGGTCATCGACCGGTACGCACGCGAGGGCGACCCGCAGGCGATCGCGTTCCCGCGCGGTCTGACCGGGCCGCGCGACCCGGCGTACGACTTCTCCTTCTCGGGTCTGAAGACGGCCGTCGCCCGCTGGATCGAGGCCCGGCGGGCCGCGGGCGAGGAGGTGCCGGTGCGCGATGTCGCCGCGTCCTTCCAGGAGGCCGTGGTGGACGTGCTCACCCGCAAGGCGGTGCGCGCCTGCAAGGACGAGGGCGTCGACCACCTGATGATCGGCGGCGGCGTGGCCGCCAACTCCCGGCTGCGCGCGCTGGCCCAGGAGCGCTGCGAGAAGGCCGGGATCCGGCTGCGCGTGCCGCGGCCCAAGCTGTGCACGGACAACGGCGCGATGGTCGCCGCGCTCGGCGCCGAGATGGTCGCCCGCAACCGGGTCGCCTCCAGCTGGGACCTGTCCGCCGACTCGTCCCTGCCGGTCACGGACCCGCACGTGCCCGGGCACGACCATGTGCACGAGGTCAGCAAGGACAACCTGTACTCATGACCGTCTACTCATGACCGTCGCGCTGATGTGGGAGGCGCGGGCGGCCGCGGGCCGGGGCGAGGAGCTGCTGGCCTGGGCCCGCGCCCAGAGCGTGGACGGCACCCCGCTGCGCCGCGAGGCCTTCCGCGCCCCGCAGGACCGCGTCCTGGTCATCACCTGGTGGGACGCCCCGTACGACGCCGACCTGCCCGAACTGCCCGAACCGGACGCCGCCTTGGTGACACGTCCGGTGCACCGGTGGCGGTTCGAGTCGGTGGGCGACGACTGACGGGGGCTTCGGTGGGCGACAACTGACGGGATCTTCGGTCCGGGCGCCCGCCGACGAGGGGCCGCGGGACGCACCGCGCTGAGGGCGGACGCGGCCGGCGCACCCACGATGACGGCACACGAGCGGGCCGTGGCTCCGGGTGCCGCCGCGGCGGGGGTCGGGGAGGGCTGGGCCGCCGGGGCCGCGCCACGCCGTGCGCTCCGCTCGGGCTGTGCCGCGCGTGCCGGTCCGCCGCCTTTGCCGTTCCGCCGGCGCTGCTCCGCCCGTGCTGTTCCGCCCGCTCCGCCCGCTCCGCGCCACTCCGCCTGCGCCGCGCTGCCGCGTCGGCCGCCGAGGGTGCAGGACGTGAGGTCCTGCGGGGACGGCGGGGCCGAAGGTTCCGGGGATTGCTTCCGGACCGAGGCCGGTGCATGCCGAGCCGGTGACGCTGCATTCCGGTCCAGTGGCGGTGCGTGCCGGCCCGGTTCAGGTGTATGCCTGGCCGGTGCCAGGTGAAAGCCGGCCGGCGCCGGTGTCATGCGTGCCGTTCCGGCCCCTTCGAGCCGACGGCAGTCGAATGTTTCGGTCGGGCAGGGATACGATCGCCGCCATGACAGCCTCGGAATCCGCCGACCCGCAGACCACAGGCCGGTCCGGCCGCACCGCGACGCTCGCCGAGATCGCCCGGGAGGCCGGCGTGTCGGCCCCGACCGTTTCGAAGGTCCTCAACGGCCGTGCCGACGTCGCCCCGGCCACCCGGACCCGGGTCGAGGACCTGCTGCGGGCCCACGGCTACCGGCGCCGGCGGGCCGAGGCCAGCCGCTCCCCGCTGATCGACCTGGTCTTCCACGAGCTGGAGAGCGCCTGGGCGATGGAGGTCATCCGGGGTGTGGAGAACGTCGCCCGGGACGCCGGGCTGAGCGTCGTGCTCAGCGAGAGCGCCGGGCGGCTCACCCCCGGGCGGACCTGGGCCGACCAGGTCGCCGCGCGCCGCCCGCACGGCGTGATCCTCGTGCTGTCCGACCTCGACGAGTCCCAGCGGGCGCTGCTGACCAGCCGTTCCGTCCCGTTCGTGGTGATGGACCCGGCCGGCGACCCCGGCGCCGACGTGCCCTCCATCGGCGCCACCAACTGGCAGGGCGGCCTCGCCGCCACCCGCCACCTGATCGATCTCGGCCACACCCGGATCGGTGCGATCAGCGGGCCGAAGCGGATGATGTGCAGCCGCGCCCGCGTCGACGGCTACCGGGCCGCCCTGGAGACCGCGGGAGTACCCGTCGACCCGGCGCTGATCAGGACCGGCGACTTCCACCACGAGACCGGCTACCGGCTCGGCCGCGAGCTGCTGCGGCTGCCGGAGCGGCCCACGGCCGTCTTCGCCGGCAACGACCTGCAGGCGCTCGGGCTGTACGAGGCCGCGCGCGAACTGGGCCTGCGCATCCCCGAGGACCTCAGCGTCGTCGGCTTCGACGACCTGCCGGTGGCCCGCTGGGTCGGGCCGCCGCTGACGACCGT
This sequence comes from Streptomyces sp. NPDC049915, assembly GCF_040656475.1. Lineage (NCBI taxonomy): Bacteria > Bacillati > Actinomycetota > Actinomycetes > Kitasatosporales > Streptomycetaceae > Streptomyces > Streptomyces sp. NPDC049915. The sequence continues at coordinate 71,477 of NZ_JBFAMH010000011.1, forward strand.
GCGGCAGCCGCTGACCGAGATGGCCGAGGCGGCGGCCCGGCTGGTGCTGGAGCTGGGGCGCGGCGACGGGCCACCGGTGGCCACCCGCGTGGAACTGGCGACCAGCCTGGTGGTGCGGGCGAGCACCGGGGCGTCGGTGGCCGAAAGGTGACGTATTGACTGGTGGGGCGGATGCACCCACGCTCCTCCGAAGTCAATCGGTTATGCAACCGAAACTTTCGAAGGACTTCGTCATGAGAACGTCGCACCTCCTCAGCGCCCGCAGGTCGTGGGCGGTACTCGCCACCGCCGCGGCCACCGCGCTGCTCGCGGTCGGCGCCGCCCCCTCGGCGCACGCGGCCGACCCGCCGCTGCGCGACCTCGCCGCCGCCCAGGGCAAGGTCATCGGCACGGCGGTGACCGGCTCCGAGCCCGGCAACGCCATGAAGTGGGGCTCCGTCGAACCCACCCGGGGCAGCTTCGACTGGGCCGAGGCCGACCAGATCGTCGCCTTCGCCCAGGCCCACCACCAGCAGGTGCGCGGCCACACCCTGGTCTGGCACAGCCAGAACCCGAGCTGGCTGACGGGCGGCAGTTGGACCCCGGCCCAGTTGAGCAACGGCGGTTCGGTGACGTTCGGGTTCCACGCGAACTGGAGCGGGAGCAACCCCGTACCGGCGGTGGCGGTGGGCTGAGGGCGGGGCCGGGGAGGGGGCGCGGAAATTTCTTCGAGAAAAATCCGGCGGGTGTGTCGATCCCGTCGTCCGCCGATCGACGCAGGGGTGAGAGGCCGGGAAGGACCCGGCCGAACGGACACCGAGGAGGCGTCATGCCCCGCTACCTGTCGCTCGTGCGGATCGACGAGAACAACGCGCCCGCCGGAGGCCCCAGCGATGAGCTGATGCAGCGCATGGGGGAGCTGATCGAGGAGATGACCAAGGCCGGCGTGCTGCTGGACACCGCCGGGCTGACCCCGACCTCTCAGGGCACCCGGGTGCACTACGAGGGCGGGCAGCTCTCCCTCACCGACGGGCCGTTCACCGAGACCAAGGAGGTCATCGGCGGATACGCGCTGATGCAGTGCAAGGACCAGGCCGAGGCCGTCGAGTGGACCAAGCGGTTCCTGAAGGTCCACGAGGCGGAGTGGACGGTCACCTGCGAGCTGCGGGAGATCGCGGAGGGCTGAGTCCCGCTTGGTTGGCGGCCCTGCCGGGTGTTCGATGGTGGGTTGTGACCGCACAGCCCACCGCCGACCCGCGCAGCGCCATCGAGACGGTCTTCCGGCTCGAGTCCCCGCGCGTCATCGCCGCCGTCGCCCGGATCGTGCGGGACGTCGGCGTCGCCGAGGAACTCGCCCAGGACGCCCTCGTCGCCGCCCTGGAGCGGTGGCCGCGCGACGGGGTGCCCGACAACCCGGGCGCCTGGCTGACCACCACCGCCCGCCGGCGTGCCGTCGACCTGATCCGGCGCCGGGAGAACCACACCCGCAAGCTCCAGGAGATCGGCCGCGGCCTCGACACGACGGTCCCGCCGGAGGAACCCGCCGACCCCGACGACATCGACGACGACCTGCTCCGGCTCGTCTTCACCACCTGCCATCCGGTGCTGTCCGCCGAGGCTCGCATCGCCCTCACCCTGCGCCTGCTCGGTGGTCTGACCACCGCCGAGATCGCCCGCGCGTTCCTGGTCCCGGAGCCCACCGTCGCCCAGCGGATCGTGCGCGCCAAACGCACCCTCGCCACGAAGAACGTCGCCTTCGAGGTCCCCTCCGGCCCCGATCGCGCCGCCCGCCTCGGCTCGGTCCTCGACGTCATCTACCTGATCTTCAACGAGGGATACGCGGCCACCGCGGGCGACGACTGGCTGCGCCCGTCGCTGTGCGAGGACGCGCTGCGGCTCGCCCGGCAGCTCGCCCAGCTGATGCCCAAGGAACCCGAGGTGCACGGGCTCGCCGCGCTGCTGGAGTTCCAGGCCGCGCGCGCCGCCGCCCGCACCGGCCCGAACGGCGAACCGGTCCTGCTCGCGGACCAGAACCGCAGCCGCTGGAACCGCCTGCTCATCGCCCGTGGTGTCGCCGCGCTGGAACGAGCCGAGGCCACGGCCGCCGGCCCTCCCGGGCCGTACGCCCTCCAGGCGGCCATCGCGGCCTGCCACGCCCGCGCCCACACCTACGAGGACACCGACTGGGCGGCCATCGCGACCCTGTACGGCCTGCTCGCCGCCCGCGCCCCGTCGCCGGTCGTGGAGCTGAACCGGGCGGTGGCCGTGTCCATGGCCGACGGTCCCGGCCCCGCCCTGGAGATCGTCGACGCCCTCGCCGACCGGCTGCGCGACTACCACCTCCTGCCCAGCGTCCGCGGCGACCTCCTGCAACGCCTCGGCCGTACGGCGGAGGCGCGCGCGGAGTTCGCCCGGGCCGCGACCCTGACCGCCAACGAGCGCGAGCGGGAGCTGCTTCAGCGACGCGCGGCGGAGTGCGGTTAGGCCGGACGGCCGAGCAGCATGGTCGGGGCGCCCGCGACGCGGGTGAGGAAGACGGTGACGGCCAGGGTGCCGTGCGGCTTCGGCAGCACCTTGCGGCGCAGCTCCTCCGGCTCGACCGCCGAGCCGCGCTTCTTCACCGTCAGCACGCCCACCTCGCGCTCGCGCAGCAACGCCTTCAACTTCTTGACGTTGAAGGGGAGTCGGTCGGTGATCTCGTAGGCGGAGGCGTACGGCGTCGGGTGCAGTTCGTCGGAGGTGACGTAGGCGATCGTCGCGTCCAGCAGGCCGCCGCCGACCTGTTCCGCCACCTCGGCGACCAGATGCGCGCGGATGACGGCGCCGTCGGGCTCGTAGAGATACCGCCCGACGGCACGGACGGCCGGGTCGGGCAGTCCGCGGCCGGGCAGCGTATACGGCCCCGGCAGCAGCGTCGCCCGGACCGTGCCCGGTGCGCCGGTGCCGAACCACAGCACCGCCTCCTTCACGTCGCCGCCGTCGGAGACCCACTCCGCCTCGGCCTCGGCGGGGATCGCCTCGTGCGGCACGCCGGGGGCGATCTTCAGCGCGGCGTGCGGGGCCGTGAGCGCCGCCTGCACGGCCCAGGACAGGGGCGGTGAGTACGCCTCGGGGTCGAAGACGCGGCCGCGCCCGCCGCGCCGGGCGGGGTCGACGAACACCGCGTCGTATCCGGTGGTGTCGATCTCGGTGACGTCCGCCTCCCGCACCTCGATCAGGTCCGTGAGCCCGAGCGCCTCGGCGTTGGCGCGGGCCGCCGCCGCGGTCAGCGGGTCACGGTCCACGGCGAGGACGCGGATGCCGGCGCGGGCGAGCGCGAGCGCGTCGCCCCCGATGCCGGAGCACAGATCGGCGACGGAGCCGATGCCCAGGTCTTTCATACGGGCTGCCCGGTATGCCGCGACGCTCGCCCGTGTGGACTGCTCGACGCCGTTGGGCGTGAAGAACATCCGCGCGGCGTCCTCGGCCCCGAACTTCGCCACCGCCCGCTGCCGCAGCCGGGCCTGGCCGAGGGCGGCCGACACCAGCTCCGCCGGGTGCTCCCGGCGCAGCCGGGTAGCGACGCCGAGCTCGTCGGCGGGGTCGGTGTCACGCACCTGGTCGAGCAGGGCGCGGCCTTCGGGGGTGAGGAGGGGGGCGAGGTCGTTCACCGGGTCATTGTCGGGCAGGGGGGCGGGGTGTGGGCCAGTCGGTGGATGGTGGGCGGGCGGTGGTGGTGTCGGGGCGGCTGCGGGGAGGCGGACTGCGAGGATCCGGCTCCATGGGAGTAGTCGTACAAAATGACAAACCTCGGGTGTGGCGGCGCGGTGTTGTGTGCCGGGGTGGAGTCGTGCGTCTGGGTGGTGTCGTGCGTCCGGGTGGTCTGCTGCGGGGTTCTCTCGCCGCCCTCGCGGCCGCCGCTCTCGCCTCCGGCTGCGCCCCGGGCACGGGATCCGCCGGGTCCGACGTCGACCCCGCCGCCGGTCAGCAGCAGGCCCTGCACGCACCCCCGGCGCGCGCCCTCGACTCCTACGCCACCAAGCTGCGCGCCGAGTACGCCGCGCGGGTGGCCGCCGCCAAGCGCTGGGGGCTGTCCAAGGTGCCGCTGGCCGCCCCGCCGCCGCCCCGGGTGAAGCCCCGGATCCACACCCGCCAGGGCTTCGAGGTCGACGACCACGAGGAGCTGGGCCTGCCGCCGGTCTTCACCCGGATCCCGACCGACCAGAAGATCGTCTTCCTCACCATCGACGACGGCGCCGAGAAGGACCCGGCGTTCCTGCGCATGATGAGCGACCTGCGCATCCCGTACACGGCCTTCCTCAGCAACTACCTGATCAAGAACGACTACGGGTACTTCAAGAAGATGCAGGCGCGGGGGGTGACGCTGAACAACCACACCCTGCACCACCCGTACCTGCCGGGGCTGTCCTACGCCCGGCAGAAGCACGAGATCTGCGACATGCAGGACATCATCGAGAAGCAGTACGGCAAGCGGCCGACGGTCTTCCGGCCGCCGTTCGGCAACTACAACCAGGACACGCTGCGTGCCGCTCGGTCCTGCGGGATCAAGTACGCCCCACTGTGGGACGAGGAGGTCTTCGTCGACCACTGGGAGTACCGCGAGGACGACCAGGACCTCCACCCCGGCGACATCGTCCTGACGCACTTCCGCGGCCGGGACGACTGGAAGGGCACGATGCCCGACATGGTGCGCCGGTTCCTGAAGAAGGTGACGGACAAGGGGTACGCGGTGGCACGCCTGGAGGACTACCTGTGAGGACGCGGGGGCGGCGACGGGGGCCGGTGGCCGGGATTCTGGCGGCGGTCTGTTCGGTGGCGGTCTGTCTGACGGGGTGCGCGCAGTCGGTGGACCCGATCGAACGGCTCGGCAAGAAGACGGCGGAACGGGTGGGTACGCACCGTCCCGCCGCCGAGCCGGCGTACCGCCGCTGGGGTCTGGACCGGCCGCTGGCCCCCGCGCCTTCCGCTGCGCGGGGGCGGGTTGGCCGTGTTCTTGGCAAGGCGGGTGCCGGTGGGGGTGCGGGTCTGCCGTTGGTCGTCGACCGTGTGCCCACGCGGGACAAGGTCGTCTTCCTGACGTACGACGACGGGGCCGAGCGGGACCCTCGGTTCGTCGACCTGGTGCGGGAACTGCGGCTGCCGGTGGGGATGTTCCTCACGGACAGCGTGGTCGGGCCGGGGTACGCGCACTTCGCGCGGCTGCGGGCGGTGGGGGCGTCGCTGGAGAACCACACGCTCGACCACCCCGCGATGCGGGGCCTGCCGTACGCCGGGCAGCGGGCGGAGATCTGCGGGCAGCAGCGCAAACTGCACGCGCGGTTCGGGGTGTGGCCGCGGCTCTTCAGGCCGCCGTACGGCAGGTACGACGCGACGACGTTGCGGGCGGCGGGGGACTGCGGGATCTCGGCGGTGGTGTTGTGGCGGGTGTCGGTGGGGGGTGACGGGGGATTGTCGTACGTCGCGGGGGAGCACCGGCTGGGGCCGGGCGACATCATCGCGGTGGACCCGGACGAGACGACGGGGCCGGTGCTGCGGGAGCGGACGGTGCGGTTGTTGCGGGAGATTCAGGGTGGGGGGCTCACGGTGGGGCGGTTGGAGGACTACCTGTAGGGCGGGGCCGTTCTTCGTCTGCGGGTTGTGTGTGGCTGGTCGCGCCGTTCCCCGCGCCCCTTATAGGCCTGCGGCGGCCCGTTGCGGTCGCGTCGTGGCGTGCGTAGCGCCTACGGCCGGTGGGTGGGTCGGGGCCGGGCTGGGGGGTGTCCGTCCTCGGTCCGGCCGCCCGTTCCCGACGACGGTGCCCTTGCCCGGTGCCGGCCGCTGCGGGCGGACACCCCCCACCCCGTCCCCTTCCCGCCGAACGCGGGTGCACCGACGCGGTGGCGCGCGCGGCTGCGGGCCGCCGTCGTGCGTAGCTGCGGGCAGTCGTGCCGCTGGGGCGGCACGGCCAGCGCCGTGAGCGCCAGCCACCCCCGGTCGGCCACCGCACTGGGCTCCAGGAAACGCCGGTCCACACCCCCCGTTTCCCAGACGCGCCGCACCGCAATTGGCACTCCGCTTGACCGAGTGCTAATCCCGGTCATAGTCTCGGCTCTGGCACTCGGCAGATGAGAGTGCCAACACAGCGACGGGCAGGTCCGGCACCCGCGACGACGGATCGACCTGGTCGCCACCTCAGACAGTTAACCCCGTGAGATCTCCGAAGGGGGAGGTCGGATCGTGACGACCGCCAGCTCCAAGGTTGCCATCAAGCCGCTCGAGGACCGCATCGTGGTCCAGCCGCTCGACGCCGAGCAGACCACGGCCTCCGGCCTGGTCATTCCGGACACCGCCAAGGAGAAGCCCCAGGAGGGCGTCGTCCTGGCCGTGGGCCCGGGTCGCTTCGAGGACGGCAACCGTCTGCCGCTCGACGTGAAGGTCGGCGACGTGGTGCTCTACAGCAAGTACGGCGGCACCGAGGTGAAGTACAACAACGAGGAGTACCTCGTTCTCTCGGCCCGCGACGTGCTCGCGATCATCGAGAAGTAAGCACACTTCACCCGAAGTTCTGCTTTCAGCTGCGCCCTGGCCCCTGCGACCGATAACGAAGCCGGGCGCCGGGGCGCAGTCGTTTTACCCACGAGATTTCCGAGAGGGCTCCCGCTGCCATGGCGAAGATCCTGAAGTTCGACGAGGACGCCCGTCGCGCCCTCGAGCGCGGCGTCAACAAGCTTGCCGACACCGTCAAGGTGACGATCGGCCCCAAGGGCCGCAACGTCGTCATCGACAAGAAGTTCGGCGCCCCGACCATCACCAACGACGGCGTGACCATCGCCCGCGAGGTGGAGATCGAGGACCCGTACGAGAACCTCGGCGCCCAGCTGGTCAAGGAGGTGGCGACCAAGACCAACGACATCGCGGGTGACGGTACGACCACCGCGACCGTGCTGGCCCAGGCGCTCGTGCGCGAGGGTCTGAAGAACGTCGCCGCGGGTGCCTCCCCGGCCGCCCTGAAGAAGGGCATCGACGCCGCGGTCAAGGCCGTGTCCGAGGAGCTCCTCGCGACCGCCCGCCCGATCGACGAGAAGTCCGACATCGCCGCCGTCGCCGGTCTGTCCGCCCAGGACAGCCAGGTCGGCGAGCTCATCGCCGAGGCGATGGACAAGGTCGGCAAGGACGGTGTCATCACCGTCGAGGAGTCCAACACCTTCGGTCTGGAGCTCGACTTCACCGAGGGCATGGCCTTCGACAAGGGCTACCTGTCCCCGTACTTCGTGACGGACCAGGAGCGTATGGAGGCCGTCCTCGACGACCCGTACATCCTGATCACGCAGGGCAAGATCGGCGCCATCGCGGACCTGCTGCCGCTGCTGGAGAAGGTCATCCAGGCCGGCTCCTCCAAGCCGCTGCTGATCATCGCCGAGGACGTCGAGGGCGAGGCCCTGTCGACCCTGGTCGTCAACAAGATCCGCGGCACGTTCAACGCCGTCGCGGTGAAGGCCCCCGGCTTCGGCGACCGCCGCAAGGCGATGCTGCAGGACATGGCCGTCCTCACCGGCGCCACCGTCATCTCCGAGGAGGTCGGCCTCAAGCTCGACCAGGTCGGTCTCGAGGTGCTCGGCACCGCCCGCCGCGTCACCGTCACCAAGGACGACACCACGATCGTCGAGGGTGCCGGCAAGGCCGAGGAGCTGGCGGGCCGCGTCGCGCAGATCAAGGCCGAGATCGAGAACACGGACTCCGACTGGGACCGCGAGAAGCTCCAGGAGCGCCTCGCGAAGCTGGCCGGCGGCGTGTGCGTGATCAAGGTCGGCGCCGCCACCGAGGTGGAGCTGAAGGAGAAGAAGCACCGTCTGGAGGACGCCATCTCCGCGACCCGCGCCGCGGTCGAGGAGGGCATCGTCTCCGGTGGTGGCTCCGCGCTGGTCCACGCCGTCAAGGTCCTCGAGGGCAACCTCGGCAAGACCGGCGACGAGGCCACCGGTGTCGCCGTGGTCCGCAAGGCCGCCGTCGAGCCGCTGCGCTGGATCGCCGAGAACGCCGGCCTCGAGGGCTACGTCATCACCTCCAAGGTCGCCGAGCTCGACAAGGGCCAGGGCTTCAACGCCGCCACCGGCGAGTACGGCGACCTGGTCAAGGCCGGCGTCATCGACCCGGTCAAGGTCACCCGCTCCGCCCTGGAGAACGCCGCCTCCATCGCCTCCCTGCTGCTCACGACCGAGACCCTGGTCGTCGAGAAGAAGGAAGAGGAAGAGGCCGCCGCGGGCCACGGCCACGGTCACTCCCACTGACGCACGTCAGCACTGAGGCCCGGCACCCCTCGGGGTGCCGGGCCTTCGCGTTGCCGGCTACTGCTCCAGCGCGTCGAGCGCACCCAGCTGCGTCATCAGGCCGAGCCGGTCGTACTGCCACCACCCCTCGACGATCGTGCCGTCCTCGCCGCACCGGAAGACGGTCGTACCGGTCATGGTCGCCTGCCGGCCGGTGGGCGCGAGACCCATGAACTCACCGGTGTGGGTCGCGTCGCAGGTCCACCGGGTGCACACCCGGTCGCCCTGCGCGATCTGGTCCTCGATGCGGAAGGCGAGGCGGAAACCACCGCGCCACATCTCCATCTCGCGCCGCATCGCGTCCCGGCCCATGGTGTCCTGCTCATTGGCGGGATCGTGGTCGTGGTAGTCCTCGGCGATCAGGTCGTCCACTGGAGGCAGATCGCCCTCGACGGCGAGCATCTCGAAGAACCGCCGCACGGTCGCCGCGTTCAGCTGGTCGTCGCGCACCACTTCCAGATCGGTGAACGACGGCATCTCGTCACAGAGAGCCACCATCTCCTGGAAGATCTTGTCGGTTTCCGGCAGGTTGGAGTTCCGCATCGCGTCCTCGTACGACGGGAACTCCACGATCTCGATGAAGTGCGACGCGTCCGACCGGTCCTTCCCGATCACACTGTGCGTCGCCGTCCGCTTCCCCTTGGTCTTCTCGACCCACGTGTCCATCAGCCGGTCCATCTCGTCGAACCGGCTGGTCCTGCAGTCGATGAGCTGTACGAAGGTCATGGCGTCACCTCGGTCCGCCGTGGGTCCGGGTCGATCACCACCATTGTCCTCCTTGGGCATCACGGCGGCATGCCGCGACGGCGCTACTGCGGCCCGTACTTCCGCCCCGTCCGCGAGGTGAGCCCGCCCAGCAGTCCCCTCGGGACGAGTTTCGCCGCACCCATCAGGGCCTTGTAGCGGGGGTCGGGGATGGACAGGGTCCGGCCGCGCGCCAGGTCCGTCAGGGCCGCGGCGACCACCTTGTCGGCGTCCAGCCACATCCAGTTCGGGATGTTGTCCGTGCCCATCCCGGCCCGCTGGTGGAATTCCGTGCGGACGAAGCCCGGGCAGAGCGCCATCAGCCGTACGCCGCTGCCCGCCAGGTCGCGCGCCGCGCCCTGGGAGAACTGCACGACCCACGCCTTGGACGCCCCGTACGTGCCGCGCGGCACGAAGGCGGCGACCGACGCCACGTTCACGACCCCGCCCCGGCCGCGCTCGCGCATCGCCTCCGTCGCCGCCGAGGTCAGCCGCAGCACCGCCTCGCAGTGCACCTTCAGCATCCTCAGCTCGTCGGCCATCGGGACCTCGAGAAAGCGGCCCTTGTTGCCGAAGCCGGCGTTGTTGATCAGCAGGTCGACGGCGTTGCGCCGGTCACCGAGGCGGGCGGCGACCGCCTCGATGCCGTCGTCCTCGGCCAGGTCGGCGGTCAGCACCTCCGCCTCGATGCCGTGCCGGTCGTGCAGCTCGGTCGCCTGCTCGCGCAGCCGCTTGGTGTCCCGGGCCACCAGCACGAGGTTGTGCCCGTCAGCCGCCAGGCGCCGCGCGAACGCGGCACCGATCCCCGCGGTCGATCCCGTAATCAGAGCCGTTGTCATGCGCCAAGACTAGTTACCCGGACTGACAGACTCCGTGCTCAGCACCCCCCGTCTGACACGAGGTCAGCGCCTCTGCCCACCGACGTACTTGCGCGCCGCCGCCAGCGCCTCCGGGTGCAGTGCCGCGCCGGCCGCGATCAGCCGCGGCAGCAGCTCGCGCTCGGTGGTGAGCGCCCGGAACTGCATCGCCACGGTCACGTCGTGCTGCGGCCGGTGCACCACCTCGATCGCATCGCCCGCGCGGATCTCCCCGGGCTCGATCACCCGCAGATACGCCCCTGGTGCGCCCCGGTGCGTGAACCGGCGCACCCAGCCCTTCTCACCCAGGTGCTCCTGGAAGGTGCGGCAGGGAATGCGCCCGCTGGTCACCTCCAGCACCACATCGGGGCCGATCCGCCAGCGCTCGCCGATCAGTGCGCCGCAGACGTCCACGCCCCGCGTGGTGAGGTTCTCGCCGAACGTGCCGTTCGCCAGCTCCCGCCCCAGCTCGCGCTCCCAGTCGTCCAGGTCCTCGCGGGCGAAGGCGTACACCGCCTGGTCGTCGCCGCCGTGGTGGCGGGTGTCGCACACCGCGTCCCCGGCGAGCCCGCTCGCGCCGACCCCCTTCGGCCCCGGCGCCGTCACCTTGACCGGCCCGTCCACCGGGCGCTTGTCGATGCCGGTCAGCCCCTCCGGCTGGTCGGTGTAGGGGACGGGCCGGGCCTGGCCCACGTTGAGAGACAGAAGCTTCATGAGGGCACGGTAACGAGCAGACCTCAAAGTGTCGACGCAATATTCTGCGCGGCACCCAAGCCTCGCTTATGCTTGCAGAGTGATCGAGGCTCGTCATCTCCGCGTCCTGCGCGCCGTGGCCACCACCGGCTCCTTCTCCGCCGCGGCGCGCGAGCTGGGCTGCACCCAGCCCGCCGTCAGCCAGCAGATGAAGGCCCTGGAGGGCTCCGTCGGCACCCCGCTGCTGGTACGCACGGGGCGCGAGATGCGGCTGACCCAGGCCGGTGAGGCCCTGGTGCGGCACGCCACCGGCATCCTCGCCGGGCTGACCGCCGCCGAGGAGGAGGTCGCCGCCATCGCCGGGCTGCGCGCCGGCCGGGTCCGTCTCGTCTCCTTCCCCAGCGGCAGCTCCACCCTCGTCCCCACCGCCCTGGCCGCTCTGCGCGCCGCCCACCCCGGCACCCGGGTCTCCCTGGAGGAGGCCGAACCGCCGCGGTCCGTGGAACTGCTGCGCGAGGGCGACTGCGACATCGCGCTCGCCTTCCGCTACGAGGGCGCGGCGGGCGCCGAGGAGTGGGACGACCTCGTCGTACGGCCGCTGCTGAGGGACCGTCTCGTAGCGTTGCTGCCCGAACGGCACCCGCTCGCGGCGCGCGCGGAGCCGCTGGCCATCGGCGCGCTGGCCGGTGAGCCGTGGATCGCGGGCTGTCCGCGCTGCCGGGGCCAGCTGGTCGAGGTCTGCGAGGGCGCCGGCTTCACGCCCCGCATCGACTTCGCCACCGACGACTACCCCGCGGTGGTCGGTCTGGTCGGCGCCGGTCTCGGCGTCGCCGTGCTGCCCCAGCTCGCCGTGGAGTCCGTGCGTCCCCGGGGCGTACGCATGCTGACGCTTGAACCGTCGGTGCGGCGGGAGATCGTCGCCCTCACCTTGCCGGACCTGGCCCAGGTGCCGGCGGTCGCGGCGACGCTGGAGCAGCTGGCGCGTACGGCGCGGCGGTAGCGGCCAAGGAGGGCCGGCAGCCGCCGGGGGGCCCGGCAGGCGCCGAAAAAAGGGCACGCGCGTGTGTGCGTGCCCTGAGGGTGATGAAGAAACGTTCCTTCAAGTGTTCGAACCGGCATGCCCGCCGGTCGAAGCCGTCACCAGGCGGTTACGCGCCCGCCCCATGAGTTCTTCGCGCTCGTCCTCGGTCAACCCGCCCCACACGCCGTACGGTTCGCGCACCGCCAGAGCGTGTGCCGCGCACTGGGCGCGGACCGGGCACCTCATGCAGACCTCTTTGGCCGAGTTCTCGCGAGCACTCCGCGCCGCACCGCGCTCACCCTCCGGGTGAAAGAAGAGCGAGCTGTCCACACCGCGGCAGGCAGCGAGCAGCTGCCAGTCCCACAGGTCCGCGTTCGGTCCGGGAAGGCGGGAGAAATCTGCCATTACGTGACCCCTTGCAGCCGTTCTGAGTGGATACGGTGCCCACGACCGTACAACTACGATCTAAGGAGATGAAAATATGACTCATTGCGAATCTAGCCTCAGACACCAGCGCATGGGAAGAAATGGGGCCAAATGGGGCATGGTTGTGATGAAAGCTTGAGGGTTGGCCCTGTGTGTCTCCACTGTGTTCGCCCCCTCACGTAGAGTGCCGAAGATGGCAGATGGCCCCGTAACTCTTTCGAGTGACCGTCGTTGAGAGTGCGGAGGCGGTTGAAAACACAAGGGCTCGGGCAGGCGTCCGAGACGGTCGACCGCACAGGTGACGATTTCGTACCAGCCTGGAGGCACAAGGTGACGCGCATCAGCTGCGGAGGGCGGCCATGACTTCCGTCCTCGTCTGCGACGACTCCCCGCTTGCCCGAGAGGCGCTCCGCCGCGCGGTCGCGACCGTGCCCGGCGTCGAGCGTGTGACGACGGCGGCCAACGGCGAGGAAGTCCTCCGCCGCTGGGGCGCCGACCGCTCGGACCTCATTCTGATGGACGTCCGCATGCCCGGCCTGGGCGGCGTCGAGACCGTCCGCCGGCTGCTGTCCGCCGACCCCGGTGCCCGCATCATCATGCTGACCGTCGCCGAGGACCTCGACGGTGTGGCCCTCGCGGTCGCCGCCGGCGCCCGCGGCTATCTGCACAAGGACGCCTCGCGCGCCGAGCTGCGCGCCACGGTGACGCAGGCGCTGGCCGACCCGACCTGGCGCCTGGCCCCGCGCCGCCTGCGCTCGGCGGAGATGGGCGCCGCGCCCACCCTCACCGCACGCGAGATCCAGGTGCTGGAGGGCATGAGCCACGGCCGCTCCAACGCCGAGATCGGCCGCGAGCTGTTCCTCTCCGAGGACACCGTCAAGACCCACGCGCGGCGCCTGTTCAAGAAGCTCGGCGCCTCCGACCGCGCCCACGCGGTGGCGCTCGGCTTCCGCTGGGGCCTGGTCCGCTAGGGCCTGCCCGGCGGACCGGAGCGGCAAAAGGTGACGCGCCGTGTCAACGTGCGCGAGCGGGGCGCGGCGCCTCCGGCGAGGCGGGCCGGGGGCCCGACGGGGTGACGTCCGCCGGGTGATCCCCAAGCACGGGGGCACGCCTTTGCCGGGGGAATGCGCCGGCGCGTGTCATGGCTCCCGCGACCGCGTCACTCTCGGTGCGCGGCCCCGGACGCGAGGGCGCGGCAGTGCACGCCGGTCACGCTCCGTGTACGGCGACTGCTGTCGCCGGCTGCAGCGCAACGGCGCCTCCCTCCCGCCCGAGCCGGCGGTCCCGAGCCCTCGCCGGCCCCTTGACTGTCGTACCCCGAACGCCCACCCGCGCGGTGCGCCCCTGTTCCATGAAACCCCCAGACACAGGGGGGCACGTCTGTTTCCGCACCCCGTCGGCGGGCCGTCGGCCCAGCGTGTGGCCGGTGTGCGCGGACGCGGGGGCACGCGCGCGTACCAGGGATCGCCGCCGTCCGGGCGAGTCCTCGCGGACGCCCGCTGCTCGTTTCGGCGCCGATGCCGCATCCTTGAGGTGTGGAGTTCCTCGGGGACGAGTCGGTCGAGCGGAAGGGGAGGGCGCAGGGGATGAGTTCCGGCGCACCTGCTCATAACGCTTCGGTGCACAACGCCGAGCGCGGTGCCACGGACGTCAGAGCCGCAGGGCACCATGGACCGATGCGTGACGACGAGGCGGCCACTCCTGCCCAGGGGGCGATCGGCCCACTCGTGCACCGCGCAGTGGACGGCGACGAACAGGCCACGCACGATCTGCTCGCCCACGTGCACCCCTTGGCGCTGCGCTACTGCCGTACGCGGCTGTCACGCCTGCCCGGCGACGCCCGGCACTTCGTCGAGGACCTCGCCCAGGAGGTCTGCGTCGCCGTGCTGCTCGCGCTGCCGCGCTACAAGGACACCGGCCGGCCCTTCGAGGCGTTCGTCTTCGCGATCGCCGCCCACAAGGTCGCCGACCTCCAGCGGGCGGCGATGCGCCACCCCGGCTCGACGGCCGTGCCGTCCGACGAGATGCCCGAGCGGCCCGACGACTCCCTGGGCCCCGAGGAGCGCGCCCTGCTCAGCAGCGACGCCGAGTGGGCGAAGAAACTGCTGGCCAACCTCCCGGAGAACCAGCGCGAGCTGCTGCTGCTGCGTATCGCGGTGGGCCTCACCGCCGAGGAGACCGGCCAGATGTTGGGAATGTCACCCGGAGCGGTCCGGGTGGCGCAGCACCGTGCGCTGAGCCGGCTGCGGGCGCTCGCCGAGCAGTAACTGGGCCCGGCCCGGGTCGGATCGGCGCCTCATGTGAACAGGCGAACACCCGGTTCCGTACGAACATACGAAGACGGAAGCCGTCCACAACCGTGGAATGAGACGGGTCCATCTCCCGTTAGCATGGACATCCGCACCGATCAAGGCCATTTGGGGAAGGTGTCATGACTGCAAACGTCGACGGAGTGCCCGGTAAATTCGCGACACTCGGGCTGACCTACGACGACGTGCTGCTGCTGCCGGGTGCATCCGAGGTGCTCCCCAACGCGGTCGACACCTCGTCCCGCATCTCCCGCAACGTCCGGGTCAACATCCCGCTGCTCTCGGCGGCGATGGACAAGGTGACCGAGTCCCGCATGGCGATCGCGATGGCGCGCCTCGGCGGTGTCGGCGTCCTGCACCGCAACCTCTCCATCGAGGACCAGGTCAACCAGGTCGACCTGGTGAAGCGCTCCGAGTCCGGCATGGTGGCCAACCCCATCACCATCCACCCGGACGCCACGCTCGCCGAGGCCGACGCGCTGTGCGCCAAGTTCCGCATCAGCGGTGTCCCCGTCACGGACGGCAACCGCAAGCTGCTCGGCATCGTCACCAACCGCGACATGGCCTTCGAGAGCGACCGCAGCCGTCAGGTCCGCGAGGTCATGACCCCGATGCCGCTGGTCACCGGCAAGGTGGGCATCTCCGGCGTCGAGGCCATGGAGCTGCTGCGCAAGCACAAGATCGAGAAGCTGCCGCTGGTCGACGACGAGGGCGTCCTCAAGGGCCTGATCACCGTCAAGGACTTCGTCAAGGCCGAGAAGTACCCGAACGCCGCCAAGGACGCCGAGGGCCGCCTGCTCGTCGGTGCCGCCGTGGGCGCCAGCCCCGAGGCCCTCGAGCGCGCCCAGGCGCTCGCCGCGGCCGGTGTGGACTTCCTGGTCGTCGACACCTCCCACGGCCACAACAGCAACGCGCTGAGCTGGATGGCGAAGATCAAGTCCAGCGTGAACGTCGATGTGATCGGCGGCAACGTCGCCACCCGCGACGGCGCGCAGGCGCTGATCGACGCCGGTGTCGACGGCATCAAGGTCGGCGTGGGCCCGGGTTCCATCTGCACCACGCGCGTGGTCGCCGGCATCGGCGTCCCCCAGGTCACCGCCATCTACGAGGCCTCCCTCGCGGCTCGCCCCGCCGGCGTCCCGCTGATCGGCGACGGCGGCCTGCAGTACTCCGGTGACATCGGCAAGGCGCTCGCCGCCGGCGCCGACACCGTCATGCTCGGCAGCCTCCTCGCCGGCTGTGAGGAGTCGCCCGGCGAGCTGCTCTTCATCAACGGCAAGCAGTTCAAGTCGTACCGCGGCATGGGCTCGCTCGGTGCCATGCAGTCCCGCGGCCAGGCGAGGTCGTACTCCAAGGACCGCTACTTCCAGGCCGAGGTCTCCTCCGACGACAAGCTCGTGCCCGAGGGCGTCGAGGGCCAGGTGCCCTACCGCGGCCCGCTGGCCAACGTGCTGCACCAGCTCGTCGGCGGTCTGCGCCAGACCATGGGCTACGTGGGCGCGGCCACCATCGAGGAGATGGAGTCCAAGGGCCGCTTCGTCCGGATCACGTCCGCGGGTCTGAAGGAGAGCCACCCGCACGACATCCAGATGACGGTCGAGGCGCCGAACTACAGCAGCAAGTGACGCCCACGCGCGCGTGAAGGTCATGCGACGGCGGTCCCGGGACATCCGGGGCCGCCGTTGTCGTACCCGTCGGGGATACTGGAAGGCGCTGCAACGCATCAGGGAAAGGCCACCAACGTGACTGAGATCGAGATCGGGCGCGGCAAGCGCGGCCGCCGGGCGTACGCCTTCGACGACATCGCCGTCGTCCCCAGCCGCCGTACGCGGGACCCGAAGGAGGTCTCGATCGCCTGGCAGATCGACGCCTACCGCTTCGAGCTGCCCTTCCTGGCCGCCCCCATGGACTCCGTCGTCTCCCCGGCGACCGCGATCCGCATCGGCGAGCTGGGCGGCCTCGGCGTGCTCAACCTCGAGGGCCTGTGGACGCGGTACGAGGACCCGCAGCCGCTCCTCGACGAGATCGCCGAGCTGCCGGCCGAGGCCGCGACCCGCCGTCTGCAGGAGGTCTACGCCGCGCCGATCAAGGAGGAGCTGATCGGGCAGCGCATCAAGGAAGTGCGCGACTCGGGCGTGGTCACCGCGGCGGCCCTCTCGCCGCAGCGCACCGCCCAGTTCTCCAAGGCCGTCGTCGACGCGGGCGTGGACATCTTCGTCATCCGCGGCACGACGGTCTCGGCGGAGCACGTGTCGTCCGCGCACGAGCCGCTGAACCTCAAGCAGTTCATCTACGAGCTGGACGTCCCGGTGATCGTCGGCGGCTGCGCCACCTACACCGCCGCGCTGCACCTGATGCGCACCGGCGCGGCGGGCGTCCTGGTCGGCTTCGGCGGCGGCGCGGCGCACACCACGCGCAACGTGCTGGGCATCCAGGTCCCGATGGCCACCGCGGTCGCCGACGTGGCCGCCGCCCGCCGCGACTACATGGACGAGTCCGGCGGCCGGTATGTGCACGTGATCGCGGACGGCGGCGTCGGCTGGTCCGGCGACCTGGCGAAGGCCGTCGCCTGCGGTGCCGACGCGGTGATGATGGGCTCCCCGCTGGCCCGCGCGACGGACGCGCCGGGCAAGGGTCACCACTGGGGCATGGAGGCCGTCAACGAGGAGCTGCCGCGCGGCCAGAAGGTCGACCTGGGCACGGTCGGCACGATCGAGGAGATCCTCACGGGTCCCTCGCACACGCCGGACGGCTCGATGAACTTCTTCGGCGCCCTGCGCCGCGCGATGGCGACCACCGGCTACAGCGAGCTGAAGGAGTTCCAGCGCGTCGAGGTGACGGTGGCGGACTCGCAGCACCGGCGGTAGTCGCCGCAAGCGGACGGCTGAGAAGGGCCGGTCACCCCATTCGGGGTGACCGGCCCTTTTGCGTGCTGTGTTCTGCCTGGTCAGGGGCGCATGGTGCGGGAGGGGGCGCGTGGTTGCGTTCGGGGCGAATGCGGGCCGAACGGGCGTAAGAGGGCGGTAATGTCCGTGATCGGCGGCCCGAGCTCTCTGGGCCGCCCCCTTCCAAGGACATGGTTCCGGACCCGCGCCCGCGGGGCCCGGCCCGCGCTCCGAAACGGACCGTCCACCGGGCGACTGGGCGGTGTCGTGGAAGGGGGCGCCCATGGGACGCCATCGCAAGCCCACTCGCTGGGATGGGATCCGGCTTCGGCTGGTGAAGTTCCGGAGGAGGTGGATCTTGCGACTTTTCGGATGGTGAGCGGCCGTCCCTATAAGAGCTAGGGACGGACACCCGTGAACCATCAGGAGCCTGCCGCAGTAGCCCCTGCGGTGGGCTCCACCCGCTTCCAAATTAGCGGCGTACGTTCCCCCACGCCACCAGCCCGGCCGCCTCGCACCCCCACGCGCCCCCCTTACAACCGATGCGCCGCCCCCGTAGGCGTGGCTCCCCGCGTGTCCAGCAGGAGCTGGGCCTTCACCGAAAGGCCCTGGAGGTCGTACGTGCGGTGCTGCTGGAGCAGGATCGTCAGGTCGGCGTCGGCCGCCGCCTCGTACAGGGAGTCCGCGCGGGGGACCGGGCGGTCCAGGACGCTCCAGGACGGGACCAGCGGGTCGTGGTAGCTGACGGCCGCGCCCAGCTTCATCAGCGCCGTCGCGATCTCCTCCGCGGGCGTGCCCTGCTGGTCGGCGAGGTCGGCCTTGTAGGTGACGCCGAGGAGCAGGACGCGGGCGCCGCGTGCGGACTTGCCGTGCTCGTTGAGCAGGGCCGCGGCCCGCTTGACCACGTACCGGGGCATACGGCTGTTGACCTGCTGGGCCAGCTCCACCATGCGCAGGCCGCGGCCGGCCTTCCCGCCCAGGTCCTGCGGGACGGAGTGGCCGCCGACGCCGGGGCCGGGGCGGAAGGCCTGGAAGCCGAACGGCTTGGTCTCCGCGCAGCGGATGACGTCCCACAGGTCGACGCCCAACTCGTGGCACAGGACGGCCATCTCGTTGACGAGGGCCATGTTGACGTGCCGGTAGTTGGTCTCCAGGACCTGCACGGTCTCGGCCTCCCGCAGGCCACGCGCGCGTACCACCTTGTCGGTGAGACGGCTGTAGAAGGCCGCGGCCGACTCGGTACAGGCGGGGGTGAGGCCGCCGATGACCTTCGGCGTGATGGCCGACGTGTGGTCGCGGCTGCCGGGATCCACCCGACTGGGTGAATAGGCGAGGTGGAAGTCGCGGCCCGCGCGCAGGCCCGAGCCCCGTTCCAGCAACGGGCGCAGGAAGTTCTCGGTTGTGCCGGGCGCGACGGGGGACTCGAGGATCACGGTGGTGTGCGGGCGCAGCCGCTCGGCCAGGGTACGCGCGGCCGCTTCGACCTGCCCGAGGTCGAGCTCGCCGTCGGCACCGCGCGGGGCGGGGGCGCAGATGACGGCGGTGCGCACGCGGCCGAGTTCGGCGGGGCCGGTGGGCTGCCGGAAGCCCCCCGAGAGCATCCGGCGCAGTTCGGCAGGGGTCAGGGAGGAGGCTTCCGGGCCGGTGCGGTAGCCGACGGTGGAGATACCGGCGGCGACGGCGGCCTGCGCCAGGGGCAGGCCGAGCGGGCCGAGTCCGATGACGGCGAGATCTGCGGGCATGGCGTGGGCCGTCCTTCCCAATAACCGAAGCGGGACAGGTGCGCAAGCCCGGTGGACAGAATGAGCGAGCGCAATGTCAGACTACGGGTAAATATGACCGATATGAGGGATTGTTCGTGTGCGTTTCCGTGGGCGTGGCCGGGCGTTGTCCACAGGCTGTGCGGCCCGTGGTGGCTGAACCCGGGCAAGACCGTCAGAATCTGGGCAAGGGAGTGGGACCGGGCTACGCCCGACGGGTGCGGCCGACGCGGATGAGATGCGGGAGGCAGCGGTGAGGACAGCGACACTGGGGCCGGCGCAGCGTGCCGAGTCCCTCGCGGCGATGGCCGAGCGAGAACTGGACGTGCTGGTGATCGGCGCCGGAGTCGTCGGCGCGGGCACCGCCCTCGATGCCGTGACCCGCGGACTGTCCACGGGTCTCGTCGAGGCGCGCGACTGGGCTTCGGGCACGTCCAGCAGGTCCAGCAAACTGATCCACGGCGGGCTGCGCTATCTGGAGATGCTCGACTTCGCACTCGTACGGGAGGCACTGAAGGAGCGCGGCCTGCTGCTGGAGCGGCTCGCCCCGCACCTGGTGAAGCCGGTGCCGTTCCTCTACCCGCTCCAGCACAAGGGCTGGGAGCGGTGGTACGCCGGTTCGGGCGTCGCGCTCTACGACGGGATGTCCATGGCCCGCGGGCACGGCAGGGGCCTGCCCCTGCACCGGCACCTGACCCGCCGTCACGCCCTGCGAGTGGCGCCCTGCATGAAGAAGGACGCGCTGGTCGGCGCGTTGCAGTACTACGACGCGCAGATGGACGACGCCCGGTTCGTCGCCACCCTCGTGCGCACCGCGGCGTCCTACGGCGCGAAGGTGGCCAACCGGGCGCGCGTGACCGGATTCCTGCGCGAGGGCGAGCGGGTCGTCGGGGCCCGGGTCAGGGACGTCGAGGGCGGCGGCGAGTACGAGGTCCGCGCCAAGCAGATCGTCAACGCCACCGGTGTGTGGACCGACGACACGCAGGCCATGGTGGGGGAGCGCGGCCAGTTCCACGTCCGCGCCTCCAAGGGCATCCACCTGGTCGTGCCGCGCGACCGCATCAGTTCCTCCACGGGGTTGATCCTGCGCACCGAGAAGTCCGTGCTGTTCGTCATCCCCTGGGGCCGGCACTGGATCGTCGGCACCACCGACACCGAGTGGAACCTGGACAAGGCCCACCCGGCCGCGTCCAGCGCCGACATCGACTACCTGCTGGAACACGTCAACTCCGTGCTCGCCGTGCCGCTCACCCGGGACGACGTCGAGGGCGTCTACGCGGGGCTGCGGCCGCTGCTGGCCGGGGAGTCCGAGGCCACCAGCAAGCTGTCGCGCGAGCACACCGTGGCGCACCCCGCGCCGGGGCTGGTCGTCGTCGCGGGCGGCAAGTACACGACGTACCGGGTGATGGCCAAGGACGCCGTCGACGAGGCGGTGCACGGGCTCGACATGCGCGTCGCCGACTGTGTCACCGAGGAGATCCCGCTGCTGGGCGCGGAGGGCTACCGCGCACTGTGGAACGCGCGGGCGCGCATCGCGGCCCAGACCGGGGTGCACGTCGTCCGGGTCGAGCACCTGCTGAACCGTTACGGCTCGATGGCAGAGGAACTCCTCGACCTCATCGTCAAGGATCCCGGACTCGGCGCACCGCTGCAGTTCGCCGACGACTACCTGCGCGCGGAGATCGTCTACGCCGCCTCCCACGAGGGGGCGCGCCACCTGGACGACGTGCTCACCCGGCGCACCCGCATCTCCATCGAGACCTTCGACCGCGGCGCCCGCAGCGCCCGCGAGGCCGCCGAGCTGATGGCGCCGGTGCTCGGGTGGGACGAGGGCCAGATCGAGCGCGAGGTCGAGCACTACGAGAAGCGGGTGGAGGCCGAACGCGAGTCGCAGCTCCAGCCGGACGACCAGACGGCGGACGCGGCACGGCTGGGAGCGCCGGACATCGTGCCGTTGTAGGCGCCGCCCCGCAGCCTGCCGGAGGTGCGGGGTTCACCCGAAAGTGTGGCGCCGGGCGGGATCTCCGTTCGGCGCCCGTCCGTTCTACCGGGTGCGAGGGCAGAACTCGGCGGCGAGCAGGGCCGGTTCGAGGCCGGGATCTGCGATCGCGGTCGTGTTCACCCGGAAGGTGAGGACGCGACGGCCGTCGACGGTGGCGGCGGTGCGCACGTAGCTGCCGGATATCCGCCCGTTGTGCCCCCACACCGTGGTGCCGCACGGCAGCTTCACCGGATACAGGCCCATGCCGTACACCCCATGTGCGGCCCGGGTGTCGAGCATCTCGCGCAGCCGGCGCGGGGGCAGCAGTTCACCGTCGAGCAGGGCCGCGTAGAAGCGGTTCAGATCGGCGAGCGTGGTCACCAGCTCACCCGCGGCCCCGGCCACCCGCGGGTCGAGCGCGGTGACGTCGGAGCCGTCGGCGGCGTACGCGCGGCCGTGCGGAGAGGGCAGCGTGGTGCGGGAGCCAGGGAAGGAGGTGCCGGACAGACCCAGCGGAGCGAAGACGCGCCGCTCGGCCTCGGTGGCGTAGGGGTGGCCGGTGACCTGCTGGATCACCATGCCGAGCAGGACGTAGTTGGTGTTGGAGTAGGAGAAGCGGCCTCGGTCGGCCGGAGGGTGGGTGAGCGCCAGGCGCACGGCCTGCAGCGGAGTGACGGGGACGGTGCCCCCGGTGAGCCGGGTGAAGTCGTACAGCCCGCTGGTGTGGGTGAGCAGGGAACGCAGGGTCAGCGCGCGCCCGTCGTTGCCCGCTCGGCGCACCAGCCCGGGCAGGTGCTGCTCCACGGTGTCCGACAGGGACAGCCGGTGCTCGGCGGCCAGTTGCAGGACGACGGTGGCAACGAAGGTCTTCGTGAGACTGCCGGCCCGGAAGTGGTCGGCGCGGGAGATGCCGGTCCCGGCCTGGGCGTAACGGCTGCCGGCCGACCCACCGGCCAGCAGAGCGGCGGCGGGGACGTGACCGCGGGTGAGCAGAAGGGGGAGAAGAGCGTCGGTGGCCGGCGTGGTCCGCGTCCCGGTGACCGGGGCGGTGGCCGTGGGGGCCGTGGTCTCCGTGGGGACGCTCGCCCCTCGTGGCGTCGCGGAGGTCCCGTCGTCCGCCGGGGTCAGACCCAGGAGGACGACGACTGCCAGGGCAACGGTGAGGAGGTTCCGAAGCGGGACGACGGAGGAGGTGACGGACAGGGGACGGCGCGGGGCAACGGCGGGAGCGACTGGCAAGGTCCGGTGCGGGGCACCCGGGGGAGCGGCGGGCGGGGTCCGGTGCGGGCCAACCGGGGGAGCGGCCGGCAGGGTCCGGTGCCGGGCCACTGCGGAAGCAGTCGGCAGGCTCGGACGGGGAGCAACGGGCGAAGTGCCCGGCAGGCTCGGGCGCGGAGCAAGCGCCGAAACGCTCGGCGGGGTCTGGCGGGGAGCAACCGGCGAAGTGCCCGGCAGGCTCGGGCGGGGAGCAACGGGCGAAGTGCCCGGCCGGCTCGGGCGGGGAGCAACCGCCGAAGCGCTCGGCGGGGTCTGGCGGGGAGCAACCGGCGAAGTGCCCGGCTGGCTCGGGCGGGGAGCAACCGCCGAAGCGCTCGGCGGGGTCCGGCGGGGAGCAACCGCCGAAGCGTCCGGCAGGCTCGGACCGGGAGCAACCGCCGAAGCGCTCGGCAGTCTTCGGTGCGGAGCAACCGGCGGCGCGGCGCTCGGCAGGTTTCGGCGGCCGAGGGCCTGCCGAACGGCTGCCACGATCCGTTGGCGCACAGGCGCCGAAGGGGTCGGCAGGGTATGACGTGGAGCCATTGCCGTCTCCCTTCGGCCGCCCGTGTCGGCGACCATCATGCAGGGCGGCGGTGTGGGGGATTCGGCCGGGTGACGGCGGCTCGGCCGCCTGGTGGCGGGGCCGGCGGGCGGTCCGCGTGCGTGGGGCACCCTGGGTGCGCCGGGCACTTGTCGGGTGAGGGACAATGGAGGCTCTGTCAGGGCGGGTTGGTTTGAGGGGACGCATGTCGGAGGCGGAGCGGGCGGGGACATCTCGTCAGGACACGAGCGAGCGTCTCCTCGCCGGGCGGTACCGGCTGGAAGGCGTGCTCGGCCGCGGTGGCATGGGCACCGTGTGGCGGGCCACGGACGAGACCCTCGGGCGGACGGTCGCGGTCAAGGAGCTGCGCTTCCCGTCGAACATCGACGAGGAGGAGAAGCGCCGGCTCATCACGCGGACGCTGCGCGAGGCCAAGGCGATCGCGCGGATCCGCAACACCAGCGCGGTGACCGTCTTCGACGTGGTCCAGGAGGACGACCGGCCCTGGATCGTGATGGAGCTGGTCGAGGGCAAGTCCCTCGCCGAGGTCATCCGCGAGGACGGCCTGCTGGAGCCCCGGCGCGCGGCGGAGGTCGGCCTCGCCGTCCTCGACGTGCTGCGCTCGGCCCACCGCGAGGGCATCCTGCACCGTGACGTGAAGCCGTCCAACGTGCTGATCGCCGAGGACGGCCGGGTCGTGCTCACCGACTTCGGTATCGCCCAGGTGGAGGGTGACCCGTCCATCACCTCCACCGGCATGCTCGTCGGTGCGCCCTCCTACATCTCCCCGGAGCGGGCCCGCGGGCACAAGCCGGGGCCGGCGGCCGACCTCTGGTCGCTGGGCGGTCTGCTCTACGCGGCGGTGGAGGGCTCCCCGCCCTACGACAAGGGGTCGGCGATCGCCACCCTCACCGCGGTGATGACCGAGCCGCTGGAGGAGCCGAAGAACGCCGGGCCGCTCAAGGACGTCATCTACGGGCTGCTCAACAAGGACCCGGCGCAGCGGCTGGACGACGCGGGCGCCCGTGTGATGCTCAAGGCCGTGATCAACGCTCCGGACGTCACGGAGGCCGGGCCGGAGCCGGCGGCGGACGCGACGAAGGTCGTGCCGTTGCCGCCGCAGCCGGCCGGACCCGGGAGCAAGCGGGGCGAGGAGGCGGCGGAGCGGCTGCGCGGGGCGCTGCGTTCCGTGCGCAAGGCCGCCGTCGCGGGCCCCTCCGGTGCGGCGGCCCGTGCCGCCTCCGGTGACCGTGGCGTGTCCGGGGCGCCGGCGGACAGCACCAGGACGACGTCGTCCGCGTCCACGGCGGCCGGCGCGGGAGCGGCCGGCGCCGGCAAGAGCCGCACCAGCGGCGGATGGAACGTGGTGCCGCCACCGGACCTCGACCTGTCGCCGCGGCCGGTGCCCCGGGCGCCGCTCACCGATGTGGTGCCCAAGCGCACGCTGGTGATCATCGCGGTGGTCGCGGTGCTCGCCCTGCTCGGCACGGTGCTGGCCTTCGCGCTGGCCGGGGACGACGGCGACGACAAGGGCGCGCAGGGGGCGCGGCCGTCCGGGGCCGTGGCGAGCGGTGGCGCGGACACCGCGGACACCAAGGAGGACAAGGGGGGCGCGACCGGAGCGGACGGTTCCGCCTCGCCCCGGGCGTCCTCGGCGACGTCGGCCGCGGGTGGCGGGAGCACGCCCGGCGGGGGCCCGAGCCCGAGCGGTGGCACGGCAGGCTCCGCCGTTCCCGGCGGTGCGCCGGTGACGGGTACGCACCAGGGCGGCCAGGGCTACACCATCGGACTGCCCGCCGGGTGGGCGTTCCAGTCCACGGGCTCGGCGGGGGACCGCTTCACCGGCCCGGGCGGGCAGAGGCTGCTGGTGGCCTGGACGTCCACGCCGAAGGACGACCCGGTCGCGGACTGGCGGAACCAGGAGCGCTACATGGTGCGTTCCCAGTACAAGAAGATCCGCATCGAGAAGGTGGACTTCCGGGACTGGAACGCGGCCGACTGGGAGTTCACCTACGCGGAGGGCGGCACCCCGTACCGGACGATCGACCGGGGTTTCGTGGTCAACGACCATGCGGGGTACGCGCTGATGTACACGGCGAAGGCCGTCGGCTGGGACGGGGACCTGCGCCGGCAGACCTGGCAGACGCTGACGGAGACGTTCCAGCCGAAGAAGTGACGCCCGGAGTCCGGGCGTTCGTCGATTCAGATCGGGCAACCCCTCTTTGCGGGTTGCCTCCGGCACGTATCGTGAGTGTTCGCGGACCGTACGCATCGGAGGGAATGCCCGCAACGGGACGCGTGGCGAACGGATCTGACCAACCGGGCGGCCGGGGGAGGCAACGTGGACGACTACGCGGGACGGGTCCTCGCCGACCGCTACCGCCTGCCGCTGCCGCCGTCCGACGCGTACGAACTCACCGAGACGCGGGCGTTCGACACCTACAGCGGGCAGGAAGTCCTCATCCGGCAGGTGCCGTTGCCGGAGGTCGTCGAGGCGGAAGTACTGGACGCCGAGGGGTTGCCCGCCGGGTTCACCCCGCGTGCGCGCCGGGGCGCCGGGCGGGGCGCGGGCGCGGACGTGCGGCGTCCCGCCGACCCCGTGGTGCGGCGGGCGGTGGAGGCCGTACAGGCCGCGGCGCGGATACCCGACCATCCACGGCTGGACCAGGTCTTCGACGTGTTCGCGGAGGGCGGTTCGCTGTGGATCGTCAGTGAGCTGGTGGCCGCGCGGCCGCTGGCGGCGCTGCTGGCCCAGCAGCCGCTGACGCCGTACCGGGCGGCCGAGGTCGCCTCCGACGTGCTGATGGCGCTCAGGGTGCTGCACGCGCACGGCTGGGTGCACCGCAACATCACCGCCCGCACCGTCCTGGTCTGCGACGACGGCCGGGTCATGCTCACCGGCCTCGCGGTCGGCGCGGCCGAGGAGGCGCTGTGCGGGTACGACCCCGTGCCGCCCGAGCCGGGGGAGGAGACCGGTCCCGGGCAGGACGGTGAGGACGCCGGTGCCGGTGCGGGCCGTGTCCCCCCGCCGGGACCGACCGAAGGCACCGGTGCCGTGCTGGACGCCGAGGGCGCGCGGCGGGCCGCCATACAGGCCCGCGCCGCCGGCGGACTGCCGGGCCCCGGGAGCCGGCCGACGGGTGCCGGAGCGGCCGCGCTTGCCCGCCCGGCGGACACCGGCGGTGCCGAGGACGTGCGCGCCGCGCGGGCCGGCGCGATCGCCGCGTACCGGGCGGGCGCGCGGTCGGCGGCCCGAGTCCAGGAGGCGCAGCACAGCCCGCACACCGGCCGCCTCGCCCTGCCCGGCGCCCGGCCACCGGCCGAGGCGGACCTCCCCGCCCCCGGCGGCCCGCAGTCGCCGTACGCCCACGGCCGCCAAGGGCAGGAGCGGCCCGATCCGGCGGCGCCGGACCGGATCGCCGACCCCTACGCCGGGGGCGCCACCGCACCGCACACCCCCGGCGGCGACCCCGCCGGTCCCGGGCCCGCGCCCTGGGGTGTCCCCTCCCTCGCCGCCCCGGGCCCCCGCGGCCCGCGCACCGCGCTCGCCGCCGAGCGGGCGCGGCAGGCACGGATGACGGTGGTGGGCGCCGTGACCGAGCGGTGGGCGCCGGAGCAGGCCGGGCCGGTGCACGAGAACTGGCAGCTGGCCGCGCCGATCGGTCCCGCGACCGACCTGTGGGCGCTCGGCGCGCTGCTCTTCCGGGCCGTGCAGGGCCACGCGCCGTATCCGGAGGAGTCGACGTCCGAGCTGGTGCAGATGGTCTGCGCCGAGCCGCCCGCCTTCGCCGAGGAGTGCGGTCCGCTGCGGCCGGTCGTGGAGTCGCTGCTGCGTCAGGACCCGACCGAGCGCATCGACTTCGAGGAACTGGGCGGCTGGCTGCGCTCCCTGGTGCGGTCCGCGCCCGAGCCGGAGGCCGGAGTGCATGTCGTGGCCGCGCCGCCCGTGGACCCCGGCAAGCTGCCCGTCGTACGGCGCCGGGGCGAGCTGGTGCGGCGGCGGCGCGGCGGGCTGCCCGCCCCGCACGGCCGGCACAAGCGGGCCGCGCCGAAGGAGAGTTCGCCGCGCAGCCTCGGCCGGGCCCTGCTCCTGCTGATCCTGCTTCTGCTGGCGGCGGCGATCGCGTACGCCATGTTCTTCCTGCCGAAGTCCACCGGCGCCGAGGACAAGGGTGCCGACCGGACCGGCACGGCCGGGTCCGCCTCCCGGGAGCCGGACGCGAGCAGCGCGCCGCGCCCCGAGCAGACCTCACCCGGCACACAGGACGGCAACAGCCCGGCGGCATCGGCCGGTTCCACGCACGCGCAGACCACCGGCCCCGACATCCCCGACGGGTTCACGCTGCGTAAGGATCCGGCGGGATTCCGTATCGCCGTCGCCGACGGCTGGCAGCGCACCCCGGGCAACGGCCGCGGCCAGGTGACGTACACACACGGTGACTTCGCGCTGATCGTCGTCCCCGGCCGGGACAGTGCCGCCGGCAACGGCCGCGACCCGATGGCGTATCAGCGGGAAAAGGAGCCCGAGCTGCAGCCCTACCGGGACTCCTCGTGGGCGACCGCCACCGGGCTGAAGACGATCCAGGTCGGCGGACGCACCATGGCGGAGGGCCAGTTCACCTGGACCGGCGCCGACGGCCGGGAACTGTACGTGCGCAACCTGGCACTGCTCGTCGACGGGCGCTACCACGTGGTGCAGGTGCGCGGCCCGGAAGCCGAACGGGACGAGGTGACGCGGTTGTACGAGCAGGCGTCAGGCAGTTACCAGTACACGGGCTGACCAACCCGCACAGACGGGCCGTACAAAAGGGGGCGTACGCATCAGGGGTCCACCGGGTTGCCCGCGGTTACACAAAGCGACAACCGTCACAGTGCGGTCACCGTGGCACCCCGCTGGTTCCCCGGACGCCGACCGGTCTTTACCCTGACCCTGTCAAGAGCATTGCGGGGCAACGTGAATCAGATGCAGGGCCTGCTCCTCGCGGGCCGCTACCGGCTCGCCGATTCCATCGGCAGCGGCGGTATGGGCCGTGTGTGGCGCGCGCACGACGAGCTGCTGCACCGCGCCGTCGCGATCAAGGAGCTGACCGCGGCGCTCTACGTCTCCGACAGTGACCAGCAGGTCCTGCTCGCGCGCACCCGCGCCGAGGCGCGCGCGGCCGCGCGCATCAACCACTCGGCCGTCGTCACCGTGCACGATGTGCTGGAACACGACGGCCGCCCGTGGATCGTGATGGAGCTCGTCGAGGGACACTCGCTCGCCGACGCCGTCAAGGAGCAGGGCCGCCTCGAGCCCGCCGAGGCCGCCCGGATCGGCATGTGGGTGCTGCGGGCCCTGCGCGCCGCGCACACCGCGGGCGTCCTGCACCGTGACGTCAAGCCCGGCAACGTGCTGCTCTCCCACGACGGCCGTGTCCTGCTCACCGACTTCGGTATCGCCCAGATCGAGGGCGACACGACCATCACGCGCACCGGCGAGGTCGTCGGATCGGTCGACTACCTCGCCCCCGAGCGGGTCCGCGGCCACGACCCGGGCCCGGCCTCCGACCTGTGGGCGCTGGGCGCGACGCTGTACACGGCGGTGGAGGGCCGCTCGCCGTTCCGGCGCACCTCGCCGCTGTCCACCATGCAGGCCGTCGTCGAGGAGGAGGCCGAGGAGCCCGGGTACGCCGGTCCCCTCGCGCCCGTCATCTCCGCGCTGCTGCGCAAGGATCCGGCCACCCGGCCGGGCATCGCCGAGGCCGAGCAGATGCTCGCGGAGGCGGCGGAGGGCCGCCGGCCCCGCACGGCGCAGATGTATGTGCCGACCCAGCCCGGCGGCCGGCGGACTCCGTACGACACGGGTTCCGGCTACCACACGGGTTCCGGCCAGGGTTCCGGCCACCCCACGGGGTCCGGCTACCACACCCCGGTGACACCGCAGGCTCCGGTGACCGGTCCGACGGCCGTGGGACCCACCCAGGTGCCGCCCGCCGCACCCCGGCGCCGCCGCGGGCGGGCCGTCGCGCTGGTCGTCGCCCTCGCCGCGATCGTCGGCGCCGGTACCGCGGTGGTGCTCCAGCAGTGGGGCCACGGCCACGGACACGGCGGCAACGCCGGCCCGGCCATCACCTCGCCGCCGCCGAAAACCAAGGACACCGGCGGCGACCAGGGCTCGGTCCCCGACGACTGGCAGCAGATCACCGACCCCAGGGGCTTCGGCCTCGCCCTGCCAAAGGGCTGGAAGCGGCAGCTGTTCAGCGACAAGGACGGCCTGACCCAGATCGACTACACACCCGACGACGGCAACCACTTCCTGCGCGTCGCCATCGACACCGACCCGGACTTCAACGACCCGTACCAGCACCAGTTGTCCCTGGACAAGCAGTTGCACCGGCTCGTCGACTACCGGCGGCGCAAGCTGGAGGTCGTCACCTACCGGGACCACCGGGCCTCGCTGTGGGAGTACACCTTCACCGCGCTCGCCAAGGACACGGAGTTCCCCGGCCCGCGCAGAGCCGTCGACGAGGTCTACATCGGTGACGACGGCACGGAGTACGCGCTGCTCCTGTCGGGACCGACGGAAGACTGGGCCACCACGCAGCAGCAGTTCAAGGCGATCCTGCGCAGTTGGCAGGAGAAGGTCTCCGCGTAGCCCTCTTGGCCGATCGGCGCCCCGGAGCGGGGACGTCCGGTGGGGCATGATGGGGCGCATGGGGACCGAGGGGGAGGATGCCCGTGTGATCGCGGGCCGTTACCGGCTCGACGCACGGCTGGGCCGGGGCGGCATGGGCATCGTGTGGCAGGCCACCGACCAACTGCTGGGCCGGCGGGTGGCGGTGAAGGAGATCGCGCTCGACGAGACCCTCTCGGCCGAGCAGGCGCGGGCCCAGCGGGACCGGACGCTGCGCGAGGCCCGCGCGGTCGCGCAACTGCGGCACCCGAACATCGTCGTCGTCCACGACGTGGTCGACGACGGCCGGCGGCCGTATCTCGTCATGGAGTTGGTCGACGGCGGAACGCTCGCCGACCGGATCGCCCGCAGCGGGCCCGTCGACGCCGCCGAGGCCGCGCGGATCGGCGTGGCCCTGCTCGGCGCGCTGAGCGCGGCGCACGCCGCCGGGGTGCTGCACCGGGACCTGAAGCCGGCGAACGTCCTGATCGAGTCCGGCACCGACCGCGTCGTGCTCACCGACTTCGGGATCGCGCAGGTCGCGGGCGCCACCACGCTGACGGAGACCGGATCCTTCGTCGGGTCGCCCGAGTACACCGCGCCCGAGCGGATGTCCAACGCCGCCACCGGACCCGCCTCCGACCTGTGGTCGCTCGGCGCCCTGCTGTGCACGATCCTCAGCGGCGAATCGCCGTTCCGGCGCGACTCGCTGGGCGGCATCCTGCACGCCGTCGTGGTCGACGACATCCGTACGCCGGAGCAGGCCGAGCCGCTGCTGCCCGTCGTACGCGGGCTGCTGGAGCGCGACCCGGAGCGGCGGCTGGACGCGACCCAGGCCGAGCGGCTGCTGCGCGCCTTCCGGGACACCGGAGTCCTGCCGGACACGGGGGCGGGCGCGGGCCCGGACGCCGGCACGGCCACGGGCACGCGCTTCGGAACGGGGGGCGTTCCGGGCGCTGGTCCCGGCTCCCTCCGGGGCTCGGACGCGGGCTTCGGGGCCGGGTTCCCGCACGGCGCGGGCGTGGGGCCCGGGACGCCCCCGCCACCCGGCTGGGGTCCGGACCCGGGCGCCGTGTCCGGCCGTACGCCCGACCCGGCCCGGGACGCCACCGCGCCGGCCGGGGCCGGCTACACGTCCACGCACGCCGACCTGCCGCGTTCCGGCACCGCCGCCGATCAGGGGCGGCCGGCCGAACGCTCCCCGCGCGGCGTGCTGGTGGCCGCCTTCCTCGTCGCGGCGATGGCCGGTGCAGGCGTGTCGGCGGCGGCGCTGCTGATGCAGAGCGGCGACGAGGGCGGACCACCGGCGGTTCCGGGCCGGGCGAGTTCCCCGGCGACGGCGCCCGCCGCCACGGTCACGGTCACCCGCTCCCCGGCGCCGGCTCCGACGGGCTCCGGATCCGCGGCCGGCGGCACCGGCCCCGCGGCCACCGGGTCCCAGGCCACCGGCGACGGGGTCCGTCCCGCCGCGCCGTCCGGGTACCGGATCGCCGACGACCCCGCCGGTTTCCGGCTCGCCGTGCCCGACGGGTTCGTCCGCAGGCCGCAGGGCGAGCGGGTGTTCTACCTCTCGCCGGACGACTCCTTCCGCCTCGGCGTCAAGGTCTCCGATCCCGAACCGGGCGGCCCCCTCGCCGTGATGCGCCGCGCGGACGCCAAGGGCGAAGACACCAACCCCGGTTACCACGCCGGCACCGTCACCGAGACCACGCACGACGGACGGCCCGCCGCGCTGTGGGAGTTCACCTGGAACGGCTTCACCGCTGCGGAGGGCGCCCGGCACACCTACGACCTGTGCTGGGAGGAGGGCGGCCGGATGTACGACGTGTGGGTGTCGGCGCCGGTCGGGAAGGTCCGCGAGGCGCGGGAGTACTTCGACGTGGCCGTGGACACGTTCACGCGTTCCTGAGGGCGCCCGGTCCAGAACGGTCACGGGTGTGTGACCACTTGCGTTTCCCTGTGGAGGGCGAGGTGCCGCACACGGTATGGATGGTTCCATGAGCAACAACGGGGGCGTCGGCCACGAGGCCGACGAGACGACCAGCTTTGTCCTGCAGCCGCCGAACCCGGCAGCGGTCCCGGTCCAGGCGCCGCCCGCCCGGAGGGAGGCCGCCCAGGCGGAGGCGGCCGAGGGGGAGGCGGCCCAGCCGTCCACCGCCCAGGTCGAACCGGGCGCCGGGCGGGTCATCGCCGGCCGTTACCGGCTGCTCGCCAAGCTGGGCCACGGCGGCATGGGCACCGTGTGGCGGGCCAAGGACGAGACGGTGGACCGGGAGGTCGCCGTCAAGGAGCCCCGCGTCCCCGACCACCTGCCCGACCGGGAACGGGCCAACGCCTTCGAGCGGATGCGCCGCGAGGCGCGCGCGGCGGCCAGGCTGGACCATCCGTCGGTCGTCAATGTGCACGACGTGGCCGTGGTCGACGGCCGGCCGTGGATCGTGATGGAGCTGGTGCAGGGCCGCTCGCTCGGCGCCGCCCTGCAGGAGGGCACGCTCGACGCGCGCGAGGCCGCGCGGATCGGCCTGGAGGTGCTCGGCGCGCTGGAGGCCGCGCACGCGGCGGGCATCCTGCACCGGGACGTCAAGCCGGACAACATCCTGCTCGGCCGGTACGACCGGATCGTGCTCACCGACTTCGGCATCGCCCAGATCGAGGGCGAGACCCAGCTGACCGACACCGGCGGTTTCGTCGGCTCGCCCGAGTACATCGCGCCGGAGCGGGTGCTCGGCCGGCGCCCCGGCCCGGCCTCCGACCTGTGGTCGCTCGGTGTGGTGCTGTACGCGGCCACGGAGGGCGTCTCGCCGTTCCGCCGCAGCAACACGCCCGCCACCCTGCAGTCCGTCCTCAACGGCACGCCGGCCCCGCCCGCCTCGGCGTCGGGCCCGCTCGCCGAGGCCATCAACGGACTGCTCCGCAAGGACCCGGCGCACCGCCTGTCCGCCGCCCAGGTCCGCGCCCTGCTCAAGGCGGCCGCCGAGCCGCCCGCGCCGCAGCCGACGCAGGCGGTGCGGTACGTCGACCGCGGGGGCCGCGGGCTCCGGCTCGGCCGCAAGGCCTGGTCGGGCATCGGCGCGGCCGTGGTCGCCGTCGCCGTCGCCGCGTACCTGATCGCAGAGCCGTTCGCCGGGCCGCTGCCCGACGGGTGGAAGACGCGGCACGAGAGCGCGCTGCGGGCGACGGTCGCCTTCCCCGAGGACTACGAACGCAGCGGGGCCGACCCGAAGGGCGAGGACCACTGGGTGATGTACACCGACCCCAGCGGCAGCATCTGGGTCGAGCTGAAGCTGGACAGGAAGGCGGAGGACTCCAACGGGAACATCGCCGACTCCGCGAACGCCGAGATGTACTCCGACGACGCCGGCTACAAGGAGAACGGCGACTACGACCTCTCGATGCCCAAGAACCCGAAGACGGACACCCGCCCCGACGTCGGCTTCCACGGTGGCACGGCGGCCGAGAACACCATCACCTACACCACCACCGACACCGACCACCCCCGCCCCCGCGAGCTGCGGATCCTCTACTACCGGACCAAGGCCGGCGACATGTACGAGCTGACCGTGAGCTATCCCGGCAAGGGCGACTTCGACGAGCGGGGCCGGGAAGTGGCGCGGGAGGCGATCGCCAACTTCGACGTCGACAAGCTGTGAGTTCGGGGCACGGGCCCACATCGACAAGGCGGCATGGGGCGCGATAGGCATGGGGGATGAGCAACGAGGGGGCCGCGGCCGACGGGCGGGACCGGCTCGTCGGCGGACGCTACCGGCTCGTCGAGCCCATCGGCTCCGGCGGCATGGGCACCGTGTGGCGGGCGCACGACCAGAAGGTGGACCGCGACGTCGCCGTGAAGCAGCCCCGGCTGCCCGGTGATCCGCAGGACGAGAGCCACCGGCGCGCCGCGCACCGCCTCTACCGCGAGGCGCGGGCCGCGGCCCGCGTCGACCACCCTTGCGCGGTCGCCATCCATGACGTGGTCGTCGAGGACGGACTGCCGTGGATCGTCATGGAGTTGGTGCGCGGCGAGTCGCTGCAGGAGGTGCTGCGGCGCGGCCGCATGGCGCCGGCCGAGGCCGCGCGGATCGGTGGCGCCGTCCTCGGCGCGCTGCGCGCCGCGCACGCCGTCGGCATCGTGCACCGTGACGTGAAACCGGCCAACGTGCTGCTCGGCACCCATGACCGGGTCGTCCTCACCGACTTCGGCATCGCGCACGTCCAGGGCGAGGAATCCCTCACCAGGACCGGCGAGTTCGTCGGCTCGCTGGAGTTCGTCGCCCCGGAGCGGATGTCCGGGCGCGGCGCCGGTCCCGCCTCCGACCTGTGGTCGCTGGGCGTGCTGCTGTTCGCGGCCGTGGAGGGCTCCTCGCCCTTCCGCCGTACGACGGTGGAGTCCACGCTCGCCGCGATCCTCACCGCGGACGTGCCCGAGCCGAAGCAGGCGGGCCCGCTCGCCCCGCTCGTCGCCCGCCTGCTGGAGCGCGACCCCGAGCGGCGCCCGGGGCCCGAGGAGACGGCGCGGGCGCTGGCGGCGGCCGGGGGCGGTGAGGTTCCGGAGCGAGAGCCCGAGCCGACGCCCGCTCAGGAGGCCGAGCGAAGAGAGGAGCCGGCCGGCGATCCCGGGCCCGAGGAGCGCACCCCGGCAGCGTCCCCCGCCGAACCCCCCGCCCCCCGCCGTCCCGTCCTGCGCGGCCGGGTCGTCCTCGCCGCGCTCGCCGTCCTCGCCGCCGGCGGCGTCTGGTTCGGTGTGTCCGCCTCCCTCGACCGCGGCTCCGGCGCGGGAGCCACCGAGCTGCACGGCACCTACCGCCCGATGCCCGCCGCCTCCGCCGGGGACACCTGGGTCGCGCACGAGGAGCCGGAGCTGGACGCCGTACTCGTGCTGCCCGACGGCTACCGCCCCACGGCCCGCCAGAGCGGCGGCGCAGGCCGGCCGCGCCAGGTGGTGTACGGCGCAGACGGGGCCGTACAGGTCCGGCTGGCGGAGTGGGACAAGGCTGCCGGGTCTCCGATGGAGCGGGCGCGGGCGACGGAGCGCACCTGGCGGAAGCAGCACCGCGACGCCCGTACCCAGCTCACCCGGACCGGCCTCGACGGGAACGACGCCGTCTGCGCCGACACCGCCTACGGCTCGGACGGTCAGCGGGCGCGGGTTCTGCAGCTCTTCGTGCGCACCGGCGACGGGCGGCTGTACGAGCTGCGGGTCGACATGCCCAAGGGCACGGCGCAGGAGCACGAGGGCACGGCGCTGTTCAAGGGCGCACGGGATCGCCTGAAGCTCGGGGCCGCTCCGCAGGAATCCCGGAGCGCCGCCCCAACGCCCTGATCAGCGCATTTGTTGCCAGCGATCGCTGGCGAGGTGTGAGCAGTCGGTGAATCACCGTTACCGACGGGTACACAAAGGCTCCGCTGCGGCATACCCTGCGCCCATGACGGACGCGCAGGCACCGGCCAAGACCGGCACCAACCCCCTCGCCCCCGCACCTCAGGGCGCCCGCACCGCCGCCGACGTGGTCACCCCCGAGCTGGTCGCCCAGCTCACCAAGGGTGTGGCCGGCTCCGGCCGGACCGCCAACCACACGCCGTTCACCGGTCACAAGCTCGCCGACCTGCCCGAGTCCACCCCCGAGGACGTGGAGAAGGCCTTCGAGGCGGCCCGCGCGGCCCAGGCCGTGTGGGCGCAGGTCCCGGTGCGGCAGCGGGCCGCCGTTCTGCTGCGCTTCCACGACCTCGTCCTCGCGCGGCAGGCCGAGGTGCTGGACCTGATCCAGCTGGAGACCGGCAAGGCGCGGCTGCACGCCCATGAGGAGGTGCAGGCCGTCGCCGTCGCCGCCCGTCACTACGGCCGCAAGGCCCCCGCCTACCTCCGGCCGAAGCGGCACGCCGGCGCGGTGCCGACCCTGACCAAGGTCACCGAGCTGCGCCACCCGCGCGGGGTCGTCGGCCAGATCGCCCCGTGGAACTACCCGCTGGAGCTGTCCGTCGGTGACGCGCTCCCGGCGTTCGTCGCGGGCAACGCCGTCGTCATGAAGCCGGACACCGAGACGTGCCTGACCGCTCTGTGGGCCCGTGACCTGCTCATCGAGGCGGGCCTGCCGGCCGAGGTGTTCCAGGTCGTCATCGGCGACGGGCCGGTCGTCGGGCCCGAGGTCGTCCGGCACGCCGACTACGTCTCCTTCACCGGCTCCACCCGCACCGGCCGCGAGGTCGCCGAGCGCGCCGCCGCCCGCCTGGTCGGCGTCTCCCTCGAACTCGGCGGCAAGAACGCCATGCTCGTCCTGGAGGACGCCGACCTCGACAAGGCCGCCGCGGGCGCGGTGCGCGGCTGCTTCTCCTCCGCCGGGCAGCTGTGCATCTCCATCGAGCGGCTCTACGTCCACGAGTCGGTCGCGGACGCCTTCCTGGAGCGCTTCGCCGCCCGCACCAAGGCCATGCGCCTCGGCACGTCCCTCGCCTACGGCGCCGACATGGGCTCGCTGGTCGGGGAGCGCCAGCTGAAGACCGTCGAGCGGCACGTGGAGGAGGCCGTCGCCAAGGGCGCGAAGGTCGTCGCCGGCGGGACGGCCCGCCCGGACATCGGCCCGTACTTCTACGAGCCGACCATCCTCGACGGCGTCACCGAGCCGATGTCCGTGTGCACCGAGGAGACCTTCGGCCCGGTCGTGTCGATCTACCGCTTCGCCACCGAGGACGAGGCGATCGAGCAGGCCAACGCCACGCCGTACGGCCTGAACTCCTCGGTGTGGACCAAGGACGCCCGGCGCGGCCGCGCCGTCGCCGCCCGGCTGCGCACCGGCACCGTCAACATCAACGAGGGCTACGCGCCCGCCTACGGCAGCGTCCAGTCCCCGATGGGCGGCATGAAGGACTCCGGTCTCGGCCGCCGGCACGGGTCCGAGGGCATCCTCAAATACACCGAGGCCCAGACGGTCGCCCACCAGCGCCTGCTGCCGATGGCCCCGTCGCTCGGCATGACCGACGAGCAGTACGCGGCGTTCATGAGCCGCAGCCTGAAGCTGATGAAGGCGTTCCGTCTCCGTTAGAGCGCCCCTTCTCAACCCACCCGTTCTCGACGAGGAGAGCACGTGTCGCAGGAGAAGTCTGTCCAGGCCCGGGACGAGGACGGGTACGACTACGACGTCCTCGTGGTCGGCTCCGGCTTCGGCGGTTCCGTCACCGCCCTCCGGCTCAGCGAGAAGGGCTACCGCGTCGGCGTCCTGGAAGCCGGCCGCCGCTTCACCCGGGAGAGCCTGCCGAAGAACAGCTGGGACCTGAAGAACTACCTGTGGGCGCCGGGGCTCGGCCTGTACGGCATCCAGCGCATCCACCTGCTCGGCAACGTCATGGTGCTGGCGGGCGCGGGCGTCGGCGGCGGTTCCCTCAACTACGCCAACACCCTCTACGTCCCGCCGAAGCCCTTCTTCGACGACCCGCAGTGGCGGCACATCACCGACTGGCAGGAGGAGCTGGCGCCGTACTACGACCAGGCCAAGCGCATGCTCGGGGTGCGCCTCAACCCGACCATGACCCCCTCCGACGTGCATCTGAAGGCGGCGGCGGAGCGGATGGGCTGCGGCGACACCTTCCACATGGCGCCGGTCGGCGTGTTCTTCGGCGACGGCCAGGACGCCGACGGCACCGCGAAGGCGGAACCCGGCCGGCAGGTCGCCGACCCGTACTTCGGCGGCGTCGGTCCGTCCCGGCGGTCCTGCATCGAGTGCGGCGAGTGCATGACCGGCTGCCGGCACGGCGCGAAGAACACCCTCAACGAGAACTACCTCTACCTCGCCGAGAAGGCGGGCGCGGTCGTCCACCCCATGACCACGGTCGTCTCCGTCACGGACGACTCCCGCGGCGGATACGCGGTCGCCACGTTGCCGACCGACGACAAGAAGAAGGGCCGGGGCCGTACCTTCACCGCGCGCCGGGTGGTCCTCGCCGCCGGCACTTACGGCACCCAGACCCTGCTGCACCGGATGAAGGCGAGCGGCAATCTGCCCTACCTCTCGCCGCGGCTGGGCGAGCTGACCCGCACCAACTCCGAGGCGCTGGTGGGCGCGCAGACCGACGACCGGCGCTACCGCAAGGCCACGGGCGAGGCACGGGCCGACTTCACGCGCGGCGTCGCCATCACCTCGTCCATCCACCCCGACGAGAACACCCACATCGAGCCCGTCCGCTACGGAAAGGGCTCCAACTCGATGGGCAGCCTGTCCATCCTCCAGGTCCCCTTCGCCGAGGGCCGCTCCCGGGTCGCGGCCTGGCTCGCCAACGCCGCCCGGCACCCGATGCTGGTGCTGCGCTCCCTGTCCAACCGCAAGTGGTCGGAGCGGACCATCATCGGCCTGGTGATGCAGTCGCTGGACAACTCCCTGACGACCTATCTGAAGCCGGACGGCGTCGGCAAGGGCCTGCTGACCGCGCGCCAGGGCCACGGCTCGCCCAACCCCAAGCAGATCAAGGCCGCCACCGAGGGCGCCAGCGCGCTCGCCGCCGAGATCAACGGCTTCGCCGGCTCCAACGTCGGCGAGCTGATGGGCACCCCGCTCACCGCGCACTTCCTCGGCGGCTGCCCGATCGGCGACTCGCCCGAGACCGGCGTGATCGACCCCTACCACCGGCTGTACGGCCACCCCGGCATCTCGGTGGTGGACGGCGCCGCGGTCTCCGCCAACCTGGGCGTCAACCCGTCGCTGACCATCACCGCACAGGCCGAGCGGGCGATGTCGTACTGGCCGAACAAGGGCGAGGCCGACCCGCGTCCGGCGCAGGGAGCGGGCTACGAGCGCCTCAAGCCGGTCGAGCCCAAGTCCCCGGCGGTCCCGGCCGACGCGTTCGGCGCGCTGCGCCTGCCGTTCCTGGGCATCCCGGCGGTGCCGCCCAAGAAATGACCCGTCGTACGACGAAGGGACCTGCGCCCCCCTCCGAGCGCAGGTCCCTCACGTCGTGTGCGGTGGTGTTACGCGGTCGCGGCGCCCTTGCGGCGGCGCACGACGACGATCGCGCCGGCGCCGGCGACGACAGCGGCACCGCCGACCAGGCCGATCATCGGCAGGGCGGAGCTGGAGCCGGTCTCGGCGAGGCTGCCGTCGACCTTCGGCGTGTCGCCGGCCGGCTTCTTGTCCGTGACCGGGGCCTCGCCGCCTTCCTGCGGCTTGGTGCCGTCGGTGTCGGTGCCGGCCGAGACGATCTGGAACTTGTACGCCACGTCACCGAAGCCGGTGCACTGCGCGTCGGCGTCGCCGTAGATCGTCGCGCCGAGCGTGAAGCCGGAGCCCACCGGAGCGGCCGCCTTCACGTTGAGGCGCATCGGGATGTCGACCTCGTAGCCGGGCTTCAGCTCGTCGGTGTAGCCGACGAAGCCCACCGCGTAGCCGTCCTCGTTCAGGTCGCCCCAGGACTTGGAGTCCGGGTCCCAGGCCTGCAGCTGCACCTGGCCCGACTTGAACAGGTTGTCGCCCGCCTTGTCGGAGGACGCGCCGGCGAAGTACGCCAGGTCCTGCAGCGTGGACTTGGAGTTGTTGGTCACGTCCAGGGAGAACTTGTGCCAGCCGCTGCCCGCGGCGATCTTGCCGGGCAGGCCGCTGATGGCGACGTCGACCTTGGAGTCCTTGCAGTCGGCGGGCTCGTCACCGTCACCGGGGTCGGTGCTCTCG
Source organism: Streptomyces sp. NPDC049915 (assembly GCF_040656475.1). Taxonomy (NCBI): domain Bacteria; kingdom Bacillati; phylum Actinomycetota; class Actinomycetes; order Kitasatosporales; family Streptomycetaceae; genus Streptomyces; species Streptomyces sp. NPDC049915. The sequence continues at coordinate 110,538 of NZ_JBFAMH010000011.1, forward strand.
GTGGTGGTCGGCGACGGCTTCGAGGAGGTGGGGGCGGACGTCGAGGCGGAGGCCGAGGGCGTGGCGCTCTGGCTCTGCGAAGCGGAGGCCGACGCGGACGTCGAGGCGCTCGCGCTCGAGGACGCCGACTCCGACGCGGACGCGGACGCGCTCTGCGAGACAGAGTCGGTCGGGCTGGCGGACGCCGTGGTGCCGTCGTCCGCGAAAGCCGCCGGCGCCGAGAGCAGCGCCAGCGGGGCTATCACTGCCGTAGCGGCCGCGGTGGCCATGGCACGGCGAAGCTTCATGAAGACCTCAATGAGTCCGTCTGGGAGGGCTCCGCGTGGCGGCGCGGATGTGGCCCTGGTTTCGGGAGGTTGGATCAGTGAAGCCTGTGAATGGTTGTGCCGTCTTCACGGCGTTTTTATGTGGGCTGCGTCACAAGACGGAGCGACTTGTGACCGAGTCGCCGTGCGCCGTAGAACTGTCCCCCGTGCCTGAAAAGCCCTCAGACGACGAGACCTCCCGCGCCCCCGACGACGTATGGGAGAAGTTCGTCCGCGACAGCGAACTCGACATCCGCGCCACCGCGCCCAAGGAGGCGTCCGCGGCCGCCCGCGGCGCGACCGGCGTGCCCGAGGGCTGGCGCACCGGCCCCGCGTGGCGGGAACCGGACCGCCGGGCCGCCCGGCGCCGGCGCCTGTGGGCGTTGCTCGGCGTACCCGTCGCGGCCGCCGTGGCCGTCGTCGCGATGAAGCCGTCGCTGCTGCCCGGCGACCCGTTCCACACCGGCCCCGCGCAGGCCGCCACCGCGCCCCCGCTGCCGCCGGAGACCGCGCGCCCGACCGCGCCGGAGTCCGCCGCCCCCGCCCACCCCACCCTCGACCGCCCGTTCGCCGGGTCCCCGGCCGAGCGGTGGGCCGACGGTGAGGCCGGCATCGTGCTGCCCGCGGCCCGGGCCATCGGCGTGCACTCCAAGGCGCAGGTGGCCAAGGCGCTGGAGCAGACCAGAACCCTGCTCGTCGACGGCAACCTCGCCCCGGCCACCCTGCGCGGCGAGCGGCCCGCGCAGGCGCTGTCCGTCATCGAGCCCCACGAGACGGAGCTGCACACGCTGCTGGACACGTCGCTGCGCCGACCGGACAAGGACCACGATCCGCTGCTGATGTTCACCCGCTTCCAGCCCGGTGACGTACGGCTCGTCGGGACGGTGGTCAAGACCCGGGGCAGGATGACCGTCGGGCCCGGCGAGCACGGCTCCGCCCGCATCCATGCCGACTACACCTTCGTCTACCCGGTGGTGCGCACGGACGGCTCGACCGAGGTGACCCGCACCGTCGTCCGCCGGGTGCTCGACATCGACCTGCACGACCCGGACCGGTACCGGGTCACGCGCGGCAGGATCGCCGTGACCCGCTACGACCAGGAGGTCGGCAACTCGGCCTGCGAGATCCACGACGGCTTTCTGCACCCGCAGTTCGAGTCGGCCGCACCGGCGGGCGCCCGGCCGAGCGGACCGGCGACGGACCCCTACGACCGCAGCAAGGACCTGGACCTGAACCGGGCGAGGGACTGCGGGACGGTCTCCCGGATCTGAGGGGCGCGCACGACGGAAGGGCCCCGCGGGAGCTCACCGCGGGGCCCTTCTTCGTCAGCACCGACGTCAGGGCAGCGTCGGCGCCTCGGGGAAGCGGCGCCGGGGGGTTGCGCCGCTGGTCTCGAGGTGTGGCATGTGCCGGTCGGCACCGCGTGGGTGCACGGCAATACGGGTGTGTACGGGGGGACTTGGGCTTGTCCGGCATCGTGCTGGATGAAACGGGGCGCCCGCAACCGTTGGACCCGGCCCTCATGAAATTTTGCATATATCCAGGTTCCGGCGGCCGGCCCCGGGCGTCCCCGGGGCCGGCCGTTCTCTTGGGTGACCGGCTGCTGTCCCCTGCCGTCCGGTCACTTCCCTGGAGCGAGGTCCCACGACGCACGGCACGATCCGTACGTCTCACGCTCCAGCGAGCCACGCGTGGTTCTTTCGGGCCCGCCCCTGGCTGGCACGGACACCGGTACCAACGAAGCGGCCCGGGCCCGGTCACGCGCCGTACGGGTGAGAGCGGATGCGAACTCAGATGCGACCCCGGCACAGTTCGAGCATCGTCATCGCCAGCGCGGTGCCCGGCTTGCCGAGCGCGTCCCGGTAGTGGCCGAGGATCTCCATCTCGCGCGAGAGGTTCACGCGGCGGCCGCCGGAGGCGATCCGGGCCTCCTGGATCACGGCCGAGACGGCCATGCGTTCCTGGATCAGACCGATGATCCGGTCGTCGAGCGCGTCGATGCGCTCCCGGGCACCGGTGATCACGTCGGTGGCCTCGGGGGTGCGCGCGCCGGTGACGTCGGTGGTGGCGGTGGCGGTCATAGGGGGCTCCTCGTCGGACGGGGTGCCCCGGGGCGACAAGATCCGGAAAGCACCAGGCGCCCCGGACCTTGTCGGCCCGGGGCGCCTGGGAAGTCGCTTGTCAGTTGCTCAAGCAGCACGACCATGGCAGCCGGCGGGCCGGTTGCCATAGGTAAAGACGAAGGTCTGGTGCTGGAGCATGCCGCCAGTATGCCGTGCCCGCCTGGGGTGTCCAACATCGCCCGGATGGTGAGATGCGCGACTGTCGGGCCCGCCCCCGGCAGCGGGGACCGCTCCCCGCGCCCACCTCGGTAGAATTGGCCAGCACAGAGACCCCGCCCGATCCGCCGGAAGGCTCCCGTGTCATCAGCGCCCCCCGCTGCCGCCGCCCCCGACACCGTTCTGGTCGTCGACTTCGGCGCGCAGTACGCCCAGCTCATCGCCCGTCGCGTCCGCGAGGCCCGGGTCTACAGCGAGATCGTCCCCGGCACCATGCCGGTGGCCGAGATGCTCGCCAAGAACCCGGCGGCGATCATCCTTTCCGGCGGCCCCTCGTCCGTGTACGAGGAGGGCGCCCCCCGCCTGGACCGCGAGCTCTTCGAGTCCGGCGTCCCCGTCTTCGGCATGTGCTACGGCTTCCAGCTGATGGCGCAGGTCCTCGGCGGCACTGTCGACAACAGCGGCGCCCGCGAGTACGGCCGCACCCCGCTGCACGTCTCGCGCGCCTCCTCCACGCTCTTCGAGGGCACCCCCGCGGAGCAGTCGGTGTGGATGTCGCACGGCGACGCCTGCTCCGCCGCCCCCGAGGGCTTCACGGTGACGGCCTCCACGGACGTCGTCCCGGTCGCCGCCTTCGAGAACGACGACAAGAAGCTCTACGGCGTCCAGTACCACCCCGAGGTCATGCACTCCACGCACGGCCAGCAGGTGCTGGAGCACTTCCTGTACCGCGGTGCGGGTCTCGAGCCGAACTGGACCACCGGCAACGTCATCGACGAGCAGGTCGAGGCGATCCGCGAGCTGGTCGGCGACAAGCGCGCGATCTGCGGCCTGTCCGGCGGCGTGGACTCCGCGGTGGCCGCCGCCCTGGTGCAGAAGGCCATCGGTGAGCAGCTGACCTGCGTCTACGTCGACCACGGCCTGATGCGCAAGGGCGAGACCGAGCAGGTCGAGAAGGACTTCGTCGCCGCGACCGGCGTCAAGCTGAAGGTCGTCGACGCCGAGGAGCGCTTCCTCACCGCGCTCAAGGGGGTCTCCGACCCCGAGGAGAAGCGGAAGATCATCGGCCGCGAGTTCATCCGCGTCTTCGAGCAGGCCCAGGCCGAGATCGTCGCCGACGAGGGCCCGGCCGTGGAGTTCCTGGTCCAGGGCACCCTGTACCCGGACGTGGTCGAGTCCGGCGGCGGCACCGGCACCGCCAACATCAAGTCGCACCACAACGTCGGCGGCCTGCCCGAGGACCTCGAGTTCAAGCTGATCGAGCCGCTGCGCAAGCTGTTCAAGGACGAGGTCCGCATGGTCGGCCAGGAGCTGGGCCTGCCGGAGGAGATCGTCCAGCGCCAGCCGTTCCCCGGCCCCGGCCTCGGCATCCGCATCGTCGGCGAGGTCACCAAGGAGCGCCTCGACCTGCTGCGCGACGCCGACGCCATCGCCCGCGAGGAGCTGACCGCGGCCGGCCTCGACCGCGACATCTGGCAGTGCCCGGTCGTGCTGCTCGCGGACGTCCGCTCGGTCGGCGTCCAGGGCGACGGCCGCACCTACGGCCACCCGATCGTGCTGCGCCCGGTGTCCTCCGAGGACGCCATGACCGCCGACTGGTCCCGGCTGCCGTACGACGTCCTCGCCAAGATCTCCACGCGGATCACCAACGAGGTGCGGGACGTCAACCGCGTCGTCCTCGACGTGACCTCCAAGCCGCCGGGGACCATCGAGTGGGAGTAGGCCCCGCCTGACAAGGCTTACGTGCGCCTGAGCGTGCGCAGGGGCTCACCGGGCTTGAAGACCTGCACGACGAGATACTTCTCGTCCTCCACGTAGGTCCGCACGACCTCGGTCAGCTCGGTGCGGAAGAGGTGGAACGGCTGCGGCGGTTCCGCCTCTTTCACGTATCCGGACTTCTCCGGACCGTCCGGCACCTCGTACGCCCGGCCGCTGATCCGCACGTCCCCGCCGGCCATCCCCGTGCCCTCCCCGGGGTTCGCCTGGAGCGCGAAACGGGGGTCGCGGTGCAGGTCACGCGCCTTGAGAGAGCCGTGCATCATGCCCAGCCACAGCGCACCGCCACGGAAGTCGACCTCCAGCCCCGAGGTGCGCGGCGAACCGTCCCTGCGCAGGGTGACGAGCACATGGTGGGTGAAGGCGCGGAAGCGTTCCTCGACGGTCCGGGCGAAGTCCGGCTCGGCGGCGGTGAAGAAATCCCAGTCAGCTGCCATACGCCGAGTGTGACGCCGAAAGACGACATCTCCTGTCGTCTTTCGGCAAGGTCTGTTCTCCTTGGCTGACCGGCGGTAACTTCCCGCCGTACAGCAACCGAGTGCCGGAGGACCAATGCCCGGGCCCACTCCGCCCCCACCCCCGCCCCTGCCCACCGACCGGCTGCGGTTCGCAATGCCGCCCAAGCACGAGTCCGCCGAGGACGAGCGCCGGTACCGCAAGGAGCGGCTGGCGGGAGCGCTGCGGATCTTCGGCCGGCTCGGCTACGAGGACGGCGTCTCGGGACACATCACCGCACGCGACCCCGAGTTCACCGACTGCTTCTGGGTCAACCCCTTCGGACTGTCCTTCCGCCAGGTCACCGTCGGCGACCTGGTGCTCGCCAACTCCGACGGCCAGGTGATCGAGGGCCGCTACCACGTCAACCAGGCCGCCTTCGCCGTCCACGCCCAGGTGCACGCGGCCCGCCCCGACGTCGTCGCCGTCGCCCACTGCCACTCCGTGCACGGGCGCGCGCTCGCGGCCCTGGGCGAGCTGATCGACCCCCTCACCCAGGAGAGCTGCGCCTTCTACGAGGACCACGCCCTCTACGACGCCTACACCGGCGTCGCCGTTGACGCCGACGAGGGCCGCCGTATCGCCGCCGCGCTCTCCACCCACAAGGCGCTCGTGCTGCGCAACCACGGGCTGCTGACCGTGGGGGACTCGGTGGACGCCGCCGCCTGGTGGTTCGTGACGATGGAACGGTCCTGCCAGGTGCAGCTGGCCGCCAAGGCCGCCGGACGGCCCGTCCTCATCGACCACAAACGGGCGACCGCGACCCGCGAACAGCTCGGCGGCGACCTCGTCGCCTGGATCAACTACCAGCCGATGTGGCAGGACATCAGCCGCAGGGAGCCGGACCTGCTGGACTGACGTCTCTCCGCTGCTGCTCAGAAATCCTTCAGCACCGCCGCCTTCGTCACCGCGAACTCCTCGTCCGTGAGCACACCGTCCCGGTGCAGCGCGCCCAGCTCACGCAGCCTGCGCAGCAGCACGTCGTGACGGTCGGCGGGCGCGGGAACGGCCGCCACCGCCGGCGCGCCGCCCGGCCGCTCGCCCTCCGCCAGGGGGTGGGCCGTGCGGGTCGAGGGGTGCGGCAGCCGCGCGGTGACCGCGGCGGCCACCAGCGCCGTGAGCAGATCACGGCGGGAGCTGCCCCACAGGTCCAGGGCGTAGGGATCCTTCTCCGGCGGCAGCTTGGAGAACGCCGTCTCCCTGGTGACGAACCTCAGGAAGCCGTCCTCGTAGCCCGAATTCGGCAGCCACTCCACCTGCACCAGGTCGCCCACGTCGATGATGCGCGGGCCCGTGGCGCGTTTGACCCGGTCGGAGGTGTCGGCCCAGTCGATGCGCACCTGCGCCCCGTCGAAGGAGACCGTGCCGTCGGAGGCCCGCACCGACACCGGCACCGGCGGACCCGACAGCAGATAGCTCTTCGCCGGCTCCTTCGGGATCTGATCCAGCAGCAGCGCGTGACGGATCTCCTCGGCGACGTACTCCGCCACCCCGCTACGGTCCGGGTCCACCGTGAGCCGGTACGGATCGGCGGGCTCCGGCAGCCGGCCGCCCGTCGCCTGCAACAAGGGGTCGGCGCCCTCGCGCAGGGTCAGGCGCAGCCGGCCGCGCTTGCGCTCCGGCTCGTGGACGATCCCGGCGACGGCCTCCAGCGGCACGGCGATCTCCCCGTACGTCTGCCGGAACAGCGGCACCGAGCGGTGGAGGCCCGGCGTGATCCGGACCGTGGTGCCGTCGAAGGCCCAGGTCCCGTCGCGCTGGATGATCTCGGCCATAAGGGAATTCTCGCAGCCCGGTCAACACGGTGAGGCGGTCTTCACCCGTGCTGACCAGACCTGGTGCCGCGGACCGTGTCGCGTAGGGCACAATGCGCTGTCGTCGCAGGCGAGTTGTCCGTCGGCGGCCGGAAGGCCCAACACAGGCCGCCGGCCAACAGGGTCGTGGGGAAGGCAGGCTCGACGTGGCGGTGCAGGAGGCGAGAGGCGGCGCGCCGGCGGGCGCGCACGAGGGCGGCTGCATCTGCGGGGACTGCCCGCACGGGGCCCGGGAGGGGCATCGGCGCGCGGTCGCCGCGTTCCTGAGCAGACGGGACGAGTACGCCGCCGGGCAGGGGCTGCCGGCGGCCGTGGCGCACTCCGCGTCGGCCTCCCGGCAGTGGGTCTCCGAGGAACTCACCCAGTCCGCCGCGCTCGTCGCCGAGCGCGGCCGAGCCGAGGGCGAGGCCTGGCTGACCGGGCTGTGGCGCCGCAGTGCGTGCACGGTGTGGGCGGCGGTCGTCGCCCTGCTGCTGGTGCAGGCCCTGACCGCGATCGGCGCGGGCTGGAGCGGCGCCCGCACGGCGGGGCTGCTGGCCGCGCTGGCCGTCGCCGTCGTCCTGACGGCGGCGTCCTGGTTCCACCGGGCGCGCGGCGGTGTGCTCGCCCCGGTGATCGGCGAGGACAACCGGCTGTCCACCTCGCGTGCGGTGGCCGCCTGCTGGGTGCTCTTCGTGGCCTACGCCGTCCTCGTGCCGGCCGCGCGGCTGGCCGCGGCCTCCGGGCACCGGGAGCGGGACGCCCTGATCGCCGGCCTCGGACTCGCCCGGGGCGCGGGCCTGGTGACCGTGCTCGCCGTGGTGTGCGCCATCGCCGTGCTGGTGCGGCGCGTGGTGGGGCTGCGGGTGCTCGGGCAGCGGCTGCAGAAGGTCCGCGCGGACCGCCCGCGCGCGGCCGACCTGCTCACCGACGACTCCGGCCGGGGCGCCTTCGCCGACCTCCAGTACGTCGTGATCAGCGCGGTCGCCCTGGTGTTCGCGGCGGTACGGCTGGCCCGGCGTCCCGACCAGCTGCCCGACCTGCCCTGGGGACTGGCGGTGGTGGTGCTGATCTCGGCCGCGACCTACGTCGCCGGCAAGTACGCCGAGGGCGGCCGGCCCGTGATCCTCTCCGTGGTGCGGGCGCGGGAGGCCGGCGACCTGGACGGGCCGATCCGGCAGGGCGACGACATCGAGATCCGCGGCGCCGGGTTCGTTCCGCCCGGCGCGCAGGGCGCCGACCGGCTGGCGCGGATGACGGTCCGCATCGGAGCCGTCCATGTGCATGTGCCGCTGATCCCGGTCACCGGCGGCTTCAGCAACCCCACCGACAACGCCCTGACCGTTCCGGTCCCGGCGGACGTCGAGCCCGGCCGGGTGGAGGTGCAGGTGGTCACGGCGGCGGGTGTGGAGACCAACCGCTACACGATCGACGTGACCGAGTGACGCGCCCGCGTCCGACGGTCCTTCCCCGGGGTTGAGTCCGTCGCCGCCTTTGTGCGCCAGAATTGAGCCGATCGCCGCTTCCGTACGTATCGTCGGGTGACGGCACCGGCGGGCGAGAGGCGGCTGGCAGCGATGACCCACAGCATGCGCACGGAGACACCCACCCCCCACCTCGGCCGTGGCGCCGGCCGGCGGGAGGCCGCCGCCCGCTACGCCCTGCTCCCGCTCCGCCTCTTCCTCGGCATCACCTTCATCTACGCGGGCCTCGACAAACTGACGGACAGCGCCTTCATGCAGGCCTCCGGCGCGGGCTCCCTCGGCGACACGATGCGCTCCGTGCGCGACTCGGCGGCCATCCCGGCGCTGGTCGACCTGGCTCTGAAGAGCCCCGTCGGCTTCGGCTACGCCATCGCGCTCGGCGAACTCGCCGTCGGCATCGGCGTCCTGCTCGGCTTCCTGGGCCGCCTCGCCGCCCTCGGCGGCGCCCTGATCTCCCTGAGCCTGTGGCTCACGGTGTCCTGGTCGACCAGCCCCTACTACTACGGCAACGACCTGATCTATCTGATGGCCTGGCTGCCGCTCGTGCTGGCCGGCACCCCCCTGTTCTCGATCGACGCGATACTGCGACGCCGCCGCCGGGACGGCGGATACCGGTAGGGCAGCCCGGGCCGTCGGGACGGCGGATACCGGTAGGACAGCCCCAGCCGTCGGCCCGGCCCCGGCGTCAGCCCCCGCCGCGGCGGCGTATCGCGTGGGTGACCACGCCGACCGCTCCCGCCAGGCACAGGCCGCCGACGACCAGCGGGATCGCGGTGAACCACGGGGTCCGCCACAGACCGGCCGCGTCACCCGCGTACAGGATTCCGGCGACGGTGAGGGCGAGACCGGCGACCAGACGGCCGGGCTGGAACTCATGACGCAGCACGGGTCACCTCCACCTGGCCCACGCCGACCTGGAGGTCCAGGTCCAGCGTGCCGGCGTTCCTGCCGCCGCCGGCCGGCCTCAGGGTCACCTGCTTGTGTCTGTCCGGCTGCACGTCCACGTCCTTCGCATCCTCACCCGGCAACCGGATGTCACCCACGCCCACTTCGATGTCCGCCTTCACCGTCACGCCCGGCGGCACGATCACCCGCACCCGGCCCACGCCAACATCGGCCAGCGTGGTCACCGTCCGGCCCGGAGGCACGTCGATCCGGGACAGGTCGAGGGTGCCCACGCCCGTGCCGACGTGGTACTTCGGCCGGACGTCGGTCACCGCGGCCGGCCGCCACGCCGTATGGATCCACTGCGTGCCGATGTCGTGCGGCAGCGCCGCCGACGCCGTGAGCAGCGCGGCCGTGACGATCGACCAGAAGACCGACCCTGCCCCCGTACGCCCGAGGAACGCGCTGACGGCGATGCCGAGACCGAACACCGTCAGCGCGCCGGCCAGTCCCACCTGCAGGCTGGTGCCGAGCGGGTGGTCCTGCCAGGTCAGTCCCGTGCCGAGGCCGCCCGCGAGCAGGGCCAGCAGGAAGACCCAGCCGCCGATCCAGCGCGGACCGCGCGGCGCCGGGCGGTCCGCGCCGGCCGGCGGTGCCGTGCGCGCAGCCGTCACGCCCGGGCTTATGTCGACGGCCGCCGCGAGGTCCCGGTCACGGGGGTCGCCCGGTCCCCACAGGTATCCCGTGCCCCCGACATGGGTGCCGTCCTTGACGATCGGGTCGCGCCACCAGGACGGGTAGCCCGCCGCGGCGGGCGGCGCCTGGGCCTCCGGCGGGGCGTCCGCCACGGCCTGCGCGGCCAGGGGGTCCGGGCCCGGCGCGTCGCGTCGCTGCTGCCAGTACCCGGCGCCGGCCAGCAGCAGGGAGAGGACGACGGCGAAGGTCAGCACCCCGCCGTTGCGCAGCATCGACAGGAACACCCCGCAGCCGACCAGCGCGAACAGCACCCCCGCGAGCGCCTGCCCGTCCACCCGCCCGGTCAGGAGCTTGCGCACCTCGTTCTCGTCCTCGTCGTCGTAGGGAACGAACAGCCAGACGAAGCCGTAGAAGATCAGACCGACGCCGCCCGCCGCGGCCAGCACCGCGAGCGTGATCCGGAAGATGACCGGGTCCATGTCGCACCGCCGCCCCAGCCCGGCGCACACCCCGGCGATCGTCCGGTGCCGGCGGTCGCGGCGGAAGAGGTGCGGGGCGTCGGCCGTGCCGGTGCCCGGCCGCCCGGACCCGGCCGCCACGCCCCGGGCGGACGCGGCACCCTCCCCGGGCCCCCCGTCCGCTGCGTGCTGGTGATCGGTCATGGGTCCATGGTGACGGGCGAGTCGGCCCGGTGGCAGTCGGGACGACCCTGGCCGGACCCTGATATCGCCCCTGAGTCCGCCGTCCTCACCGGGCTCACGGGACCGGGGCGGAGATCAGGGGTGTCTCGGGGGCCGACCCTGATGCTCCGGCCCGCCCGCCATGTGACCATCGATGGCATGCCGGAAGCCGCACCCCTCGTCGAACCGCGGCCGCCGCGCAAGCTCTACCGCAGCAGCGACGGACGCTGGCTGGGTGGCGTGGCGCGGGGGCTCGCCGGGCATCTCGGGCTGCCCGTGATCTGGGTCCGCCTGGTCTTCGCGGGCCTGTTCATGGCCGACGGCCTCGGCGCCCTGCTGTACGCGGCGTTCTGGTTCTTCGTGCCGCTCGGCGTCGGCGGCGTCGACCAGCAGAAGCCGCCGTCCCTGGTGAGCACCGAGATCTCGCCCGACGGCCGGCGCAGACTCGTCACCCGCAGACCGGACCGGGGCCAGATCGTCGCCCTGCTCCTCATGGTCGTCGTCGCGCTGATCTTCGTCAGCAGCGTCAACATCGGCAACGGCGCCAAGGCCTATCTGCTCCCTGCGGTGCTCGTCGCCGCCGGTGTCGCCCTGGTGTGGCGGCAGGCCGACAACGCCCGCCGGGCCCGCTGGGTCGAGGTGGGCCGCCGCAAGCGCACCCTGACGCTGCTGCGGGCCGTGGCCGGTGTGCTGCTGGTGACGGCCGGCGTGTCCGGCATCTTCGTCCTGCAGGGCTCCGCCGCCCACCTCGGCTCGGTGCTGCAGGCAGCGCTGGCGGTCCTGGTCGGGACAACGCTGCTGGCGGGCCCGTATCTGGTGCGCATGACGCAGGACCTGTCCGAGGAGCGTCTGATGCGCATCCGCGCCCAGGAGCGCGCGGAGGTCGCCGCCCACGTCCACGACTCGGTGCTGCACACCCTGACCCTGATCCAGCGCAACGCCGACAACGCGGGCGAGGTGCGCCGTCTGGCCCGCGCCCAGGAACGCGACCTGCGCACCTGGCTGTACAAGCCGGAGGGCACCGGCAAGGACGAGGCCGACGAGCCGGCCACCCTCGCCGAGGCGGTCAAGCGCAACGCCGCCGAGGTCGAGGACAAGCACGGCGTGGCCATCGAGGTGGTCGTCGTCGGCGACTGCCCGCTCGACGAGGGGATCGCCGCACAGATGCAGGCCGCGAGGGAAGCGATGGTGAACGCCGCCAAGTACGGTGGCGAGGGCGGCCCGGTTCAGGTCTACGCCGAAGTCGAGGGCAGGACGGTGTTCGTGTCCGTGCGGGACCGGGGCCCCGGCTTCGACCTCGACGCGATACCCGCCGACCGTATGGGCGTGAGAGAGTCGATCATCGGCCGGATGGAGCGCAACGGCGGCACGGCGCGGCTGCGCGCGGTGCCGGACGGCGGCACGGAGGTCGAGCTTCAGATGGAGAGGGCGGAGAAGACGTCATGAGCGACCCGACCGAGGCGAACGGTACGGCGGAGGCCGGCGGCACGGGCGAGCGCCGGGTGCGGGTGGTCCTCGTCGACGACCACCGCATGTTCCGCACCGGCGTGCAGGCCGAGATCGGCCGGACCGAGGAGACGGGCGTCGAGGTCGTCGGCGAGGCCGCGGACGTCGACCAGGCGGTCACGGTCATCACCGCGACCCGGCCCGAGGTGGTCCTGCTCGATGTGCATCTGCCGGGCGGCGGCGGCGTCGAAGTGCTGCGCCGCTGCGCCCCGTTGATGGCCGACACCGAGCGGCCCGTCCGCTTCCTGGCGCTGTCCGTGTCGGACGCGGCGGAGGACGTGATCGGTGTCATCCGCGGCGGTGCCCGCGGCTACGTGACGAAGACGATCACCGGGAGCGACCTGGTCGACTCGATCTTCCGGGTGCAGGACGGCGACGCGGTGTTCTCCCCGCGCCTGGCCGGGTTCGTGCTGGACGCCTTCGCCTCCACCGACGCCCCGCCGGTCGACGAGGACCTGGACCGTCTCACCCAGCGCGAGCGCGAGGTGCTGCGGCTGATCGCCCGCGGCTATGCCTACAAGGAGATCGCCAAGCAGCTGTTCATCTCGGTGAAGACGGTCGAGTCGCACGTCTCGGCGGTGCTGCGCAAGCTCCAGCTGTCCAACCGCCACGAGCTGACCCGCTGGGCGACGGCCCGCCGGCTGGTCTGAGGCGGCAGCTGCTGCCGGGCTCGGGACGACGGGCGCCGGCCGGGTTCACACCACCCGCGTCGCCCCGGCGAACGGCATCTGGTCGATCGGGGCGAGGCGGACCGGGGCCGACGGGTTGGGGGCGTGGATCATCTGCCCGTTGCCCACGTACATGCCGACGTGGCTGACGCCGGAGTAGAAGAACACCAGGTCGCCCGGGAGCAGTTCGGAACGGGAGACGCGGCGGCCGGCGCCGATCTGCGCGTACGTCGTGCGGGGCAGGGAGACCCCGGCCGAGCGGTAGGCGGCCTGCACCAGGCCCGAGCAGTCGAAGGCGTTCGGCCCGGTCGCGCCCCACACATACGGGCTGCCGAGCTTGTTGTAGGCGTAGGCGAGGGCGGCCGCCGCACGCGCGTCGGGCGCCTGCGCGGCCGCGGACCCGGGCGCGGTCAGCCGGTCGCGGGCCCCGTCGCTCGCGGCCCGTGTGGCGCGGTTCGTGCCGGAGGCGTCCGCGGCGGGGCCGTCGGCGGCGATCCGCCGCCGCTCCTCGGCGGTCAGCCGGGACAGCAGCCGGCGGGCCTGGTCCAGCTTGCCGGTGACGATCTCCTTCTGCCGCTGCAGCTCGGCCTGGCGTGAGTGCAGCGCGGCCAGCTCCACGCGCGCGGCGCCCCGCAACCGCTCGATCTCGCCCAACTGGCCGCGGACCCGGGAGATGGCCTGCGCCTGCCGGTCACCCGCGCGCTCGGCGAGGGCGGCGCCCTCGAGGTACTGCTCGGGGTTGTCGGACAGGGCGAGCTGCACCGCCGGGTCCAGACCGCCGCTGCGGTACTGGGCGCTGGCGACGGCCCCGAGAGCGTCCCGGGCCTCGTTCAGCCGCTGCTGCTTGCGGGCCGTCTCGTCCTGCAGGTCCTTCAGCCGGCGCCCGGCCGCCCCTGCCTGCTCCTTCGCGCCGTTGTACTTCTCGGTCGCCGCCTCGGCCTCCTGGTACAGCTTGTCGACCTGCGCCTTGACCTGGGCCGGAGTCGGATCCGGCGCGGCATGGCCGGTGCCGTCGAACGCCGTGGCCGTCGCCGCGCCCGCGAGGGCGATCGTGAACGCCGTACGGGCCGTCCGGTCGCCGAGCGAGCGCTGCCGATGCTTGCGGTGTGCTGCCACGGGGACTGCACGTCCTTTCCTACGTGCGGGCCCGGCGGCGTCCCGACAGGGGAACGGGGCGCCACCGGACTCTTCGGCGGGATGACCGACGGCCGCCCCTGGCCCGGACGGCGGTGGGGAGTCGGTCACCTGGGGGAGGACGCTAAACCCGGAAGTGACGGGAAGGTGGCGGTCTGTACGGAAGTGACGCGAGCGGACCATCTGGTGACCGTATGTGACCGCCTTCCCGTTGCTGTGACGTCGACTTCACGCAGCGCGCCGACCGAAGCGCCGATTCCGCGCACGGGAGGGGCGGCGAACTGCTACGGAACGCCCCTGGCTAGGCTCCGGCCCCATGGACGTACTCATCCATCTCTTCGTCGGCCTGCACATCATCGGCATCGCCTCGCTCCTGGGCGGCTTCCTCACCCAGATGAAGGCGATGGGCCGGGGCACCGCCCGCTTCGTCCCGGCGATGCTGCACGGCGCGCTGACGATGCTGGTCACCGGTGTGATCCTGGTCGGCCTCAACCAGGCCGACGACCACACCGTCAACACCGTCAAGATCGGTGTGAAGCTGGCGCTGCTGATCGTGATCCTCGGCCTGGTCTACGTCAAGCGCGACGACGAGACGGTGGACAAGCCCCTGTTCGGCCTGGTCGGCCTGCTGACCGTGGCGAACATCTTCATCGCGGTGCTGTGGACCTGAGCGCGTCCCGGGCCGAGAGGACGGCCCCGGCGGCCACGGCCAGCCACGCGCCCACCGCCAGCCACAGCAGGGCCTGACCGGGGTCCGTCAGCCACGGCACGTCGACGGCGGCGGCGACCGACAGCGTCGCCGCCGCCGTCATGCCGAGCGGGAAGACCGTGGCCCAGCGGCGCGTGTCATAGGCAAGCCGGGGCCGGACCACCTCGGCGACCACCAGCACGACGTACCAGGCCAGATCCAGGACCAGCAGGGCGACCGTCGCGAAGCGCAGGACACCGCGGTCGTCGTCGTTCCACAGGTACAGCCGCGCGCTGTCGGCGGCCAGCAGCTTCGCCCCGGCCAGCGCGGAGATCGCCAGCGCACCGCCCGCGATCCAGTGGTCGCCGGGCCCCTCCAGCACCTGCCGCGGATCGAAGCGCGTCAGGGCGATGCCGTAGAGCACCAGGCCGAGCCCGAACAGCACCAGCGCGGCGTGCGCGAGCCACGCCGTCGTCAGGGCGCCCGCGAGGACGGCGGCGAGCACGGCGAGCCCCTGCGTGGCCACGCAGGCGAGGAACACCGCTCCCGGCATCCGCGGCTGCCAGTTGCGTACGACCGTGACGATCAGCACCGGCCACAGCACCGCCGCCAGCGCCAGCAGCGCCTCGGCGAGCGTGGTCCAGCCCAGCAGCACGAACCGCGCGCCCAGCACCGTCGTGGCGGCCACCGACGTCAGCGCCCCGGGAGTCTGCGCCTCGGTCGCCCACCGGGGCCGGTCCGTCAGCAGCCGTACGGCGAACTCCGCGGCCAGCGCCAGCCAGAACACGCAGGCCGCGGCCAGCCAGATCCGGGAGAGCAGCTCGTACCCGGTCAGCCGCAGCCCGACCGACACGATGCCGGTCGCCATCACGGCGGCCCCGGCCGCCGGGGTGCGCTGCGCCCACCACGCGCGCAGCGGGGGCGGGAAACCGGACGCGGCGTGCCGGCGCGAGGAAACGGACATGCCGTCGATGCTATGAACCCCCGCCGCGCACCGGGCACGGGGCACGCGCACCGGCCGGCGCAAACCGTCAGGCCGGGCGTACGACGCTGTGGATGGCCGACTCTCCGTCGTAGTAGATGGACTCCTCGCGCACATAGGCGCCGGGCTTCGGGGCGTGGATCATCATGCCGCCGCCGATGTAGACGCCGACGTGGCCGATGTTGTCGTAGAAGAAGACCAGGTCGCCCGGCCGGGCCTGGGACAGCGGGACGGTCGTGCCGGCGTTCACCTGGTCGTAGGTGGTGCGCGGCAGGTCGACGCCGGCCGCTCTCCAGGCGGCCTGGGTGAGGCCGGAGCAGTCGTAGGAGTCGGGGCCGGTCGCGCCCCAGACGTACGGCTTGCCGATCTGCGCGCGGGCGAAGGCGAGCGCCTTGTCGGCCTGGGAGCTGGTGCTCGTGCTCCCCGTGCCGGTGGAGGTGCCGGTGCCGGTGCTCGTGCCGCCGGTCCCGCTCCCGGTGCCGCCGGCCGCGGAGCCGCCGCCGTCCTGCTGCTGGGTCTGCTGTTGCTGCTGGGCCGCCTGCTGACGGGCCAGTTCCGCCGCCTTGCGCGCGGCCTCCTCCTGCTGGTGCCGCTCGATCGCGGCGAGCCGCCCCTTCTCCTCCGCCGTCAGCTGCGCCAGCAGTTCACGCGCGTCGGCGAGCTTCTGCTGGACGGTGGCCTTGGCGGTGCGCAGATCGTTCTGCGAGTCGGTGAGCGTGCGCAGGCTGTCGGTGGCCTCGCGGCGCTGCCTCATCGTCTCCGACTGCTGTGTGACGTAGTCGTCGACCGCCTCCTTCTGGTGGCTGGTCAGCCGGTCCATCAGATGGTTCTGGTCGAAGTACTGCTGCGGGGAGTCGGCGAGCAGGAAGGTGGCCGTGCTGGGCAGGGCGGCGCCGCCGGTGCGGTATTGGGCGGCGGCGTAGGAGCCCAGCTGTTCGCGCGCCTCGTTCAGCTTCTCGGTGCGCCGGGCGACGTCGTCCATCAGGGAGTCGACGCGGGTGCGCTGCTTCGTGGTGCGCTCCTTGGCCGCGTTGTACTTGTCGGTCGCGGACTCGGCCTGCCGGTAGAGGTCGTCGACCTTCTTCTCGACTTCCTCGAGGCTCGGCTTCTGGTCGGCGGGGACGGCGTCGGCCGTCTGGGACAGGAAGGCCACGGACGTGAGGGCGGCCGTGGCCAGGGCGGGGGTCCGTATGCCGGCGAGGGTCCCCGCGGGACGCGACTTGCGGTGCGACGCCAAGGGAAGCGACTCCTTCCAACGCGCCGCCTACCGGGTCAGCGATGGGGGCACCTCCCAGGCCCTTAAGGCTCTGGGGGAGGGTTCGGGCCACGGAAGGTGTGCCCTACGGCCGTCTCGTGCGAGAGGGCCGATTCACCCCAGGTCTCGGGTGGGTCCCCGGCTCCGGTCGCTGTGCGGGCGTACCGGACTCGGCGGAGGCCGCGCGGCCCGGCGACGTTCGCCGGTGGAGGTCGTGCGGCCTGGGCGGCACGGTAGCCAACTCGTGTGCCTGTTGTGAAGGTTGGTGCGTGATATGCCCGATACATTTCCGTGACCATCGCGTTGTGTCGACGGATGGTGATGGACGGTGACGTGTGATGTTTCCCGGACGCGCCCGGGTTGTCAGTGGGGCGCCCTAGACTCGGAGAGCGATGAGCAGCCTCTTTGACGACAGCTTCCTGGCGGACCTCCAGGCCCCTCGGGCCCACGCGGAGGAACCCCCGCCGCCGCCCGAGGACGATCACGCTCCGGAAGCGATTCCGGACGATCTGTTCGGCGGGAAGTTCGACGTACCCCCGCCGGACCGGGACACGTACTACCGCGACGGCGCGCCGCGCCCCGTGCTCGACTCCGCCGCACTGCTGGAGGGGCTGAACGACAACCAGCGCGCCGCCGTCGAGCACTCCGGCTCCCCGCTGCTCATCGTGGCCGGAGCCGGCTCCGGCAAGACGCGGGTGCTCACCCACCGCATCGCCTACCTGCTCGCCGAGCGGAACGTCCACCCGGGGCAGATCCTCGCGATCACCTTCACCAACAAGGCCGCGGGTGAGATGAAGGAGCGCGTGGAGCAGCTCGTCGGCCCGCGTGCGAACGCGATGTGGGTGATGACCTTCCACAGCGCGTGCGTGCGCATCCTGCGCCGCGAGTCGAAGAAGCTCGGCTTCACCTCGTCCTTCTCGATCTACGACGCCGCCGACTCCAAGCGGCTGATGGCCCTGGTCTGCCGCGACCTGGACCTCGACCCCAAGCGCTTCCCGCCGAAGTCCTTCAGCGCCAAGATCAGCAACCTGAAGAACGAGCTGATCGACGAGGAGGACTTCGCCGCCCAGGCAACTGGGGGCACCTCCCAGACGGAGTCCGGGGGAGGTTTCGAGAAGACCCTCGCCCAGGCCTACGCCCTGTACCAGTCGCGGCTGCGTGAGGCCAACGCCCTCGACTTCGACGACCTGATCATGACGACGGTCAACCTGCTGCGCGCCTTCCCGGACGTCGCCGAGCACTACCGCCGCCGCTTTCGGCACGTCCTGGTCGACGAGTACCAGGACACCAACCACGCCCAGTACGCGCTGGTCCGTGAGCTGGTCGGCACCGGTGAGCACGACGAGGACACCCCGCCCAGCGAGTACGACCTGCCGCCCGCCGAGCTGTGCGTGGTGGGTGACGCCGACCAGTCGATCTACGCCTTCCGCGGTGCGACGATCCGCAACATCCTCCAGTTCGAGGAGGACTACCCGGACGCGACGACGATCCTGCTGGAGCAGAACTACCGCTCCACGCAGACCATCCTGTCCGCCGCCAACGCGGTCATCGAGCGCAACGAGTCCCGCCGCCCGAAGAACCTGTGGACCAACGCCGGCCAGGGTGCCCGCATCGCGGGCTACGTCGCCGACACCGAGCACGACGAGGCCCAGTTCGTCGCCGACGAGATAGACCGCCTGGTCGACGCGGGTGACGCCAAGGCAGGCGACGTCGCCGTCTTCTACCGCACCAACGCGCAGTCCCGTGTCTTCGAAGAGGTCTTCATCCGCGTCGGCCTGCCCTACAAGGTCGTCGGCGGCGTCCGCTTCTACGAGCGCAAGGAGGTCCGGGACGTCCTGGCCTACCTGCGTGTCCTCGCCAACCCTGAGGACTCCGTGCCGCTGCGGCGCATCCTCAACGTGCCCAAGCGCGGCATCGGCGAGCGCGCGGAGGCGATGATCGACGCCCTCTCCCAGCGCGAGAAGATCAGCTTCCCGCAGGCGCTGAAGCGGGTCGACGAGGCGTACGGCATGGCCGCGCGCTCCACGAACGCCGTCAAGCGGTTCAACACGCTGATGGAGGACCTGCGCACGATCGTGGAGTCCGGCGCCGGACCGGCCACCGTCCTCGAGGCCGTCCTGGAACGCACCGGCTACCTGGCCGAGTTGCAGGCGTCCACCGACCCGCAGGACGAGACCCGCATCGAGAACCTCCAGGAACTCGCCGCCGTGGCCCTGGAGTTCGAGCAGGAGCGCGGGGAGGGCGAGCCGGTGGGACTCTCCGACTTCCTGGAGCAGGTCGCCCTGGTCGCCGACTCCGACCAGATCCCGGACGAGGACGAGGACGGCTCCGGCGTCATCACCCTGATGACCCTGCACACCGCCAAGGGCCTGGAGTTCCCGGTCGTGTTCCTCACCGGCATGGAGGACGGCGTTTTCCCGCACATGCGGGCCCTCGGCCAGACCAAGGAGCTGGAGGAGGAGCGCCGCCTGGCCTACGTCGGCATCACCCGCGCCCGCGAGCGGCTGTATCTCACGCGGTCGACACTGCGCAGCGCCTGGGGACAGCCGTCGTACAACCCGCCGTCCCGGTTCCTGGAGGAGATTCCGCCGCAGCACGTCGAGTGGAAGCGCACGGGCGGGTCCGCGCCCGTCTCCTCCGGGCCGGCCTCGGCGATCGCCGCCTCGCTGTCCTCGTCCCGCTCGCGCTCGTCGGCCGCCGGTGCGTCCGGGTTCGCCACGCGGCGCGCCGGGGACAAGCCGGTGGTCTCACTGGCGGTGGGGGACCGGGTCACCCACGACCAGTTCGGGCTGGGCAGCGTGGTCGAGGTCAGGGGCACCGGCGACAAGGCCGAGGCGACGATCGACTTCGGCGACGGCAAGCCGAAGCGGCTGCTGCTGCGGTACGCGCCGGTGGAGAAGCTCTGACAGCGGGAACGCACCGGGGGCTTCGGCCCCCGGGCGCCGGCCGGCTCAGGTCCGGTGCGGGGCTCAGTTGGGGTCGAGGCCGTGGCTGCGCAGCCACGGCAGCGGGTTGATCGCCGCGCCGCCGCCCGGCCGCACCTCGAAGTGCAGGTGCGGTCCGGTGGAGTTGCCCGAGTTGCCGGAGTACGCGATCGGCTGCCCGGCCTTGACGCTGGTACCGGAGGAGACGCGGTAGCTGGAGAGGTGGCAGTACCACGTCTCCGTGCCGTCCTTCGCGGTCAGGATCAGCATGTTGCCGTAGGCGCTGTTCCACTGGGTGCGCACGACGCCGTCGGTCGCGGCCATCACCGTGGTGCCGTACGAGACGGGGAAGTCGATGCCGGTGTGCACCGACATCCAGTTGATGCCGGCCTGGCCGAAGTAGGCGCTCAGCCCGTGCTGGAGGACCGGCAGCGCGAACTTGGGGCGCATGCGCTCCTTGCGCTCCGCCTCCTCCGCCGCCTTCTTGCGCTCCAGTTCCTGCTGCGCTTTGAGGTCGATGCGCTCCTGGGTGCGGCTGGCCCGGTCGGCGAAGTCGTCGGCGCCGGCGGAAAGGCTCGCGAGCTGGGTGTCCAGCTTGTTGTTGGCGGCGGACGGTTTCACGGCGTGCCCGTCCGCGGCGGAGGCGGTGGTGTCCGTGGTGTCGTCGCCGCTGAACGCGTTGACGGAGGCGGTGGCGATCCCGGCGACGCCCATCACACAGGCCGACGGTACGGCGATGGTCAGCAGCGCCGACCGCTTGGCGGGCGTACGGCGGCGGGAGCGTCCCGAGTTCCGGGCCGCCGCGCGGGACGGGCGGGGCCCGGTCTCCTCCTGCTGCTCCTCCAGCAGCGGAGCGGAGGCCAGGTCGACGGCGGGCAGCTCACCGGTGGCGGTCGACTCGCCGTCCTCGTGCCCGCGTTCCTCGTAGGAGACCTGGTCGAAGGCGGCGGTGGCGTCGGCGGTGGCCTGCGGGTCGAAGGCCGCGGTGGCCTGCTGGTCGAAAGGTTCCGGCTGGTGCCCGTAGCCGCCGCTCGCGTCGGCGGTGCCGCCGTTGTTCCACTGCGTGGCGTCGTACACGCCGGTGTCGAACGTCTGCGTGCCCCAGTCCCATTGCTGGGTGGCGTCGGCGGTGGCCTGGTCGGGCTGGAGCCAGGCGGACGCGTCCCACTGGCCGGAGGCATCGGCCGAATTGGCCTGCGGCGGGATGGCCGACAGATGCTGGTAGTCGGCCGTCCAGGCGGTCGTGTCGTAGGCGCCGGTGTCGTAGGCGGCGTGGTGCTGGGCCGCGTACGGGTCCTGGTGCACCGCCTGGTGGCCACCCGTGGCCCACTGACCGGTGTCATAGCCGCCGTCGTCCGGGAGGCTGCCGAAGAGCGGGTCGGTCGCGAACGTCCCGGTGCTGTGCTCACTGCCGGAAAAACCGCTCGCGTCATACGCGTTGTGGGTGGTGAAGTTGCCGTACGGGGCGTCCTGCGCGCCGTACGACGCGTACTGCGCCGAGGAGGCGTCGGAAGCCGGAGCCGGGGTGGTCATGGTCCCCGACGGGTGACGGTCGTTCACCAACTTCTCTTTCGCCTCGACAACAGGGGCTGCCAGAGCAGTGCGGCGACTGTACCCGGCGGTACGCGGGCACGACAATCTTCGTCAGGTTTCGTGCGCGCAGGAAACGGGCATTCGGCCGTCTTTTGGCCGTCCCAGACGCGTACTTGGCCTGGCGTTCGATGATTGTTCGACTGCCTGTCGCCGTCGAGGCGTTTGCCGACGATTCCCGGACCGTTCCGGAGTGCAGCCTTCCGGTCACACGAGGTGACCGGAAGGCCGGGTGCGGTCGGCCGTCCTACGACGTCAGGCCACGGTCAGGCCGCCCGCACGCGTGCCGGCGTCGGCTCCCGGCAGCTCCGCGTCGAGGGCCTGCCGTATGCCGGCCGCCACGGCCGGGTGAACCGGCAGGGCCAGATGGCCGATCCCGCTCACCCGGACGTTGTGCGCCAGCAGGTCGGGGTGGTCGATGCAGGCGCTCTCCAGCGGGTCCATCAGATGGTCCAGATCGCTCCAGAAGCTCACGAAACGCGTGCGGCAGCCGGGCGCCGGCTGGGCCAGCTCCTCGAGCAGGGGCGAGCCGGGCCGCATCTGGCGCACGATCGGATGGGCGTTGGCCAGCGGCGCCACCCGGGTGCCGGAGTGCGGTGTACCCAGCGTGACCAGCGTGCGCACCCGGTGATCGCCGCCGAGCCGCTGCACGTAGTAGCGGGCGATCAGGCCGCCGAGGCTGTGCCCGACGACATCCACGCGCTCACTGCCCGTGCGCTCGCATATCTCCTCGATGTGCCGCCCGAGCAGTTCGGCCGCGATGCGGATGTCGCAGGTCAGCGGCGAGTAGTTCAGTGACTCGACGCGCTGCCTGCCGTGCTGGGCGAGATTGCGGCGCAGCAGCACGAACACGGACCGGTTGTCGATGAAGCCGTGCAGCAGCACCACGGGCGGCTGGGCCGGCACCGGCAGCCGGGCCGGATCCGGGACGTCGCAGGCCGTGTCGTCGCTGGTGAGCCCTGGGGTGGCGTCGGGAGAGACACCGCGTCCGGGGCCGGCCGGCGCGGGCAGGGGGCGGCTGCGGCGCTCCTGCACGATGCCGGAGGGATACAGCAGGAGGTGACCGGTGAGGATCGCGAGTTCCAGGGCGGTCGCCTTCAGCAGGGCCGCCGAGAGTCCGGCCAGCCTGCTCGGCAGGAGGCGCTGACAGAGGGGGAGAAAGGGATAGAGGACCCTGGTGACCGTCATGGCCGACCTCCTGTCGGCACCTGGGAGGACTTCTCTGTCTTCCCTGTGCCCTCGTGGAAGCCGGGGTGAGGCCGTCGACGGCGTGTCCTACGGCGTCTGCGATGTGCTCCTGTGTCGATACGCCGTGCCTTCACGCCGCGTGGCCTGCGGCGCGGTGACACGGCGACCTCGTAGCGGCTCCCGTGGCGCTTGTTCCTTCTGGGGTACGAGTGCCCCGGAAGTGTGGGGCGCATGGCTCCCGGAATCAGCGAACCGTGCGCGATGAACATGTCCCACTGTGTGATTTCCCCCTCGCTGTGCACCGCGAAACGGCCGGTTGCGGGATGCTGGGCGATAACGTTCGTTCACTCCCCCGGCCGGTGTGGGTACCGCAGTCCTTGTCGGTGGGCGTCGGTGGGGATGGATGCAGTCGCTTCATGGAGGCAGTGATGGGTGTGGCAGCCGGTCCGATCCGCGTCGTGGTGGCGAAGCCGGGGCTCGACGGCCACGATCGCGGGGCCAAGGTCATCGCGCGTGCGCTGCGCGACGCGGGCATGGAGGTGATCTACACCGGGCTTCACCAGACCCCCGAGCAGATCGTCGACACCGCGATCCAGGAGGACGCCGACGCGATCGGGCTGTCCATCCTCTCCGGGGCGCACAACACGCTCTTCGCGGCCGTGATCGACCTGCTCAAGCAGCGGGACGCCGAGGACATCCTGGTCTTCGGCGGCGGGATCATCCCGGAGGCCGACATCCCGCCGCTGAAGGACAAGGGCGTCGCGGAGATCTTCACCCCGGGTGCGACGACCCAGTCCATCGTGGACTGGGTACGCGCGAACGTACGGCAGCCTGCCGAGGCCTGACACCCGGCACGGCCGGCGGGAGGAGCCGGGGGCTGCGCCGCCGGTGGGTCAGTGGTGGCGTCCGGGGGCGTTTGCGGAGTACCTGAGCGGTGCCTGCGGGGTGCCTGCGAGGTCACGGTGCTGGAGGGTGTCGCGGTCGGCCGGAGTCCGAGGGGTTTGTCGGTCGGTCGGCCGGTGCCCGGGGGTGCTGTGGCGGCTGGGGCCGGGGCGGGTCGCGGGTGTCCGGAGTCGGAGCGGGCCACGGGTGGCTGGGTCCTGGGGCGGCCCCGCGCGGAAGGGCCCAGGGGCGTGCCCCGGTGGCCGGCTTCGGCGGTCGCGCACCGTCGCGGTCACGGTGCTTCCAGCTCCCGCATCATCGCCGCGCGGAGCCGCAGCGTCGTCATCAGCCGCTGGAAGGCTTCCGCCCAGTAGCCCCCGGCCCCCGGCGACGCGTCCTCCGGTTCGTCCGGTACCGCGAGCAGCCCGTCGAGCCGCCCGGCCTCCGCGGGATCCAGGCAGCGCTCCGCCAGCCCCATCACGCCGCTGAAACTCCATGGGTAACTCCCGGCGTCCCGTGCGATGTTCAGCGCGTCGACCACCGCACGCCCGAGCGGCGCCGCCCACGGCACCGCACACACACCGAGCAGCTGGAACGCCTCTGACAGACCGTGGGCCGCGATGAACCCGGCGACCCACTCGGCCCGTTCGGCGGGCCGGAGCGTGCCGAGCAGCTTGGCCCGCTCGGCCAGGGAGACCGCGCCCGGACCGCCCGCCTCGGGAGCCGACGGCTCGCCGAGCAGCGCCCGCGCCCAGCCGCCGTCCCGCTGCCGGACCGCCGCCCGGCACCAGGCCGCGTGCAGTTCGCCCTGCCAGTCGTCGGCGACCGGCAGCGCCACGATCTCCCTCGGCGTCCGCCCGCCCAGCCGCCCGGACCAGGTGCCCAAGGGCGCGGCCTCCACCAACTGACCCAACCACCACGACCGTTCACCCCGCCCGGTCGGCGCCGTGGCCTGGACACCGTCGCGCTCCATGCCCGGATCGCACTCGTGGGGCGCCTCCACGACGATGGTGGGTGTCTCGCGCGTGCGGTCCAGGGCCACGCACACGCCGGCGCGCACCGCCATCCGGGCGGCGAGCGCCGACCTCGGCAACGCCGACAGCAGCTCCGCCGCCGTGGCACGCACGTTGCGGCTGCGGTCGGCGAGGGCCTGCTCCAGGAACGGCTCGTCGTCCGGGCCGAGACCCGTGCGCAGCGAGTCGAGGAACATCAGCCGGTCCTCGGCACGCTCGGTGGCCCAGGTCGCCGCCAGCAGCGCGCGCCCCGCCTCGGGATCGCGGGCGCGCAACGCCGAGAGGAGGGCGACCCGTTCGGCGAACAGCCCCTCCTGCCACAGCCGCTCGGTCTCCGCCCGCTGACCGGGCTGCGGCAGTGCCGTGCCGCCGCCGGGCGCGGCCCGCAGGGCGAACCGCCAGTCCGGGTTGAGCCGGGCCAGCCACAGCGCGCGCGGCCCGGCGAACTCCAGTACCGCCGGCCGCAGATCCGTCCGGCCGCGCGCCGCGTCGAGCAGTGCGGGCAGCGCCTGGGGCGGCGGCGCCCAGCCCCGCGCGTTCGCCGCGGCGAGCCACTGCGGCAGCAGCTCCATCAGATCCGGTGTCGTGCCCCTGCGGCCGGTGGCCGTGCCGGGGCGGTCGGCCAGCAGCGAGCCGAGTCTGCGGGCCGCCGCCGCGGGCAGCGGGGGGCGCGGGTCGGCCGGGGCGGGCGCGGGCCGGGGCGCGGCCGCGGCGGGCCGCAGCCCGGCACGGCGGCGCACGGTCGCCCCGGCCGCCGCGTCCAGCAGCGCCACGGGGGCCTCGCGGCCGCCGCCGACCGGCACGGGCGGCGTGCGCCGGTCCGTACCGAGCAGCGCCGCGGTGACCAGGTCCTCCCAGGCGCCGGACGCGGGGCGAGCCGGCCGGGCCACGGGAGCCGGGGTCGAGTTCATGCGCTTCCTTTCGGTGGGAAGACCGGGAACGGTCGAAGGCTCACCCTGGGGTGTCCCGGGATGCCGGACGGATGGGGGCCGAGGAAGGGGACGGGTGTGCCCCTCGTGCCCCCCCCGGGCGCGCCACTGTGCCGTGCTCAGTACAGGGACACGGCGTCGCCGGGGCCCTGGGGCCAGGCGGTGAGCGGGGTGAAGCCGCGGTGGCCGCACTCACCGAAGACGGTCACGGGGGCGCCGCCGGAGAGGGCCACCAGCCGCCACAGGCCGGGGCGGGCCGCAGCGGCCGGGGTGAGCGGCAGCGCGCTGTCACCGTCGGCGTCCGCGAGCTGCCACGAGTTCCCACCGGGCGTCGGTATCACCGACTCCAGCGTCACCGGGACGGACTCCAGCCACGGATCGTCCCGCAGGGCCTCGCCGTAACGGGCGGTCGCCTGCGCGGTCGTCACCCCCTTGGGCCGTACGGCCGTCGGCGCGGGCGGGGCGAACCGCTCGCCCAGTGCCACCCGCTGCCGGCCGTCTCCCGGATACGCGGACACCTCCGCGTCCAGCGCCAGGCCGACCGGCAGGGCCAGCTCCGGGGCGCGCCCGGCGGCGCCGTACGACAACAGCAGTGCCGTACGGTCGGTGGCGACGCCGTGCAGCCATATCCGGCGGGTCGTCAGCTTCGCGTCCCCCGTTGTGTCGTACTGCGCGAGGACCAGCCACTGGTCGCGCACCGCAGGACCGTCCGGCGTCACGGGCAGGCCGACGCGGGAGCGCACCGTCGCCGCCAGGCCCTCCGGCAGCCGCTCGCGGTGCAGCCAGCCCTGGTCCAGGAGGTGCACCAGGGCGCACTCCTCCAGCAGCCGCACCGGCCAGCCCGGGCCGGAGCCCGGTATCGCACCCAACTCCCGTATCCGCGCGGCCAGCCCGGGCGCCTGCGCGTCGACCATGCGGGCCGCTGTCTCCTCCCACATCCCGTACCCCGCCCGCTCGGCCGTCGCCAGGCCCGAGCGCAGCAGATCGGCCAGGCGCTGCTCCAGCTCCGTGGCGCCGGCGGTGATCCTCTCGGCCCGGCGCTCGGCCCGCCGCCGGGCCGCCTCCGGATCGGCGGAGGAGACGGCGGAACCTCCCACCGGCCCCTTCTCCGCGGCCCGCTTCCTTCTCCCCTCTCTCCACTGCGCCGCCCACGCCGGCGGCTCCCCCCGAGGCACCGCGTCCTCGTCGCCCGACCACAGCAGCAACAGCCCCAGCGCGTGCTTGCACGGGAACTTCCGGCTCGGGCAACTGCAGGAATACGCGGGCCCGGAGACATCGGCGACGTCTGCCACCGTCCGGTACGCCGAGCCGCCGCTGCCCCTGCACAGCCCCCACACGATCCCCTCGCCGGAACGGCCCGCCTCGGACCACGGGCCGGCCACGCCGAGCTTGCTTCCCGCTTTGCGCGACGCGGCGTCAGGTGCCAGTGCCAGCACCTGGTCCGCACTCCGGCGCACCCCCTGCTCAGTCATGTCGTCGACGGTAGGCCCCCCCACTGACAATCGGCCCGGCGAGCACGTTTGCGCAGGTCGGAACGCGTTGTCAGTGGCGTGGTGCACGGTGGATGCCAGATCACCGACCGGCCCGGCTGGAGGGGGACTTCGCCATGTCTGTGACCGTGGATCAACCGGCTTCCGACGAAGCGAAAGAGGACAAGGAGACGGGACCGACCGAGGCGCACACGACGGAGGCGCGACCGGCCGACGTCCTGCGACCGCACGCCGAGGACGCCTTCGCACACGAACTCGCCGCGCTCACCGCGCAGGACGACCGCCCGCGCCCGCAGCGCTGGAAATTGTCACCGTGGGCGGTGGCGACCTACCTGCTCGGCGGCACCCTGCCCGACGGCACGGTGATCACGCCCAAGTACGTGGGGCCGCGCCGCATCGTCGAGGTCGCCGTCACCACGCTCGCCACCGATCGCGCCCTGCTCCTGCTCGGCGTGCCCGGCACGGCCAAGACCTGGGTGTCCGAACACCTCGCGGCCGCCGTCAGCGGCGACTCCACCCTGCTGGTGCAGGGCACCGCCGGCACCCCGGAGGAGGCCATCCGCTACGGCTGGAACTACGCGCAGCTGCTGGCCCACGGCCCCAGCCGGGACGCCCTCGTGCCCAGCCCGGTCATGCGCGCCATGGCCGAGGGCATGACCGCCCGCATCGAGGAGCTCACCCGCATCCCGGCCGATGTGCAGGACACGCTGATCACCATCCTGTCGGAGAAGACCCTGCCGGTACCGGAGCTGGGCCAGGAGGTGCAGGCGGTCCGCGGCTTCAACCTGATCGCCACCGCCAACGACCGCGACCGCGGGGTCAACGACCTCTCCAGCGCGCTGCGCCGCCGTTTCAACACGGTCGTGCTGCCGCTGCCGGAGAGCGTCGAGGCCGAGGTGGACATCGTCTCCCGGCGCGTCGACCAGATCGGCCGCTCGCTCGACCTGCCGGCCGCGCCCGACGGCATCGACGAGATCCGCCGCGTCGTCACGGTCTTCCGTGAACTGCGCGACGGCGTCACCGCCGACGGGCGCACCAAGGTCAAGTCGCCCAGCGGCACGCTGTCGACGGCCGAGGCGATCTCCGTCGTCACAGGCGGCCTCGCGCTGGCCGCCCACTTCGGCGACGGTGTGCTGCGGGCCGGTGACGTGGCCGCCGGCATCCTCGGCGCCGTGGTCCGTGACCCGGCCGCCGACCGAGTCGTGTGGCAGGAGTACCTGGAGGCGGTGGTCCGCGAGCGCGACGGCTGGAGCGACTTCTACCGCGCCTGCCGGGAGGTGAGCGCATGACGCGCGGGGACGACGACCTGGGCTGGGGCCGCTCCGCGGGACGTGAGGGCGGCGGAGGCTCCTCCGGGAGCGGTGGGTCCGCGGGCAACGGAGGCTCGCAGGGCAGGGTGTGCGCGCCGGAGACGGGGCCGTGACGGGGCTGTAAGGGCGCGCGAAGACCACGCCCGTGGTGGTCGCGCAGGTGAGGACATGGGCCGTGCGGATGAGGGGGATGCGATGACGGACGGTGAGGCGATCCGGCGCGGGTGGCCGGGCCCGGGGCCGCTGCTGCTCGGGGTGCGGCACCACGGGCCCGGCTCGGCCCGGGCGGTGCGGGCGGCGCTCGACGCGGCGCGGCCGCGGGCGGTGCTGATCGAGGGGCCGCCCGAGGCCGACGCCCTCCTGCCGCTGGCCGCCGAGCCGGACATGCGCCCGCCCGTGGCGCTGCTGGCCCACGCGGTGGATGAGCCCGGCCGCTCCTCGTTCTGGCCGCTCGCCGAGTTCTCCCCGGAGTGGGTCGCGATCCGCTGGGCCCTGGCCCATGACGTCCCGGCCCGCTTCATCGACCTGCCGGCCACCCACTCGCTGGCGTGGGAGAGGGATGAGGGGAAGGGGGAGCTGCCCGACCGGCCCCACCTGTCCGACCGGCCCGAGGGGGATGAGGGCACGGACGGATCCATGCCGGACGGATCCATGCCGGATGGATCCGTGCCGGAGGGGGCCGAGCCGGAGGGGGCCGAGCCGGGCAGCCCAGGGCCCGGTGGGCTCGCGGCCGGAGTGCGGCTCGATCCGCTCGCCGTTCTCGCCGACGCCGCCGGGTACGACGATCCGGAGCGCTGGTGGGAGGACGTCGTCGAGCACCGCGGGCCGGAGCGGCGGGACCCGTTCGCGCCGTTCACCGTGCTGGAGGAGGCGATGACGGCACTGCGGGAGACCTACGGCAGCGGGGGACACGACCGGGACCTGGTGCGAGAGGCCCATATGCGGCTCCAACTGCGCTCGGCGCACAAGGAGTTCGGCGACGACGTGGCCGTGGTGTGCGGTGCCTGGCACGTTCCGGCGCTGCGGCGGCGCACGACGGTCACGGCCGACAAGGCGCTGCTCAAGGGGCTGCCGAAGGTCAAGGCCGACCTGACGTGGGTGCCGTGGACGTATCGCAGGCTCGCGCGGGCCGGCGGATACGGCGCAGGGATCGCCTCGCCGGGGTGGTACGGCCATCTGTTCGACGCGCCGGACCGGCCCGTCGAGCGGTGGATGACCAAGGTGGCCGGGCTGCTGCGGGCAGAGGACCGCCTCGTCTCGTCCGCGCACGTCATCGAGGCGGTACGGCTCGCCGAGACGCTCGCGGCGGTGCGCGGACGTCCGCTGCCCGGGCTCAGCGAGACGACCGACGCGGTGCGGGCCGTGATGTGCGACGGCTCGGACGTGCCGCTGGCGCTGGTGCACGACCGGCTCGTGGTGGGAGACGTGCTGGGCGAGGTGCCGCAGACGGCGCCGGCGGTGCCGTTGCAACGCGATCTGGGGCGGCTGCAGCGCCGGCTGCGGCTCAAACCGGAGGCGGCGGAGCGGGAGCTCGAACTCGACCTGCGCAAGGAAACCGACGCCGAGCGCAGCCGGCTGCTCCACCGGCTGCGGCTGCTGCGGATCACGTGGGGCGAGCCGGTCGCCTCGCGGGGCAGTACGGGCACCTTCCGGGAGACGTGGCGGCTGCGCTGGGAGCCGGAGCTGTCGGTGCGGGTCGCCGAGGCCGGGGTGTGGGGCACGACCGTGCTCGCCGCGGCCACCGGCAAGGCCGAGGCGGACGCGCTCGCCGCGCAGGCCCTGGCGGAGGTCACCGCGCTGGCCGAGCAGTGCCTGCTCGCGGGGCTCGGTGACGCGCTGCCCGCCGTGATGCGGGTCCTCGCCGACCGGGCGGCGCTCGACACGGACGTCGGGCATCTGGCGCAGGCCTTGCCCGCCTTGGTCCGTTCCCTGCGCTACGGCGACGTGCGCGGCACGGACACCGCCGCGCTCGCGGAGGTCGCCGCCGGGCTCGCCGAGCGGATCTTCGTGGGGCTGCCCCCGGCGTGCGCCGCGCTCGACGCGGACGCCGCGGCTGAGATGCGACGCCATATGGACGCTGTCCACGGGGCAGTGGGCCTGCTGGGCGACACCCGGGAGGTGCCGGGGGCTTCGGCGGCCCCGAGCACGCTGCGCGTCCGCTGGCAGGGCGTGCTGCGGGTGCTGTCGGGGCGCGACACGGTGCCCGGTGTGATCCGTGGGCGGGCGGTGCGGCTGCTGCTGGACGACGGCGCGCTGGACCAGGACGAGGCGGCCCGGCTGATGGGGCTCGCCCTGTCACCGGGTGCGCCGCCGGCCGACGCGGCGGCGTGGATCGAGGGCTTCGTGGGCGGTGGGGGCGGCGGGATGCTGCTCGTGCACGACGAGCGGCTGCTCGCTCTGGTGGACGGCTGGCTGACCGGGGTGCCGGCGGAGGCCTTCACGGACGTGCTGCCCCTGCTGCGGCGGACGTTCTCGGCGTACGAGCCGGGGGTGCGACGAACGCTCGGCGAGCTGGTCCGGCGCGGGCCGCAGGACCGGGGGAGGGGCGCCGCCGCCGGTGCCGAGGGTGTCCCCGGCTTCGGGCCCGGTCTGGACGCCGAGCGGGCGGACGCGGTGCTGCCCGTGGTGCGGCTGCTGCTGGGCCTGGACGGCGACCGGGAGACGACCGACGTCAACGACCTCGCGGGGGCGCGCGCATGACCACGGAACGCAGGATCACGGAAGCCAGGTCCACGGAACGCAGGACCAGGGAAGGCACGATCACGGAAGCGACGGAAGCGGGCGCCGCGGAAGCGGCGGGTGGGCAGGAACGGCTGCGCCGCTGGCGGCTGGTGCTCGGCGGGGACGCCGCGGACGGTACCGGATGCGCGCTGTCCGGCCGGGACGCGGCGATGGACGGAGCGCTCACCGCCCTGTACGGCAAGGAGGACAAGGCGCGGAAGGGGCGGGACCGTTCGGCGGGCCTGGGTGCGTCGGCGCCGTCCGTCGCGCGCTGGCTCGGGGACATCCGCACCTACTTCCCCTCCTCCGTCGTCCAGGTCATGCAGCGTGACGCCATCGACCGGCTCGGTCTGTCCACGCTGCTGCTGGAGCCGGAGATGCTCGAGGCGGTGGAGGCCGACGTGCACCTCGTCGGCACGCTGCTGTCGCTGAACAAGGCGATGCCGGAGACCACGAAGGAGACCGCGCGGGCGGTGGTGCGCAAGGTCGTGGACGACCTGGAGAAGCGGCTCGCCACCCGCACCCGGGCCGCCCTCACCGGCGCCCTGGACCGCAGTGCCCGCGTCCGGCGCCCGCGCCACCACGACATCGACTGGAACCGGACGATCGCGGCCAACCTCAAGCACTACCTGCCGGAGCAGCGGACGATCGTGCCGGAGCGGCTCATCGGATACGGGCGCGCCTCGCAGTCGGTGAAGAAGGACGTCGTGCTGTGCGTCGACCAGTCCGGTTCGATGGCGGCGTCCGTCGTTCACGCCTCAGTCTTCGGCGCGGTGCTGGCCTCGATGCGGTCGATCAGCACACGGCTCGTCGTGTTCGACACGGCCGTCGTCGACCTCACCGACCAGCTGGACGACCCGGTGGAAGTGCTGTTCGGGACGCAGTTGGGCGGCGGCACGGACATCAACCGGGCGCTGGCCTACTGCCAGTCGCGGATCACCCGGCCGGCGGAGACGGTGGTCGTGCTGATCAGTGACCTCTACGAGGGCGGCATACGCGACGAGATGCTGAAGCGGGTCGCGGCGATGAAGGCGTCCGGGGTGCAGTTCGTGGCGCTGCTCGCGCTGTCGGACGAGGGGGCGCCCGCCTACGACCGGGAGCATGCGGCCGCGCTCGCCGCGCTGGGGGCACCGGCGTTCGCCTGCACGCCCGACCTGTTCCCTGAGGTGATGGCGGCGGCGATCGAGAAGCAGCCGCTGCCCATACCGGACATGACTACCCATCGGTAACAGGGGGCTTGCGCAACCTCGGGCGTCGCATGCAAGGATCGATGCCGCGTATGCCCGAGGCGTGCGCCCTGCAAACCCGGCTCGTTCGCCCTACCTCGCACGGGAGGATCCCGCCCTGTTGACCTGGCAGCCCGCTCTCTCCGGTGCCGCTGTGCGCGTCGTGCGCGCGGTGGCCGGGAGGCGTGTGCTCCAGGCGGCGTTGCTGCTGGGCGGGTTGCTCGTGCTCGGACTGCTCTGCGGGCAGCGCGCGCAGGCGGCGGAGCAGGCGCCGGCGGCACCCCTGACGAAGGCCACGGCCACGGTGGCGAGCGCCTCGCCGGAGACGCCGTCGCTTGCGCCCTCGGCGACGCGTCCTGCGTCGAGGGCCGTGGACGCGCGCGTGGTGCGGCCCATCGGTGAGGTACGGGACGCCACGACGGCGGCCGTGCACGACGCGGCGGGCATCGACGACACGGTGGGCATCGACGACACGGCCGGTTTCGACGAGACGGCGCCCGTGAAGACGCTGCCTGTCCCGTCGGCGCCCCAGCCGCTCCCCGCGCTTCCGGCGCGGCCCGCGCCGCCCGCGTTGCCGCAGGCGCCGTCGCTGCCTGCTCTTCACGGGGCCCCGCACCTGCCCGTGCCCTCCGCACCCGGTGTCGACGGCGGCGGTGTTCCTGCCGGCCACAGTGCAGCACCCGCGCCGGCCGGACCCGTGCGGGCCGCCGACGCTTCGGCGTTCCGCGCCCACCGGTCCGGCCCGGTGGCCGCGTCGGCACAGCCCCAGCCCCGTCACACAGCGCACCCCCTCTCCACTCGCCCCCTCTCCGCTCACCCCGGCCGGGACACCGTGCCGCAGGGGCCTGCCGACGGCCCGAGTGGTGCCGTGGTGGGCGGGTCGGCCGCCGGTGACGGCACGCCCGGCCACGGGGACGCGTACGCGGTCACGCCGCGCCACCGGCTGCCGTTGCCGGTGCGGGCCGGAACCGCGGCCCCGGGCGCCGCACCTCGGATCCAGGACAGGTACCGGGACATCCCCGTCTTCCCCGCCTAGGCAGACCTCCCCCCGCCGTGGACCTGCCGCGCGGGGGCGGCACAGGTCTGCCCGCTCCTCCGGACGCCTCGCCCAGCGCGGCGCTGCCGGACGGATGATCCCGAACCCCAAGCCCCACTCCACGGCGCAGCCCACCCCCGAGGTCACCGACCCGGAGGTGCGCGGCCGCGCCGCTCCCGAACCCGAAGGATCCGAAGCACGCATGAACAAGAACATCCGCCGCTCCATCGTGATAGCCGCCGGTGTCACCGGCGCGTGGGCGCTCGGCTCGGCCGTGGCCAGCGCCGACGAACTGCCCGCCCCGTCGGTGTCCGCCCCGGACGCCACGGCCGACGTCACCGCCGACGCCGGTGACACGCTCGGCGCGGTCACGGACACCGTCGACACCGTCCTGGCCACCTCGCACGACACCGTCTCCGCGCTGACCGGCACGGCCCAGGACGCCACCGCCACGGTCACCGGCACCACCGCCCCGGCCACCACCCGGGCGACGTCCACGGCGACCGGCCTCCTCGGCGGTGCCGCCGTGCACACGCCCGCGTCCACGGCCGACCGGGCCCGCCACTACGTCGACGCCGAAGTCGCCACCGCGCACACCCCCCGGCTGCGCGACGCGCAGGCCATCACCGGCGCCGAAGCCGCCCACGCCGCGCACGCGGCGCACAGCACGGCAGCGCACACGGCCGCGCACACCGCCGAGCAGCTGCCGCACACCCCGCAGGACGGCATCGACTACCTCTTCGGTCCGCTCGCCGCCTTCGCCCCCGAGCTGGAGCACGCGCTGGCCGCCGCGCAGACCAGGCTCCAGGGCGTGCAGGCGACGGCGCACAGCCGGACGCAGGACGTCGACGGCGCCGTACGGACGACGGCGCGGCCGGCCGTGGCGGGCGCGGGCCGCGGCTCGGCTGCCGCGCAGCGTGAGGCCGATGACGTCCGGACCGCCGCCCTGGCCTCCGTCTCCGCCGTCCCCGGGCATGTCACCGGTGCGGTCGACGGGGTGGAGCAGCGGGTGGTCGGCACGGTCGCCGAGGTTCCCGGCACGGTGACGCCGGTGGTGCGGGAGACGGCGTCCGCGGCGGTGCCGCCGGTTGCGGGCGCGGCCGTCGACGGTGCCGTCCCGCTCGCGGGCGGGGCGGTGGCGGGCGTGACGCCGCTCGCCGGAGGCGCCGTCCACGGAACCGCCCGCGTCGCGACCGACGCGGTGTACGGCGTGACGCCGGTCGCCCGCCACGCGGCGCAGGGGGTCACCGGAACCGCCGGGGACGCCGTCGCGGACGCGTACCCGGTCGTCGGCGGTGTGCCGTCGTACGCCACCGGGCTCGTCGGGCAGGTGGGCCAGGGCGCCGCTGACGCCGTGCTGCCGCCGGTGGCCCACACCGCCGTGAACGGTGTGCTGCCGGTCGCCGGGCAGGCCGTCGCGGACGCGGGTGCGCTGGGGTACGGGGCCGAGGGCGACCTGACGCCGTTCGCCGGCCGGGTCTCCGGGCAGGTGCCGCCGCTGGCGTACGGCGTGAGCGGGCAGGCGGGTGACTTCGCCCAGGGCGTGACCGGCCAGGTGCAGCCCCTGGCCGCCGGGGTCACGGGCGCGGCGCAGCCGGTCGTGGACGTCGTCCGGCCGGTCGTGCACGGGGTGGCGGACAGCGTCACCGGGTCGGCGTACGGCGTCGCGGGTGAGGCCGTGCCGTTCGCGGGCGGTGTCGCCGGGCAGGCGGGCGCCTTCGCGTACGGGGTGACGGGTGACGTCTCCCCCTTCGCGCAGGATCTGTCCGGGACCGTGCAGGCCACCGGCGTCCCGCTGGCCGGGCACGCGGCGCACGGAGCCGGGGGAGTGGCGCAGTCCGTCACCCCCGGGTATGTGCATGACATTCACGGGGTATCCGGGCAGCAGGCATCGCACCGCATCCGAGAAGCGGGCACCGCGCCGCAGTAAAGCGGCAGGCGCCCACCGCACCACAGCGGCAGGCGCCCGCCGCACGCGCCCGGTCCACCGCGCCGCGAGGCGACCGGCGTCGGGCAACCGGCACACCGCGAGGCGACCGGCGCCGTACGGCAACCGGCACACCGCGCGGTAGCCGGCCGGCGCGTCACCGACTCCGCGGGGGCGACGGACCCGGATGGCCGAAAACCGTCGGCCCATCCGGTGGCACCCCCGCGGTAAGGGGGCCGGACGGTCCCCATTGGGGTGGGGATCGTCCGCCTCATGTCCCGCACCGGACCACAGGGCCGGCGCCGGGGCTGCTCAGGGGCCTCACCGGGTCAACCCCAGCCCGGTGAGGTCCCGCACCGCATGGCACGCGGTGCCGTGCATCGCGGCATCATGTGACGGGTATCACCGCTGAGGTGTGACCTCCGATTTAGAGCCGAAACGCCAGCGGGGATAACCTGCGAGACGGACATGCCGCGCGCTCGGACACCGTGTGCGCCTCCCTTGTGACAAGCGGACGTCACGTTGCCCTTCGCGGCACGCCCACGCATCCAACGAACCGCGAGATCACTGATAGGGACGGAAGCGCGTGGACCTGTTCGAGTACCAGGCGAGGGACCTCTTCGCCAAGCACGATGTACCGGTGCTGGCCGGTGAAGTCATCGACACGCCTGAGGCGGCCCGCGCAGCCACTGAGCGCCTCGGTGGCAAGTCCGTCGTCAAGGCCCAGGTGAAGGTCGGCGGCCGTGGCAAGGCCGGTGGCGTGAAGCTCGCCGCCACCACCGACGAGGCGGTCGAGCACGCGACCAACATCCTCGGCATGGACATCAAGGGCCACACGGTCCACAAGGTGATGATCGCCGAGACGGCTCCGGAGATCCTGGAGGAGTACTACGTCTCCTTCCTCCTCGACCGTGCCAACCGCACCTTCCTCTCCATCGCGTCCGTCGAGGGCGGCATGGAGATCGAGGAGGTGGCGGCCAGCCGCCCCGAGGCCGTGGCGAAGATCGCGATCGACGCCATCGACGGTGTGGACGAGGCCAAGGCCCGCGAGATCGTCGAGGCCGCCAAGTTCCCGGCCGATGTCGCCGACAAGGTCGCGAACGTCCTCATCAAGCTGTGGGACACCTTCATCAAGTCGGACGCCCTCCTCGTCGAGGTCAACCCGCTCGCGAAGGTCGCCTCCGGCGAGGTCATCGCCCTGGACGGCAAGGTGTCGCTGGACGAGAACGCCGAGTTCCGTCACCCCGAGTACGAGGCGCTCCACGACAAGGCGGCGGCCAACCCGCTCGAGGCCGCGGCCAAGGAGAAGAACCTCAACTACGTCAAGCTCGACGGCGAGGTCGGCATCATCGGCAACGGCGCGGGTCTCGTGATGAGCACCCTCGACGTGGTCGCGTACGCCGGTGAGAACCACAAGGGTGTCAAGCCCGCCAACTTCCTCGACATCGGTGGCGGCGCCTCCGCCGAGGTCATGGCGAACGGCCTGGAGATCATCCTGGGCGACCCGGACGTCAAGTCCGTGTTCGTCAACGTCTTCGGCGGCATCACCGCCTGCGACGCCGTCGCCAACGGCATCGTGCAGGCCCTGGAGCTCCTCGAGAGCAAGGGCGAAGAGGTCACCAAGCCGCTGGTCGTCCGTCTCGACGGCAACAACGCCGAGCTCGGCCGTCAGATCCTGGACGACCGCAACCACCCGCTCGTGCAGCGCGTGGACACCATGGACGGCGCGGCCGACAAGGCCGCCGAGCTGGCTGCTGCCGCGAAGTAAGGGACGAGGTCACACAACACCATGGCTATCTTCCTCACCCAGGAATCCAAGGTCATCGTCCAGGGCATGACCGGCTCCGAGGGTCAGAAGCACACCAAGCGCATGCTGGCGTCGGGCACCAACATCGTCGGCGGTGTGAACCCGCGCAAGGCCGGCACCACCGTCGACTTCGACGGCACCGAGGTCCCGGTCTTCGGCTCCGTCAAGGAGGCCATCGACAAGACCGGCGCCGACGTCACGGTCATCTTCGTCCCGGAGAAGTTCACCAAGGACGCGGTCGTCGAGGCCATCGACGCCGAGATCCCGCTGGCCGTCGTCATCACCGAGGGCGTCGCCGTGCACGACACGGCGTCCTTCTGGGCGTACGCCGGCAAGAAGGGCAACAAGACCCGGATCATCGGCCCGAACTGCCCCGGCCTGATCACCCCCGGTCAGTCGAACGCCGGCATCATCCCGGCCGACATCACCAAGCCGGGCCGCATCGGCCTGGTCTCGAAGTCCGGCACGCTGACGTACCAGATGATGTACGAGCTGCGTGACATCGGCTTCTCGACCTGCGTCGGCATCGGCGGTGACCCGATCATCGGCACCACCCACATCGACGCCCTGAAGGCGTTCCAGGACGACCCCGACACCGACCTGATCGTCATGATCGGCGAGATCGGCGGCGACGCCGAGGAGCGGGCCGCGGCCTTCATCAAGGAGAACGTGACCAAGCCGGTCGTCGGCTACGTCGCGGGCTTCACCGCGCCGGAGGGCAAGACCATGGGTCACGCCGGTGCGATCGTCTCCGGCTCTTCTGGCACCGCACAGGCCAAGAAGGAGGCCCTCGAGGCCGCCGGCGTCAAGGTCGGCAAGACGCCGACCGAGACGGCCAAGCTCGCCCGCGAGATCCTGGCCGGCTGAGTTCCCGCTCACGGTAGGTAGGCCCGTCCCGTCGGCTGGGGGCGGGCCTACCGGCGTTTAAGCTCACCGGCGCCGGCGGGGTGCTGCGCCCGTCCCGCCGTGCGGATGGGCGTTGCCTGCCGGGTGCGGATGGTTGGCGGGTTGCTCGCGCAGTTCCCCGCGCCCCTGGGCCGGCACGGACAGCCACTCACCAAGCCGACGGCGTCAACCGCTCCGGCCCGCTCCCGGCAGAGCCCCGCAGCTTCGCCCGCAGCTCCACCTCCGCCTCCGACAACGGACCCGGCGCCGCCTTCGGAGGCACCCCCCGTACCGCCTGACCAGGGGCGACAGGAGGCTCGTACTGCGTGGGAGCCGAGCGGAGCGTGAGCGCCGTCGCCCCGATGATCGCGACCGTGAACGCGATCGCCGCCCGTGTCCAGAACCGGGCCCGGCGTTCACCCCCGCACCGCACCCGTGTCGGCCGCGGAGCGCGCAGCCGCTCCGTCGCGGCCACCTCCGCCAGCCGCCGGTGCAGCATGTCCGGATCACCCAGCTCCGGCAGGGTCGCGGCGAGCGCCTCACGCGCGTGGATCAGACGGTGCGCGGTCGCCGGCGTGCTCGCCTCCGTCTCCGCCGCGGTCTCGGGCAGACCGAGGCCGACCCCGTCGTGGAGCAGCAGGGTGCGCCGGTACGACGGCGGGAGCTTCAGGAGTACGTCCATCAGCGCGCGGTCGGCCGGGGCGGCGGGCGGCGGCTCGGGGTGGCGGTAGCGGGGGCGGAACCGGTGCCACGGGGAGAGCGCGTACTCGTACACCGCCATCCGCACCCAGCCCGCCGGGTCCCGGTCCCGGGCCACCTCGGGCCAGCGCTCCCAGGCCCGCTGGAAGGCCCGCTCCACGGACTCCCGGGCCAGTTCCCGCCGCCCGGTGAGCAGATACGCCTGCCGGACCAGCGCCGGGGCGCAGAAGGCGTACAGCGCGTCGAAGGCCTGAGCGGGCGTCAGGGGGCCCGCGGTAACGGCCGCCGGACCCGGCCCCGCCTCCGCGGCGACCACCACGGTGGACGCCCCCGACGACGTACGCCCCACGGAGGCCACCGTCGCCTTCGCGATCGCACCCGTCTCCTGAGTCCCCGTCACCGGGCCGCCGCTCCCCGCCAGCGACTCCAGCAGTGTCACGTACGCCTCCCGCTGCGGGCCCCGGGGAGTCGTACGGCCGGACTCCCACGCACGCACCGCACCCTTGGACACGCCCAGCCGTGCCGCGAACTGAGCCTGCGTCAGCGAGGCCGCCTCGCGCAGGCGCCGGCGTTCCTTGGGCGGAGGGAGCGGGTTGGCAGGGCTCTGCTTCACCGGACACCCCTTCGTACGAAAAAGAACATAAACGTATATTGGGCGACACAACGGAGCTTCGCCTGTTACGCCGGGAAAGCGCGTGTCGTTGGGAGCATGGCGGTCGTGATCCAGATGACCGACCGCCGAACGTCGTTGCCCCGCCTGCTCCGCCGGAGGCGCGGCCGCTCGTCCGGGCTGGCCGCGAGCCTGCTGGGCGGCGCGGTCGCCGCCGGCCTGGGCCTCGGCTCGCTCGCCGTGCTCGTGCTGGCGCTGTGGATCAGCTCCCCCTACCCGGACAGCGGACCCGGCGGTGCCCTGCACATCGCGGCCGCCCTCTGGGTCCTCGGGCACGGCGCCGAACTCGTCCGCACCGACACCCTCACCGGCGTTCCCGCCCCCGTGGGGGTGACGCCGTTGCTGCTCATGGCCGTGCCCGTCTGGCTGCTGCACCGGGCGGCCCGCGACGCCGTCTACGGCCATGACGGCGTGGAGCCCGTCGCCGGCCGCACGGCCTTCACCGGCGTCGTCCTCGGCTACCTCGGCGTCGCCGCGGCGGCCCTGCTGTACGTGTCCTCGCGCGGGGAGCTGCGGCCGTCCTGGACCTGGCCGGGCCCCGCCATGCTGCCGCTCCTCGTCGTCATGGCGGCCGGCACGGGGGTGTGGACGGCGCACGGCCATCCCCGCGAGCCCGTGGAGAGCGTGCTCGTGCTGCTTCCGGACCCGGTGCGGCGGCTGCTGCCCGGCACGGACGGACGGGCCCGGCTGGGCGCGGCCGCGCGCGCCGCGTGCGCCGGTGCGGCGGTGCTGTCCGGGGGCGGGGCGCTGCTGGTGGCCGTGTCGCTGGTGTGGCACAACGGGGCGGCCCGCGGATCGTTCCTGCAGCTGACGGAGGGCTGGTCGGGCCGGTTCGCGGTGCTGCTGCTGTGCCTGGTGCTGGTGCCGAACGCGGCCGTGTGGGCCGCCGCCTACGCACTCGGCCCCGGTTTCGCCCTGTCCGTCGGTCACCTCACCAGCCCGCTCGGCTCGGACCCGGCCCCGCTGCTGCCGCCGTTCCCGCTGCTGGCCGCGGTCCCTGCGGGCGGACCCGGAACCCCGCTGCACTGGACCACGGCGGCGGTGCCGCTGGCGGCCGGGGTGACGGTGGGCTGGTTCCTGGCGGTGGCGGCGACCGGCACCGACCGGGTCGCGCTGCCGGGCGGCGCGTGGTCGCCGGGCCGGACGGCCGGGGCCGCCGTCCTCGCCTCCGTCCTGTGCGGGGCCTTGCTGGCAGGCCTCGCGGCGCTGGCGGGCGGCCCGCTCGGGGTGGCGGCGCTCTCCCGCTTCGGTCCGATGGGCTGGCAGGTGGGCGGGGCGACCGTTCTGTGGATCGCCGTGGCGGCGATCCCGGTGGCCCTGGCCCGGCGCGTCTTGCGCGCCCGGTCGCGCAGGACGGGCGCCGGGGGCGCGCAGACCGCTGCCGCGGCGGCCGAACGCACCGGGTCGGGCGGCAAGGAGACCTCCGCCGCGGCGGCCGTACGGCCCAGGATCGGCGTCCCGCGCTCGGGCCGGCCGGTGCCGGCACCGGCCGGCCCGCCCGGGACCCGGCGCTCCGGCAGATGGCTGCCGTGGCGGCGGCGACCGGCCCGGCAGCAGCCCACCACGGGCCGCACGCCGAACGCGGAGCCGGAGATCTACGACATCGAGACGCCGAAGGACCCCTTCGCCCGGTACGACCGCGAGGACCCCGCGGACGATCCCTACACGGCCTACGGCGTGGACAGCGCGACCACCCTCCCCGGCCCGGCGTACGGCACCACCGCGCCCGCCGCGGACAAGGCACCCGGCATTGCCCCCGCCGCAGGCAGGACGACCGGCACGACCGGCACCGCGCCCGCCCCGGACAAGCTGACCTTCACGGCGCCCGACGAGCGGGACCAGCCCGAGCCGGCCGGCCCCCTTACCGAATCACCGGCGGCACCACCGACCGCACCCGACGCAGAACCGCCGGCAGAGCCGCCCCCGGCCCCGGACGCCCCGCCGGCACCACCGGCCCCGCCGGCACCCCCCGCGCCGTAGACCCGCTCGTCAGCCCTCGCCCAGGAACCCGCGCAGTTCCGACGGCAGCAGCTGCTTGCAGGACTGCTTCGCCTCGTTGGTCAGGGCGTCACCGGTGCAGGTGTAGTAGTCGCGGTAGACGAGCTGGGAGGCGAAGGCCGCGGCGACCAGGGCCAGGGCGAGGGACCCCGTGACGAGGCCGCTGACCGCGGCCGTGGTCTGCGGGCGGCCGCCGCCGTCGGAGGCGCCGGACCGGGTTCTGCCGCGCAGTCCGCTGATGCCCCAGTACACGGCGAGCGCGCCGAGCAGCAGGGCCACGTAGGGCCAGCCGAAGAGGGCGAAGAAGAAGGCCCACATGCCGGACAGCAGCGCGTACCGGGCGCGCCGCTGCACCGGGTCGGTGGGGTCCCAGCGCATGGCGGGACCGCTTCCGTCGCCGCCGGCCGGCTTCTCGGGGCCGCTGCCGGGCCGCTCGCCGAAGCCACCGGCGGAGCGGTCGGGCTGCCGGTCGCTCCACCGGCCCCAGGGCGAGCCGCCGCCCTGCCCGTCATCGCCCTGCCCGTTGCCGCCCCTGCCGTCGCCGCCCCGGCCGTTGCCGTCCCGGCCGTCGCCGCCGTGTCCGCCCGCCGGGTGGCGCGGCTGCCACGGGCGGTCCGGGGTGCCCTCCGGCGGCGGCGCGAAGGGGTTGTCGTCCTCGCGGTCCTGTCCGCCGCGCCCCTGCCCGGGACCGTCGGGCGCCTCGGGCGGGGAAGTCGGCCGCTCCCGCAGCAGCACGGTGCCA
Source organism: Streptomyces sp. NPDC049915 (assembly GCF_040656475.1). NCBI lineage: Bacteria > Bacillati > Actinomycetota > Actinomycetes > Kitasatosporales > Streptomycetaceae > Streptomyces > Streptomyces sp. NPDC049915. The sequence continues at coordinate 152,201 of NZ_JBFAMH010000011.1, forward strand.
CGCTCCCCTGTCTGGCCCGTGCGGGCCGGGTGCGGTGGGAACGTGAGGAGTCGCAGGCTGCGGTCCGGCATCAAGAGAGCGTCTTCCCCTAGGTGACATGGGCTTCCACCCCGGAAACGCACCGCGCGTCCACCGCGTTCCCGAGTAGTTTCCTCCCAGACGCTACCCGCAGGCCGCGCCCCCGTCCCGTGGGGGCCTTCCCGTGTGCCGGTATCGTTGCTGGCGGTCGGCCGCTTCGTAGACTTCCCCGTATCCCGGGGCGCGAAGCATTCGTACGAACACACAAGTGCGGATGGACGGGCCGGCCGCGCACCGTCGCTCCCCCCGAGAAAGGGCCCCACCGTGGCCGCCAACTCCGTGGCCAAGCGCCTCGTCGTGCTGGTCTCCGGCTCCGGCACCAATCTGCAGGCGCTGCTGGACGAGATCGCCGCCGTCGGGCCCGAGGCGTACGGAGCCGAGATCGTGGCCGTCGGCGCCGACCGCGACGGTATCGAGGGGCTCGCCCGGGCCGAGAGGGCCGGACTGCCGACCTTCGTCGTCAAGGTCAAGGACCACGCCACCCGCGAGGAGTGGGACGCCGCGCTCGCCGAGGCCGTCGCAGCGCACCGGCCCGACCTCGTCGTCTCCGCCGGGTTCATGAAGATCGTGGGCAAGGAGTTCCTCGCCCGGTTCGGCGGGCGGTTCGTCAACACCCACCCCGCGCTTCTCCCCAGTTTTCCCGGCGCCCACGGCGTGCGCGACGCGCTCGCGTACGGGGCCAGGGTCACCGGCTGCACCGTCCACTTCGTCGACGACGGCGTCGACACCGGGCCGATCATCGCGCAGGGCGTGGTGGAGATCCGGGACGAGGACGACGAGAGCGCGCTGCACGAGCGCATCAAGGAAGTCGAGCGAAGGCTGCTCGTCGAGGTCGTGGGGCGCCTCGCCCGCAACGGCTATCGCATCGAGGGACGAAAGGTAGTTATCCAGTGACCGCCGAGAGCAACAAGCGGCCCCTTCGCCGGGCGCTCGTCAGCGTCTACGACAAGACCGGCCTGGAGGAGCTGGCCCGCGGGCTGCACGAGGCAGGCGTCGAGCTGGTCTCCACCGGCTCCACGGCCGGCCGGATCGCCGCCGCCGGCGTCCCCGTCACCAAGGTGGAGGAGCTGACCGGCTTCCCCGAGTGCCTGGACGGCCGGGTCAAGACGCTGCACCCGCGGGTGCACGCCGGCATCCTCGCCGACCTGCGCCTGGACAGCCACCGCGAGCAGCTCGCCGAGCTGGGCGTGGAGCCGTTCGACCTCGTCGTCGTCAACCTCTACCCGTTCCGCGAGACCGTCGCCTCGGGCGCCTCGCCCGACGAGTGCGTGGAGCAGATCGACATCGGCGGTCCCTCCATGGTCCGCGCCGCCGCCAAGAACCACCCCTCGGTCGCGGTCGTCACCAGCCCGGCCCGCTACGGCGACGTCCTCGCCGCGGTCAAGGACGGCGGCTTCGACCTCGCCGCCCGCAAGCGCCTGGCCGCGGAGGCCTTCCGGCACACGGCGGAGTACGACATCGCCGTCTCCTCCTGGTTCGCCTCCGCCTACGCCCCCGCGGACGAGTCGCAGTTCCCCGACTTCATCGCCTCGTCGCTGCAGCGCGCGCACACCCTGCGCTACGGCGAGAACCCGCACCAGCCGGCCGCCCTGTACACCGCCGGTGAAGGGGGGCTCGCGGCAGCCGAGCAGCTGCACGGCAAGGAGATGTCGTACAACAACTACACGGACACGGACGCCGCCCGCCGTGCCGCGTACGACCACGCCGAGCCGTGCGTCGCGATCATCAAGCACGCCAATCCGTGCGGCATCGCGGTCGGCGCGGACGTCGCCGAGGCGCACCGCAAGGCGCACGCCTGTGACCCGGTCTCCGCGTACGGCGGTGTGATCGCCGTGAACCGGCCGGTCAGCAAGGAGATGGCCGAGCAGGTCGCCGAGATCTTCACCGAGGTCATCGTGGCCCCGGACTACGAGGACGGCGCGCTGGAGGCCCTCACCAAGAAGAAGAACATCCGCGTGCTGCGCTGCCCCGACGGCCCGGCCCACCCGGTCGAGGTCAAGCCGATCGACGGCGGCGCGCTGCTCCAGGTCGCCGACCGGCTCCAGGCCGAGGGCGACGACCCGGCCGCCTGGACGCTGGCCTCCGGTGAGGCGCTGAGCGAGGACGAGCTCCAGCAGCTCGCCTTCGCCTGGAAGGCGTGCCGTGCGGTGAAGTCCAACGCCATCCTGCTCGCCAAGGACGGTGCCTCCGTCGGCGTCGGCATGGGCCAGGTCAACCGCGTCGACTCCTGCAAGCTCGCCGTCGAGCGGGCCGGCGAGGAGCGGGCCCGGGGCTCCTTCGCGGCCTCGGACGCGTTCTTCCCGTTCCCGGACGGACCGCAGATCCTGATCGACGCCGGGGTGCGGGCCATCGTCCAGCCCGGCGGGTCCATCCGCGACGAGCAGGTCGTGGAGGCGGCGAAGAAGGCCGGCGTGACCATGTACTTCACGGGCACCCGCCACTTCTTCCACTGAGTCCGGTGCACTGACCCCGATGCACTGACCCCGCTCAGTCGGCCCCGGCGTCATCGCCGGGGCCGTGCGCAAGCCCGCCCGAGCGGGCCGTGTCACCGGCGACCAGCTGTGCGAGGCCCTCAACCGCGCGGACCTGTCCGCGTTGCTCGGCACGCCGGCCGAGCACGCGCAGACCGCCTCGGGCAGCGACAGCTCGGTGAAGCCGGCGGGTGGCACCGAGACCGACACCCCGGAGGCCACCGTCGACCTGACGACGTACTCCGTGAGACTCTCCGCCTCCTACGACCGCATGACGGTCGATCAGTTCGCCCGGCTGGAGGGGCAGAGGGCCGAGCGGAAGACGATCCTCGGGCGGCAGGCCGTGCTGTACTCCGACCAGACCATCAGGATCGGCTTCGACCTGGGTGGCGGCAACGCCACCACCGCCCCCGGAGGCATCGCCCGCAGAAGGTCCTGCCCGCCGTCCCCGGCTGGGACGGGAGCTGACGCGACGCCGGACGGCCTCCGGCCCTCCCCCGAGGGGACCGGAGGCCGTCCGCTGCGGTGGATCAGCAGGGGCGCAGCGACCAGATCGGGTCCCAGGTGGCGGTGCCCGCCTGGTAGGCCGTCGAGGTCCAGCGGACGCTGCCGTCCTGGTTGAAGAACTTGGCGACCGTGCCCGGGGTCTGGTTGTTGGTGAACGGGCCGTCGCCGGTCCAGTTGGTGACGTTCCAGGTCTGGCACTTGTAGAAGTCGAACTTGGTGCCCCTGACCACCATGCACAGGTGGCCGTAGCCGCAGGCCAGGTCCTTCACCGCGGCCCTGCCCTTCGGCGCGGCGGTGACGGTCAGGCCGTCGTAGCGGACCTGGTCGGCGGTGACCTTCAGCGGCTTGGGGTGCCCGGCGAGCACCTGGTCGGCCGTCTGCTGGAGCGAGGTCACCCGGGTACCGGCGGGGTCGGCGGCGGTGGCCGCGGCCGTGGAGCCGGCGACGAGGGCGGTGGCCGCGATCAGCAGCGCGGCGGGCTTGACGATGTTCACGTGCGTTCCCCCTGAGAAACGGACGGTCTTGGTCGCTCCACCCGTGGTGGAGTGGTCCCACCGTCGCAGCGGCCGTCGCCCGCCGGTACCTCACACCTCTCAGGGTCACGGCTTCCCGGGCGGGGTGTACTCCTTGAGGTAGCGCGTGACGCGGTCGGCGTACGGGCGGATCGCCGGGGGAACCCCGCCCGCCGCGTTCACCTTCTTGTACGACGTCCGGTACGCGGCGGCCAGCAGGACGCGCCGGTCGCCGTGCAGGCCGGCGGGGCGCAGCAGCGGTTCCATGTAGCAGAGGTAGCGGGCCATGGCGGGGATCGACTCGGCGGGGGAGAAGGGCGGCCTGGGGGTCGCCGTGGCGGGCACGCCGTCGGCGCGGATCCACCAGCGCAGCAGGCTCGGCGTCCAGCGGGCGATGCCGTACTCGCCCTCGCGGCCGGCGTGCGGGTCGGAGAGGTCCGGGTCGAAGTCGCTCTCCGCCTTCAGCATCGCGGCGATCAGCGCCGGGGTGACCTCCGGCTGGACGCAGTCGTGCGCCGAGTCGACGATCAGCCGCCGGTAGCCGACGGGTACGCCCCGGTCGGTGCGCAGTTCGGCGGCGCCGTACACGGCGGGCGTGGCCGGGCTCTTGCCGTCGCCGGAGCGGGCCGCCCAGTCGCTGACGCCGTACCCCAGCGCCGCGGCGGCCAGCGTGGCGACGACGGCCGCGGTGACCGTCGTACGCCGGGAGCGGCGGCGCAACCGGGGGAGCCGCCGGGGGCGTTCGGTGCCGGCCGCCGCGCTCACCCGGCGCAGCAGTTCCTCGCCGCCGACGCGCTCGGCATGGGTGCGGGCCAGGCAGTCGCGCACGATGTCCCGCCATATGCCGGGCAGTTCGGGGGCCAGACGTAACGCGTCGGTGCCGCGGGCGTAGGCGACGGCGGCGTCGCGGCGGGCGGTCGGGGTGCCGCCGGACAGCGGGAAGGAGCCGGTGAGGACGAGGTGGGCGAGGACGCCGAAGGCCCAGATGTCGGCGGACGGGCGGATACGGCGCCCGCGTTCACCGATCTCCGTCCACAGCAGCTCGGGTGGGGTGTAGTCGGGCGTGGAGAACGCCGGGGTGTAGGCGTGGGTGCCCTCCAGTTCGGCCGCCATGTTGAAATCGGCGAGGCGGATCGTGCCGTCCTTCATCAGCAGCACGTTGGCCGGTTTCAGGTCGCCGTGCACCCAGCCCGCGGTGTGCAGTTGGTGCAGCCCCTCGCAGATCTGGGCGAGCAGCGCGGGACCGGCGGCGGGGCGCGGGGAGGCGGTGAGCAGCGCGGACAGGGAGCCCTCCGCCTTCTCCAGCACGAGCACGGTCGCGCCGTCCAGCTCCGGCCGGCCGGGGTCGTCGACGGTGAGCGTCTCGTACAGCCGGATCAGCCGCGGGTGGCGCAGCCTGCGGTGCAGGGCGATCTCCCGCTCCACGAGGTCGCGCAGGTGCGTCAGGTGGCGCGGGGTGTTCGTGCCGGTCGCCAGGAACTTCAGCGCCGCCGTACGCGGCAGGCCGGGGTCGCTCGCCTCGCCGGTGCGCCGGGCCTCGTAGACGCTGCCGAAGGCGCCCGTGGCGAGCGGCGCCCGGACCTCCCACGGCCCGACCCGGTAGCCCTGGGGCACCGGTACGGCGAACGGCTCGCCGCGGCCGTTCACTGTGGGGATCCGGAGGGCGCGTTCGCACGCAGGATCACCAGGTCGTCCTCGCGGACCAGGTCGAAACGGAGCGCCAGGGAGACCAGCGACTCCTTCTTGCCGTTCAGCCGGGGCCCGCTGTCGGCGGTGTCCGGGCCCGGCTTGAGGCGCAGCTTCACGGAGAGGTAGTCGATGTTCCACTGCACGGTGGTGCGGGAGACGGCCGGCCAGGACGGCCGCAGCCGCTCCACGACCTGGTCGACGGTGGGCAGCGGGGCGTGCGGTGTGCCGCGCAGCCGCGGCTCGCACAGGGCGGCCAGGACCGCGAAGTAGCGCTTGGTGCGGTCCAGGGAGAAGGCGGGCGCGGTGGTGTCGCCGTCGCCGTCGCTGTCGGGGTGCATGTAGTCGTGGCGGGGCGCCCACACCTCGACGGGCAGCAGGTCGCCGGCCGCGGGCAGCACGATCCGCGCGAACTCGAAGGGGATCGGCGCGTCGAGCCGGCCCGGCCCGACCTTCACGTGCTCGCCGGCGCCCTCCGGGTTCTCGACGACGTAGGTCTGGTCCCGGCTGAGGTTGCTCAGTATCCAGAAGGCGCCCTGCGCGGCGATCTCCCCGGCCCTGCGGGAGACCCCCTCGTGGGGGATGTGCAGGCGGTTGGCGTGCGCGGACCTGCCGAACGTGAGCCGCTCGCCGGGGGCGAGACGGATCTGCTCGGTGGTGGATCGCTCGTCCTCCGTGGTCGGCGGAGGTACCACGATGATGCTGTACAAGGTGCGTCTCCCCGTGCCTGACAGCTCGCGGTGCCAGAGTAGGGCGAATGCACCAGGGCCGTGTCCCCCTCGTACGGGTGAGACACGGCCCTCGGATGTGATTGGCGCGAACCGTATGGTCCGCTTCGCGTCAGTACCGCGGGCGGTTGAACCAGGCGGTGCCGCTGGGCACGACCGGCGCGGCGGTGATGATGCCGCCGAAGACCACCCACAGCAGCGGGAAGATCACCGCGGACGCCATGCCGGTGTCGAGGCCGACGAACAGCATGAGCAGTCCGACGATGGTGCCCAGCGCGCCGTAGATCACGGTGGTGATCCGCACGCCCTGGCCGCCCTTGCCGAACTTCACGCCGAGGACGATCGACAGCGTGGCCAGGCCGAGGGCGATCAGCGCCAGCACCACGATCACACCGGCCGCCATGTTGCCGGCGTCACCGAGGGAGCTGAACGGGTCGTCGGAGGAGGAGTCGAGGTCGCTGGCCGCGTCGGACACGTCGTTGACGAACGCCGCGACGTAGAGCCACGCCAGGCCGGCGAGGATCTGCACCGCGGAGATGATGTACAGGAAGACGCGGGCCGTCACCAGCAGGCCGGGCATCGACTGGGGGACCATCGCGTTGCCGCCGGGGTAGCCGGGGTACGCCGGCTGCTGCGGGTAGCCGTAGCCCTGCGGCGGGACGCCGGGCTGCGGCGGGGCCTGCTGGGGGTAGCCGTAGCCGGGGCCTGTGGCGGGCGGCTGCTGGGGCGGTGGCCCGTAGGGGTTGTTGGGGTCGCCGAAACTCATGGCGCGGTCCTTCCTCCGTTATGCCGAGTGCGGGGACGCGCGGCAACGCTAGGAGGAAGTTTCTACAGATGCGGTTCGTCCCCCCGGTACTGCCCGCGGCACTGTGCCCCTCATCGTTCTTTAGATCCGCGTTACTTGTCCAGCCGGATTGCACAGGTGTTGTGCAAGTGCAACATCGTCGATCAAGGCGCGGACCGGCGGAAGGGGTGACGCTCGGCCCCGGATTGGAACCGGGGGGCGGTCATCCGGGAGGATGGGGTCATGACCGCCCAGATTCTCGATGGCAAGGCCACCGCAGCCGCGATCAAGTCCGATCTGACCGCCCGCGTGGCGGCGCTGAAGGAGAAGGGCGTCTCGCCCGGTCTCGGCACCGTCCTTGTCGGGGAAGACCCCGGCAGCCGCAAGTACGTCGCGGGCAAGCACCGCGACTGCGCGGAGGTCGGCATCGCCTCCATCCAGCGCGAACTGCCCGCCACCGCCTCGCAGGAGGAGATCGAGGCGGTCGTGCGCGAGCTGAACGACGACCCCACCTGCACCGGTTACATCGTGCAGCTCCCGCTGCCCAAGGGCATCGACGAGAACCGCATCCTGGAGCTGATGGACCCGGCCAAGGACGCCGACGGCCTGCACCCGATGAACCTCGGCCGCCTCGTCCTGAACGAGCCGGCCCCGCTGCCCTGCACGCCCAACGGCATCCTCACCCTGCTGCGCCGCTACGGCGTCGAGCTGAAGGGCGCCGAGGTCGTGGTCGTCGGCCGCGGTGTGACCATCGGCCGCCCGATGCCGCTGCTGCTGACCCGGCGCAGCGAGAACGCCACGGTGACCCAGTGCCACACCGGCACCCGGGACCTGTCCGCCCACCTCAAGCGGGCCGACATCGTCATCGCCGCCGCCGGATCCGCTCATCTGATCCGGCCCGAGGACATCAAGCCGGGCGCGGCCGTCCTCGACGTCGGCGTCTCGCGCAACGCCGAGGGCAGGATCGTCGGCGACGTCCACCCCGGCGTCGCCGAGGTGGCCGGTTTCATCTCCCCGAACCCGGGCGGGGTCGGCCCCATGACCCGCGCCCAGCTGCTCGTCAACGTGGTCGAGGCGGCGGAGCGCAGTGCCGGCTGAGGACTCGGACGACCTTCAGGTACGGGACGCGGTCAGCGCGCCCGACGCCGACGGGCTGCCGCGGCGCACCACCCGGCGCTTCCCGCTGTTCACGCGGGACACCGCGCGTCCGGAGGGCGGCGGCCGGGCCGCGGGCGGTGACGCCCCGGCGCCGGCCCGGCAGTGGCCGATGCTGGCGGTGCTCGGCCTGGTCGCGGTGGGCCTGCTGGTGACGGCCCTGGGCGCGTTCCGGATCGGCACGCTGCTGATCGGTGCCGCACTGCTCGGTGGGGCCGTGCTGCGCTGGCTCCTGCCGGGCGTGGGCATGCTCGCCGTCCGCTCCCGCTTCACGGACATCGTCACCTACGGCGTGCTCGGCGCGGCCATCGTGCTGCTGGCGCTGATGGCCCAGCCCAAGCCGTGGCTGCAGATCCCGTTCCTGAAGGACACCCTGCACTTCACGGTGAGCAGCAGCTGAGCCGACGCCACGGTGACCGGCCGAGGCGGCCGTCCGCACCGCCGCGGCTGCAACCGCGGCGGCAGGCCGGGCGTTTGACTCCCCGCCGGGGCGGCGGCGATGCGCCTGAGCATGCCCGGTCTGGAGAGCCGCGCCCGGGCGGTGGTCGTGGCGTACGAGACGGGGCTCGTCGTCTCCGCCTGCTGACGCCGCCGTACGAAACGGCGGCGGACCGTCCTCTCCCCCGAGCGGGGACGGGCCGCCGCCGGGAACAACGTTTTCGCACCGTGCGCGGGCTGTTCAACGGCTGTCAGCGCGCTGTGCCACGGAAGTGACCATTCCGCTACCGTGTCCTGAACCTGCCACACGTGCGGAACCGATCCGCATCAGCTGTCGTCACCCGATCCGACCGGGTAGGGACGAGGGCTTGCGCGCGGAGGTGGCGATGAGCGGCTGGCGGCCGCTGCCGGACGGGCTGCCGCCTGAGGTACGGCACTTCGTGGCGCAGCTCAGGGACCTGAAGGACGCGACCGGGCTCAGCCTGGCCGCCCTGGGCGCCCGCACCGCCTACAGCAAGTCCTCCTGGCAGCGTTACCTCAACGCCGTACAGCCGCCTCCCCGGCAGGCCGTCACCGCGCTGTGCCGGGTCGCCGGGCTCTCCGACCAGGACGCCGAACGGGTCGCGGTACGCCGGGAGGTGGCCGTTGAAGCTTGGCCGCGCCCCGAGCCCGCCGCCACCGCGGACGGCGAGCCGTACCACGACGACCCGACCGTCCCCTGGTGGGAGCGGCTGGAGGAGCCGCCCCCGCCGGGCCCCACCGGACGACTGCTGCTCGTCGCCGTCCTGCTGCTGTGCGCCCTGCTGGTGCTCGGCGCCGTCGGAGTCGCCCTCGCCGCGTGAGCGCAAAGGATCAGCGACGTCCCGGAACGTCTCACCGGACCGCGCGCGGCCTGCGTACCACCTGACCACGCTGTGGGAGCCGGCCGAACGGGCCTGGAGCCGTTCGGAGATGCGCCACGACGTGACCATGGAGGCCATCCGGATCTCGCAGGCGCGCGCCGCCCTCGGTGACTCGCGGCCCCCGAGACGGGCGAGCGCGGCGGGCGGGCGGCCCGTAAGGGCACCAGCGCCACGGCCACCCCGGTCGCCGGTCCCACGGGCGTGTCCCCGGCGGTGCCGCCGCAGCCGGCGGCCCCCGACGCCGACGCCCGCGACAGCGCGCGGCAGAACTCGTGGCGGATGGCCGGCTACCGAGGTCCGTCCCCCGTCTGGGGCCGCCCCGGCGCGGGGGAGCCCACCGCCGCCCGGGGCGCCGGTCGCCCGACCGGCGGCGCCCACGGGGCCGCACCGGCCCGCGAACGGCGCCGGCAAGCAGCGGCTGACGATGTTCCTCTCCGGGCTCGTCGGCGTACTCGTCGTCATCGCCGCGGTGTTCTTCTTCACCGAACGCGGCGGCGCCACCGAGGACGCGGGCCCGGGACGCCCCCTCGTCGCCGACCGCCGGTGCGCCCGTGAACCTGCCGCCCGGCGTCAGGTGCAGCGGCGCCGGCTGCACCGGCAAGGGCGCCGAGGCGATGGGATGCAGCGGGAACCCGGCGACCACCGCCGCTACCGCAACCGTCGGCGCCACCGTCGTCGAGGTCCGCTACAGCAAGACGTGCGGCGCGGCCGGGGGCCGCATCACCGCGGCCGTACCGGGCGACACCGTCCGGGTCAGCGCCGGCGGGACTACCCGGGACGGGGCCGTCACGGCCACCGGCGACACCCTCGCGTACATCCCGATGGTGGCCGTCAGGGACGCGCGGGAGGCCACCGCCGCGTGACGCCGGCGTCCGGGCAGAAGGGGTGCGCGAAGTGAAGAAAGAAGGGAGATCGGCCCGGAGGCGCATGGCTTGGGCCGCTGCGGGCAGGGGCACGGTATCCCCCCACGGGAGTCCGGCAACGGTACCCCCACCGGCGGCCGCCAGGTCCTCCTCTCCCCGACCGGCGGCCGCCGCCCCTTTTTCCCACCGCTTTCGCCCCCGATGTGCCAGTCTGTGGGGTGGGCCACACAGCCCCGGCCGTCCGGGATGCCGGATGCGCGATAGCCTGACCGCTGGATCTCTCTTGATACCAAGAGATCGATCATCCGCCCGGGGCAGTGACGCCCCACCGCCAGCTGTCATACGGAGAACGCCATGACCCGCACTCCCGTGAACGTCACCGTCACCGGCGCGGCCGGCCAGATCGGTTACGCCCTGCTCTTCCGCATCGCCTCCGGCCAGCTGCTCGGCGCGGACGTGCCGGTCAAGCTGCGCCTGCTGGAGATCACCCCGGCCCTCAAGGCCGCCGAGGGCACGGCCATGGAGCTGGACGACTGCGCGTTCCCGCTGCTGCAGGGCATCGACATCACCGACGACCCGAACGTCGCCTTCGACGGCACCAACGTCGCCCTCCTCGTCGGCGCCCGCCCCCGCACCAAGGGCATGGAGCGCGGCGACCTGCTGGAGGCCAACGGCGGCATCTTCAAGCCGCAGGGCCAGGCCATCAACGCCCACGCCGCGGACGACATCAAGGTCCTGGTCGTCGGCAACCCGGCGAACACCAACGCGCTCATCGCGCAGGCCGCCGCCCCGGACGTACCGGCCGAGCGCTTCACCGCGATGACCCGTCTGGACCACAACCGCGCGCTGACCCAGCTCGCGAAGAAGACCGGCACCACGGTCGCCGACATCAAGCGCCTGACCATCTGGGGCAACCACTCCGCCACCCAGTACCCGGACATCTTCCACGCCACGGTCGCCGGCAAGAACGCCGCCGAGGTCGTGAACGACGAGAAGTGGCTGGCCGAGGACTTCATCCCGACCGTCGCCAAGCGCGGCGCCGCCATCATCGAGGCCCGCGGCGCCTCCTCCGCGGCCTCCGCCGCCAACGCCGCCATCGACCACGTGTACACCTGGGTCAACGGCACCGCCGAGGGCGACTGGACCTCCATGGGCATCCCGTCGGACGGCTCCTACGGCGTCCCGGAGGGCCTCATCTCCTCCTTCCCGGTCACCTGCAAGGACGGCAAGTACGAGATCGTGCAGGGTCTGGACATCAACGAGTTCTCCCGCGCCCGTATCGACGCCTCCGTCCAGGAACTCGAGGAGGAGCGCGAGGCGGTCCGCGGCCTCGGCCTGCTCTGAGCCCCGCTCGGCCCGAGTAGATCTTCGGCGGTCGGTGCGCTACAGTTGATCACACACCGGCCGCCGGGAAATCCGGCGCCAGGCTGTGCGTTGGTGGTCCAAGGAAAGACGCCCCGCTTCCTGCGGGGAGATGCAGGTGCAAGGCCTGCCCGGCGCTCCGAAGTACGAGGCCCGTCCCGCGTGATGCGGGGCGGGCCTCGTTGCTTTTCCCGGGCGTGCGGCCGTCCCGGCGGGGTCGGGCCGCCCGGGCCGGCGGCCCGATGCCCCGGGCCGGAACCGCGGCGGGTTCAGGCCGTCGGCTCCTTCGTGGGGCGTCGGTGTCGGGGCGGAAGCCGGCCGGGCGGGGGCGCCCGGACCCGACCGGGCGGCGCGGCCGGAGCCGCGCAGGCCCACCACCACGACCGCTGTCGCGAGCAGCACCGTCAGACCGACCGTGCGCAGGGCCGGGCCCATGCCGGCCGGGAATCCGGAATGGCCCGCCAGCGTCGTGCCGGCCACGGCGACGCCGAGGGCCACGCCGACCTCGCGGGCCGCGGTGCCGAGTCCCGAGCCCAGCCCCGCGCGGTGCGGCGGCAGGGACGGCACGTGGAGATCGTGCGCGAGGACCGGATGATGGGTGTCGTACGTGCCGGGCATCCGCTGCTGACGGGGGAGGTGACGGCCGAGCGGCTCGCGGCGGCCGATCACCTCATCGTCTCCCGGCGCGGAAAGCTGCACGGTCCCGTCGACACCGCCCTCGCCGAACTGGGACTGCGACGCCGGGTGACGGGCACCGTCGGCACCTTCCCGTCCTCGCTGTTCGTGCTCCGCGAGACGGACCTGGTGGGGCTGATCGGCTCCTGGGGCATGCCGCTGGCCGACACGCTGGGGCTGGTGCCCTTCGAGATCCCGCTGTCCCTGCCACCGCTGCGGCTCGGCCTGGCCTGGCATCCCCGCCACGACGCGGACCCGGCGCACGCCTGGCTCCGCGCGACCGTACGCGAGCTGCTGTTCAGCTGATCACGGGTGGCGCGCCCGCGGAGCTTGAACGCGACGACCCCCTTTTGTCCGTTTATGTTCCTGATTTCCGTGAGGCAGCGCACTTTCGGCGATGGATTTCGCATGGCCTTGAGGGGTACGGGCATGCGCTCACGGTCCCCGTGGGTGACACGGATGTGACACACGGGCACCGAACAGGAACGGAAGGCAAGTACCGATCATGGCGGACCACATACAGCAGAACGCGGGGCGGACCCATCACGTGGGAGGGGAATGGCGGGGTTCGGTCTCCGGAGCCACGCGCGAGATCCTCGACCCCGCGGACGGCCGGCCGTTCGCCGTGGTCGCCGAGGGTGACGAGAAGGACGCCGAGTCGGCCGTCGCCGCCGCCCGCGACGCCTTCGCCGGCGGACAGGGCGCCTGGCCGCGCACCCCCGTCGCCGAACGCGCCGCCGTGCTGCGCCGCGTCGCCGACCTGCTCGTGCGCGACCGGGACGAACTCGGACTGCTGGAGAGCCGGGACGCGGGCAAGACCGTCGAGGAGGGCCGCGTCGACGTCGACTGCGTCGCCGACGCCTTCCGCTACTTCGCCGATCTGGTCGCCGGCGAGGCGCCCGGCCGGGTCGTCGACGCCGGCACGCCCGACGTCCACAGCGTCGTCGTGCACGAGCCGGTCGGCGTGTGCGCGCTGATCACCCCCTGGAACTACCCCCTGCTCCAGGCCAGTTGGAAGATCGCGCCCGCCCTCGCGGCCGGCAACACCTTTGTGATCAAGCCCAGCGAGATCACCCCGCTCACCACGATCGCGCTCATGGACCTGCTGGCGGAGGCCGGAGTGCCCGCCGGTGTCGCCAATCTCGTCACCGGCCCCGGCCACACGGTGGGCGCCCGCCTCGCCGAGCACCCCGACGTCGACCTGGTCTCCTTCACCGGCGGCCTGGCCAGCGGCACCAAGGTCGCCCAGGCCGCCGCGCCGAGCGTGAAGAAGGTCGCCCTCGAACTCGGCGGCAAGAACCCCAACGTCGTCTTCGCCGACGCCTGCGCCACCGACGAGGGCTTCGACACGGCCGTCGACCAGGCCCTGAACGCCGCGTTCATCCACAGTGGCCAGGTCTGCTCGGCCGGCGCCCGGCTGATCGTCGAGGAGTCCGTCCGGGACCGCTTCGTCACCGAACTCGTCCGGCGTGCGGAATCGATCCGCCTCGGGCGCGGCACCGCCGACGGCGTCGAGTGCGGCCCCCTCGTCTCCGGACAGCACCGCGCCAAGGTCGAGGCGTACGTCGCCTCCGCGCTTCAGGAGGGCGCCGTGCTGCGCTGCGGCGGCAAGCGGCCCGAACCCGGCGACGTACGGCCCGAGTCCGGTTACTTCTACGAGCCGACCGTCCTCGACCACTGCCACCGCGAGATGCGCGTCGTGCGGGAGGAGGTCTTCGGCCCGGTCCTCACCGTCGAGACCTTCCGCACCGAGGACGAGGCCGTCGCGCTGGCCAACGACACCGAGTACGGCCTCGCCGGCGCCGTGTGGACCACCGACGCCGGACGCGCCCGCCGGGTCGCCGGCCTGCTGCGCCACGGCACCGTCTGGATCAACGACTTCCACCCCTACCTGCCGCAGGCGGAGTGGGGCGGCTTCGGCAAGAGCGGCGTGGGCCGCGAACTCGGCCCGGCCGGACTCGCCGAGTACCGCGAGACCAAGCACGTCTACCAGAACCTCGCGCCGAAGCCCGTCCGCTGGTTCGCCGGCTGAGCCCCGCTTTTTCCCCGACAGCTTCCAGGAGTAGCACCCTCATGCCCCCCACGCCCGAGAACACTCCCCACGAACACGTCTACGACTACGTCGTCATCGGCGGCGGCACCGCCGGCTCCGTCATCGCCTCCCGGCTGACCGAGAACCCCGACACCACCGTCGCCGTCATCGAGGGCGGCCCCAGCGACGTCGGCCGCGACGACGTCCTCACCCTGCGCCGCTGGATGGGCCTGCTCGGCGGCGAACTCGACTACGACTACCCGACGGTGGAGCAGCCCCGCGGCAACTCCCACATCCGGCACAGCCGCGCCCGCGTGCTCGGCGGCTGCTCCTCGCACAACACCCTCATCTCCTTCAAGCCGCTGCCCTCCGACTGGGACGAGTGGGAGGCGGCCGGCGCCAAGGGCTGGGGCGCGGTGCCGATGGAGGCGTACTACGCCCGGCTGCTGAACAACATCGTCTCCGTCGACGAGAAGGACCGCAACGCCATCGCCCGCGACTTCGTCGACGCGGCCCGCTCCGCGCTCGGGGTACCCCGCGTCGAGGGCTTCAACCGCAAGCCGTTCACCGAGGGCGTCGGCTTCTTCGACCTCGCCTACCACCCGGAGAACAACAAGCGTTCCTCGGCGTCGGTGGCGTATCTGCACCCGGTGATGGACTCCCGGCCCAACCTGACGATCCTGCTGGAGACGTGGGCCACCAAGCTGGAGATCACCGACGGCCGCGCCGAGGGCGTCCGTGTGCGCACCAAGGACGGCGAGGAGCTGCTGATCAGGGCCCGCACCGAGGTCGTGCTGTGTGCGGGCGCCGTCGACTCGCCGCGCCTGCTGCTGCACTCCGGCATCGGCCCCCGGGGCGACCTCGAGGCGCTCGGCATCCCGGTGGTGCAGGACCTGCCGGGTGTCGGCGAGAACCTGCTCGACCACCCCGAGTCGGTCATCGTCTGGGAGACCCACGGACCCATCCCGGAGAACTCGGCGATGGACTCCGACGCCGGTCTGTTCGTGCGCCGCGACCCCGAGCACGCGGGCCCCGACCTGATGTTCCACTTCTACCAGATCCCGTTCACCGACAACCCGGAGCGACTGGGCTACCGGCGGCCGGAGTTCGGAGTGTCGATGACGCCGAACATCCCCAAGCCGAAGTCGCGCGGCCGGCTGTACCTGACCAGCCCCGACCCGGCCGTCAAGCCCGCC
Organism: Streptomyces sp. NPDC049915; assembly: GCF_040656475.1. Lineage (NCBI taxonomy): Bacteria > Bacillati > Actinomycetota > Actinomycetes > Kitasatosporales > Streptomycetaceae > Streptomyces > Streptomyces sp. NPDC049915. The sequence goes on from NZ_JBFAMH010000011.1 coordinate 167,590, forward strand.
CTGGACTTCCGCTACTTCACCGACGAGGACGACTACGACGCCCGCGCCCTCGTCGACGGCATCCGCATCGCCCGCGAGATCGCCCGGACCGAGCCGCTGGCCGGCTGGCTCAAGCGCGAGGTGTGCCCCGGCCCGGAGATCACCTCCGACGAGGAGCTGAGCGAGTACGCCCGCAAGGTCGCGCACACCGTCTACCACCCGGCCGGCACCTGCAAGATGGGCGCCGCCGACGACGAACTCGCCGTCGTCGACCCGGAGCTGAGGATCCGCGGCCTGGACGGCATCCGGATCGCCGACGCGTCCGTGTTCCCGACCATGACGGCCGTCAACCCGATGATCGGAGTGCTCATGGTCGGGGAGAAGGCCGCCGACCTGATCGGAGGTGAGGTGCGATGACCATGACCGTGCCCACTCGCAAGCCCCCCACCACCACCGACCCCGCAGCCCCCGTCTTCAGTGTCGACGGCCTGTGGAAGGTGTTCGGCCCCAAGGCCGACCGCATCCCGGGCGACCCGGAACTGGCCGCGCTGGACGCCGCCGAGCTGCGCGAGCGCACCGGCTGCACCGCCGCCGTCCGGGACGTCTCCTTCGACGTGCGCAAGGGCGAGGTCTTCGTCGTCATGGGCCTGTCCGGCTCCGGAAAGTCCACGCTGGTGCGCTGTCTGACCCGGCTCATCGAGCCCACCGCAGGGACCATCGCCATCGACGGCGAGGACGTGCGCGCCATGGACCGCTCCCGGCTGCGCGCACTGCGCCGGCACCGTGCCGCGATGGTCTTCCAGCACTTCGGCCTGCTCCCGCACCGCACGGTCCTCGACAACGTGGCGTACGGCCTGGAGATCCAGGGCCTCGGCCGGTCCGAGCGCCGCGAGAAGGCCGCCGAGATCGTCGCGAAGGTCGGCCTCGAGGGCATGGAGCAGCGCCGCCCCGGCCAGCTGTCCGGCGGCCAGCGCCAGCGCGTCGGTCTCGCCCGGGCCCTCGCGGTCGACCCCGAGGTCCTGCTGTTCGACGAGCCGTTCAGCGCGCTCGACCCGCTGATCCGGCGGGACATGCAGGAAGAGGTCGTCCGGCTGCACCGCGAGGAGGGCCGCACGATGGTCTTCATCACGCACGACCTCAGCGAGGCCCTCAAGCTCGGCGACCGCATCGCCCTGATGCGCGACGGCCGCGTCGTCCAGCTCGGCACGCCCGAGGAGATCGTCGCCACCCCGGCCGACGACTACGTCCGCGAGTTCGTCCGCGACGTGCCGCGCGAACAGGTCGTCACGGTCCGCAAGGCCATGCGGCCGGCGACGGCCGACGAGGCCGGCAGCGGCCCGGCGGTCCGCCCGGACGCCACGGTCTCGGAGGCGATCGAGGCGGTGGCCCGTGCGGGCGAGCCCGCCCGGGTCATGGACCACGGACGCTGCCTGGGCGTCGTGGACGCCGACGCCCTGCTCGGCGTGGTCGCCGGCGCCGCCGACACCGCCCCGGCCGCAGCCGCTGCTGCCCCGGACGCCACCGCCGCCCCGGCCGCCGGCACGGAGGGCGTCTGATGGCAACGGTCACCGCCACGCGCCCCCGCACCGCCCCCGCGCTGCTCACGCACCCCGCGGTCCGCAAGCTCGCCGTGCTCGCCGTGATCGCCGCGGTGCTGGTCCCGCCGGCGACCAGCCACTGGCCCGGCACCGCCTGGCCGAGCGCGCTCACCGTCGACCTCACCCAGCCGCTCACCAAGGTCAGCGACTGGATCATCGACCACCGCGACAGCCACCCGCTGTTCCTGTACTTCTTCGGCTACGTCAGCAACGCGGTCGTCATCTCCGTACGCGCCGTCTACCTGCTGCTCCTCGGCCTCGGCTGGGCCGGTGTCACCGCGCTCGGCGCGCTGGTGGCCTGGCGGGCCGCCGGGGCGCGGCTCGCACTCGGCACCGCGGTGGCGTTCCTCGCCTGCGGGCTGCTCGGCATGTGGGTGCCGACCATGCAGACGCTCGCCCTCATGGTCGTGGCCGTCGTCGCGTCCGTACTGGTCGGAGCGGTGCTGGGGCTGGCCGCCGGGCTGTCGGACCGGCTGGACCGGGCCCTGCGCCCGCTGCTGGACACCATGCAGGTGCTGCCCGCCTTCGCCTACCTGCTCCCCGTGGTCCTGGTCTTCGGCATCGGCGTCCCCGCGGCCGTCCTCGCGACCGTCGTCTACGCCGCCCCGCCCATGGCCCGGCTGACCGCGCTCGGTCTGCGCGGCGCCGACAAGGAGGTGCTGGAGGCCGTCGACTCGCTCGGCGCCACCGCCCGGCAGCGGCTGCTGACCGCGCGCATCCCGCTGGCCCGCAAGGAACTCCTGCTCGGCCTCAACCAGACGATCATGATGGCGCTGTCGATGGCCGTCATCGCGTCCGTGATCGGCGCCGGCGGTCTCGGTGACCGCGTCTACCAGGCGCTGGCCTCCGTCGACGTGGGCGCCGCCCTCGCCGCCGGCATCCCGATCGTGCTGCTCGCCGTCGTCCTGGACCGGGTGACCGGCGCGGCCGGCGCGGGCATGCCGCAGGTGCGGCGCTCCCTCGCCGCCGGCGCGCTCGCCGCCGTGGTCGCCGTCGCCCTCGCGGGCCGCTTCGCCGGCGGCCTGGAGTGGCCGTCGGGCTGGACCGTGGGCATCGCCGAGCCGGTCAACCGGGTCGTCGACTGGATGACCTCCCACCTGTACTCCGGCGTGCCCGTGATCGGCGGCACCGCCGAATGGGCCGCGCACTTCACCACCTGGGTGCTGGACCCCGTCCGCTCCACGCTGCTGTGGCTGCCGTGGTGGTCGGTGCTGCTGATCGTCGCCGCGCTCGCCTGGCTGATCGGCACCTGGCGCACCGCGCTCACCGCGACCCTCGCCATGGGCGTGATCGGTGCGCTCGGCGTGTGGAAGCCGTCCATGGACACGCTGTCGCAGGTGCTCGCGGCTGTCGCGGTCACCCTCGTCATCGGTTTCGCCACCGGTATCGCGGCCGCCCGCAGCGACCGCTTCGAGACGCTGCTGCGGCCGGTGCTGGACGTCTTCCAGACGATGCCGCAGTTCGTGTACCTGATCCCGGTCGTCGCCCTGTTCGGCGTGGGCCGCGCCCCGGCCGTCGCCGCCGCCGTCGTCTACGCGCTGCCCGCCGTCGTCCGCATCACCACGCAGGGCCTGCGCCAGGTCGACCCGGCCGCGCTGGAGTCGGCCCGCTCGCTCGGCGCGACCCCGGCCCAGCAGCTGCGCCAGGTCCAGCTGCCGCTCGCCCGGCCCGCGCTGCTGCTCGCGCTCAACCAGGGCGTGGTCCTCGTCCTCGCCGTCGTCATCATCGGCGGCCTGGTCGGCAGCGGCGCCCTCGGCTACAGCGTCGTCTTCGGTCTCGCGCAGGGCGACCTCGCCACCGGCCTGGTCGCCGGCCTCGCCATCGTCTGCCTCGGTCTGATGCTCGACAGGGTGACCCAGCCGACGGACCGCCGCGCGGGGAAGGGAGCCTGACATGCGACTTCGTACGACAGCCGCCGTCGCCGCGGCCGGCTCGCTGCTGCTGCTCACCGGCTGCGGCGCCGCCGACATGACCAAGCAGGCCTCGCCGTTCGCGAACGCCCGGGGCGCCAAGACGGTCACCCTGTCCGTGCAGTCCTGGGTGGGCGCGCAGTCCAACGTGGCCGTCGCCCAGTACCTGCTGGAGCACAAGCTCGGCTACCGCGTCGACACCGTCCAGGTCGACGAGGTACCCGCCTGGGACGCGCTCAGCCAGGGCCGCGTCGACGCGATCCTGGAGGACTGGGGCCACCCCGACCAGGAGAAGCGGTACGTCGACGACAAGCACACCATCGCCCGGGCCGGCGGACTCGGCGTCACCGGCCACATCGGCTGGTTCGTGCCGACGTACCTCGCCGAGCAGCACCCCGACATCACCGACTGGCACAACGTGAACAAGTACGCCTCGCTGTTCCGCACCGCCGAGAGCGGCGGCAAGGGCCAGCTGATGGACGGCTCCCCGTCGTACGTCACCAACGACAAGGCGCTGGTGACCAACCTGAAGCTGAACTACCAGGTCGTCTTCGCCGGTTCCGAGGCGGCGCAGATCACCCAGATGAAGCAGTTCGCCAAGGAGAAGAAGCCCTTCCTGACCTACTGGTACGCACCCCAGTGGCTGTTCAAGAGGGTGCCGATGACCGAGGTGAAGCTGCCGCCGTACAAGGAGGGCTGCGACGCGGACGCGGCGAAGGTCGCCTGCGCCTACCCGCACACCCCGCTGCAGAAGTACCTCAACGCGGACTTCGCGCACCGGGGCGGCAAGGCGGCGGCCTTCCTGAAGAAGTTCCGCTGGACGACCGAGGACCAGAACGAGGTCGCCCTGATGATCGCCGAGCAGAAGCTGTCGCCCGAGCAGGCGGCGAAGAAGTGGGTGGACAGCCACCCCTCCACGTGGAAGGCGTGGCTGTCCTGAACGACCGGAGCCCCTGAACGGCCGTAACTTCTGAACGGCTGGAGCTCCTGACGGCCTAGAGCTCTTCGGCGATCTCGCGCAGGGCCTGTGCCGCCCGCCGCTGGAGCCCCGGCCCGAAGGTGATCCGGGTGGCCCCGCGCTCGCCCAGTCCGGCGGGCGCGGGGCCCTCGCCCACCCGGGCGAGCGCGTTCAGCGGCCCCTCGATCCCGGCCCGCAGCAGCGGCAGTACGTCGACGGGAGCGAGGATCGGGTACACGCAGTCCGCGCCCGCCGCGACGTACAACGCGGCCCGCTCGACGGCCCGTTCCGGGTCGCCGTCGCCGTGGACGAAGGTGTCGATCCGGGCGTTGAGGACGAGCTGCTGCCCTGCGACGGCCCGCACCTCGGCGAGGAACTCGGCATGCTCGTGCGGGTCCTTGAGCCGGCCGCCCGTGGAGTCCTCCAGGTTGCAGCCCACGGCGCCCGTCTCCAGCAGCCGCTCCACCAGCTCCTTCGGCGCGAGTCCGTAGCCGTCCTCGATGTCCGCCGACACCGGGACGTCCACCGCCCGCACGATCCGGGCGACGGCCGCGAACATCTCGTCGGCCGGGGTCTCGCCGTCGGCGTACCCGAGAGCGGCGGCCACGCCGGCGCTCGGCGTGGCGAGCGCCGGAAAACCGGCCTCGGCGAAGACCCGGGCACTCGGGGCGTCCCACGGGCCCGGCAGCACGAGGGGGTCGCCCGGCGCGCGGTGGTGGTGCAGCGCGCGGAAGGTGTCGGCCTTGGTCACCATGCGGGGCCTTTCGGAGGGATGCGGCGGCTGACCATCAGCCGGTTCCAGCTGTTGATGACCGCGATCAGGCCGAGGAGATGGGCCAGTTCGCGCTCGTCGAAGTGTGCGGCGGCACCGTAGTACACCGCGTCCGGCACGAAACCTGCCCCCGACGCCGTACCGGAGGTTCCCCCGGTGAGGACGGTCACGGCTTCCGTCAGCTCCAGCGCCGCCCGCTCCCGGGCGCTGTACTGGTCGCCCGCCTCCCGCCAGGCATTCAGCAGCTGGATCCGCTCCTCCGGCTCGCCGCTCTTGCGGGCGATCGTAAGATGCATGTCCAGGCAGAACGCGCACTGGTTGAGCTGCGAGGCGCGGATCATGACCAGCTCGGCGAGAGCGGGGTCGCCCAGGCCCTGCTTGGCGGCGGCGCCCAGCCGCTGCATCGCCTCGCGCACCCCGGGGTCCAGCAGGGTCGTGCGCACCGTCACGCGTGCTGGCCCGGGGTGTAGTGGCCCGGGGTCATGCGGCAGGTCACGCCGAACCGGTTCCAGGCGTTGATCACCGTGATCGCGGCGATCAGCTGCGCGAGCTCCGCCTCCTCGAACTCCTTGGCGGCCCGCTCGTACACCTCGTCCGGCACGAAACCGTCGGTGAGGACGGTGACCGCCTCGGCCAGCTCCAGCGCCGCCAGCTCCTTGCCGGTGTAGAAGTGCCGGGACTCCTCCCACGCGCTGAGCTGCACGATCCGTTCCACGCTCTCGCCGGCCGCGAGCGCGTCCTTGGTGTGCATGTCGAGGCAGAACGCGCAGTGGTTGAGCTGCGAGACGCGGATCTTCACCAGCTCGGCCAGCTTCGGGTCGAGGCCCTTACGGGCGGCGACGTCCAGGCGGACCATCGCCTTGTACACCTCGGGCGCGTGCTGCGACCAGTTCAGGCGGGCCGGGGTCTCGGGGGCGTAAGCGATGTTCTCTGAGGTCATGCACTCGAGTCTAGGGGCGAAGCAGCCCAGGGGTATGGTCCATTCCCATGGCGAAACCTTGGGCCACTTTCGGGGTCGACCTGCATCTGGAACCGTCCGGTCCCGGTGTGCGCCGCGGCCTGACCGACGCGCTGCGCGAGGCCGTGCGGGGCGGACGGCTCGCGCCCGGCACCCGGCTGCCGTCCTCCCGCTCGCTCGCCGCCGACCTCGGCATCGCGCGCAACACCGTCGCCGACGCCTACGCCGACCTCGTCGCCGAGGGCTGGCTCACCGCCCGGCAGGGCTCGGGCACCCGGGTCGCCGAGCACGCCGCGGCGCCCCGTGCGCACGAGCACCCGGCACCCCGCCGCCGCGAGCCCGGCCGGCCCACGCACAGTCTCGTCCCCGGCGTGCCCGACCTCTCCTCCTTTCCGCGCGCCGAGTGGCTCAAGGCCGCCCGCCGCGCCCTGGCCGCGGCACCCCACGACGTCCTCGGCTACGGCGACCCGCGCGGCCGCATCGAGCTGCGCACCGCGCTCGCCGGCTACCTCGCCCGCGCCCGTGGGGTACGCGCCGACCCCGGCCGCATCGTCGTCTGCAACGGCTTCGGCGGCGGCCTGAAACTCCTCGCCGAGGTCCTGCACGGCCGCGGCCTGCGCAGCCTCGCCGTCGAGTCGTACGGCCTCGACGTGCACTGGGACCTGGTGCACCGCACCGGCCTGAGCACCGTCCCGCTGCCCCACGACGACGCCGGGCCCCGGATCGACGCCCTCGGCGACGCCGGCGCGGTGCTGCTGAACCCCACCCACCAGTTCCCGCTCGGCGGCGCCCTGCCACCCGAGCGCCGCGCCGCCGCCGTGGAGTGGGCGCGGCGCACCGGCGGACTGATCCTGGAGGACGACTACGACGGCGAGTTCCGCTACGACCGCCAGCCCGTCGGCGCGCTCCAGGACCTCGGCCCCGACCACGTCGTCTACCTCGGCACCGCCAGCAAGTCCCTCGCGCCCGGCCTCCGTCTGGGCTGGATGGTGCTCCCCGAGTCACTCCTGCCGGAGGTTCTCGGCCACGGCGGCACCCGCTCCGTCGGCGTCCTCGACCAGCTCACCCTGGCCGAGTTCATCACCTCCGGCGCCTACGACCGGCACATCCGCGCCGCCCGGCTGCGCTACCGGCGCCGCCGCGACGCCCTGGTCGCCGCGCTCGCCGCCCGCGCGCCGCAGGTCCGCGTCACCGGCATCGCGGCCGGGCTGCACGCCGTACTGAGGCTGCCGCCCGGCACCGAGCAGGCGGTGGTGCAGGCGGCGGCCTGGCAGGGCCTCGCCCTCACCGGCCTCGACTACTACCGCCACCCCGACACGACCACCGACCCCTTCGAGGCCCTGGTGGTCGGCTACGGCACCCCCTCCGACCACACCTGGCCCCACACCCTGGAGGCCTTGTGCCGCGTGATGCCCTGAACGGGCCATCCCGTCGTCGGGGAGGGGGCTTTGGGGTGCCCGCGCCGTCAGCCCCCGCCGGGCCGCCCGTGTCCCCGGCGTCCCCCGGAGGCGCCGTGGCTCACGCTCCCTCGGGCGCGGTTTCCGGGGCCTCTCCGAAGCGGGCCAGGGCGAGGGCTCCGGCCACCGCCACCGCGAAGCCGAGGACGGCCAGCCAGGCCAGGCCCTCGCGGGTGCGGTCGCCGAGCCAGACCACGCCGATGAGGGCCGGGCCCACCGTCTCGCCGATCACTATGCCGGCCGTGCTCGTCGTCACCGAACCGCGCTGCAGGGCCGACGTCAGCAGCAGGAACGCGGCGCCCCCGCCGAGCAGCAGGGCGTACGCCGCCGGGTTCCGCAGCAGGTCGTACGGGTCGAGGGAGTCGATCAGCCGGACCGTCACCTCCACCACGCCGAAGCCGAAACCCGCCCCGAGGCCCAGCAGCAGCGCCCGCGCCCGCCCGGTGAGCCGCCCGGCCGCCGCGCCCAGCAGCAGCACCCCGGCCGCCGTCACCAGCATCGCCCAGTCCAGCCACGCCGGTCCGCTGTCGTCGCCTTCCGTGCCCGAGGCCAGTCCCAGCATCGCCAGGCCCGCGCACACCACCGCCACCGCGGCCCACTCCACCCCGCTCAGCCGCGTCCGCAGCAGCCGCGCCGCGGCGACCGCCGTCACCGCCAGCGACGCGGCGAGGGCCGCGCCGACCGCGTAGATCGGAACCGAGCGCAGCGCGGCGATCTGCAGCAGGAAGCCGACCCCGTCCAGCGCGAGGCCCGCCAGATACCGCCACTGCCGCACCGCCCGCAGCAGCAGCGCCGCGTCCCCGCCGCGGCCCGGAGCGGCGGCCGCCCGCGCCGCGATCGCCTGCAACACCGTCGCCGTACCGAAGCAGACCGCCGCACCGAGCGCGCACAACATTCCGAAGAGCATTAAGCGACTCTAGGCGAGCGGCCGCGTGGGGGCTCCTGTACGTCCCCTCTCACCGGTCTCTAGGCTGACAGTCGAGAACGAGACATCCTCTCGACGGGGCAACAACCGCAATCACGGGGGAAAGACATGGCCGACGCACGGCGACAACTGCGCTCCGGCACGGTGGTCCTCGGCGGGATGGGACTGCTCGCCGCAGCCCTCACCGCCTGCTCCTCGGACCCGGACAAACGCTGCGTGGACCGCGACAGTTACAACGCCCTCAAGGGCTACAAGGTCGTCTCCGACAAGAACTGCAAGTCGGGTACGGGGACCGGCACCTGGTACTACGGCGGCAACAGGAACAGCGGCTGGATCGACGACGGCTCCTTCAGCAAGCCCCGCAAGGGCGGCGGCGGTTCGGGCGGCAGCGGCGGCAGCCACGGCTACGGCGTCGACCGCGGCGGCTTCGGCGGCGGCAAGGGCAGCGGCGGCGGCTGACCCATGGAACGCCGTACCGTCGCACCCCGGCCCGGCTGGCAGCAGACCGTGGAGGCGCAGGGCCTGATCTACCCGCTCACCCGCTACCCCGACGACTCCCTGCGCCCCTACTGGGACGAGAGCGCCTACTACGTCTTCTCCCTCGACGAGGTCGAGGCGCTGGAGGACACCGTCGAGGAACTGCACCGCATGTGCCTGGCCGCCGCCGGCCACATCGTGAGGGAAGGCCGCCTCGCCGACCTCGGCATCACCGACCCGCACGTCGCCGAAGCGGTCACCGATGCCTGGCAGCGCCGCGCCGAACTTCCCTCCGTCTACGGCCGGTTCGACCTGCGCTACGACGGCACCGGCCCCGCCAAGCTGCTGGAGTACAACGCCGACACGCCCACCTCCCTGGTGGAGGCCGCGTCCCCGCAGTGGTTCTGGATGCGGGACCGCTTCCCCGGCGCCGACCAGTGGAACTCCCTCCACGAACGCCTCGTCGCCGCCTGGCGCAGACAGGCCCAACTGCTGCCGCCGGGCAGCCCCCTGTACTTCGCGCACTCCGCCGCCGACGAACTCGGCGAGGACCTGATGACGGTCGCCTACCTCAAGGAGACCGCCGAGCAGGCCGGCCTGGACACCGACTGGATCTCCATGGAGGAGATCGGCTGGGACGCGCTGTCCGGCCGCTTCGTCGACAACCGGCTCCGCTTCATCCGCAGCTGCTTCAAGCTCTACCCCTGGGAGTGGCTCACCACCGACCGCTTCGCCGCCCATGTCCTCGGCACCCTCGACAACGGCGGCGGCACCGGCTCCACCCTGTGGATCGAGCCCGCGTGGAAGATGCTGCTGAGCAACAAGGCGCTGCTGGCGATCCTGTGGGAGCTGTACCCCGGCCACCCCAATCTGCTCCCGTCCTACCTCGACGGCCCGCGCGAACTGGCCGCAGGGCCCGGCTGGGTCGCCAAGCCGCTGCTCGGCCGCGAAGGTGACGGCGTCACGGTCCACGAACCGGGCACCGCACCCACCCTCCGCGACGAACCCTGCTGCTACCAGCAGCTCGCTCCGCTGCCCGCCTTCGACGGTAACCACGTCGTCCTCGGCGCCTGGGTCGTCGAGGACGAGGCGGCCGGCCTCGGCATCCGCGAGTCCTCCGGCCTGATCACCGACGAGTACGCCCGCTTCCTGCCACACGTGATCCTCTAGCCGGCCCGCATGGTGGACGGCCCCGCAGCGCGCTCCGACGCGCCGGGTAGGCTGACAGCGGGCCGTGACTGGCGCGCTGGGATGGGATGGACCATCGGGGAGCGGCCCGGAATGACACAGTGCCGTGCGCCTGGGCCGTACCGTGAACGCTGAACGCCGATCCGGAGGTCCCTATGCCAGCCGAGCCTGTGTCCACCGAGTCCACCGCCTACCGCGCCGCCCTCGACGTCATCCGCGCCGTCGAACCGCGGGTCGCCGACGCCATCCGTCAGGAGGTCGCCGACCAGCGCGAGATGCTCAAGCTGATCGCCTCGGAGAACTACGCGTCCCCGGCCACCCTGCTGGCGATGGGCAACTGGTTCAGCGACAAGTACGCCGAGGGCACCGTCGGCCGCCGCTTCTACGCCGGCTGCCGCAACGTCGACACCGTCGAGTCCCTCGCCGCCGAGCACGCCCGCGAACTGTTCGGCGCCCGGCACGCCTACGTCCAGCCGCACTCCGGCATCGACGCCAACCTGGTCGCCTTCTGGGCCGTCCTCGCCGACCGCGTCGAGGCGCCGTTCCTCCAGAAGACCGGTGTCCGCCAGATCAACGACCTCAGCGACGCCGACTGGGCCGAGCTGCGCCAGGCCTTCGGCAACCAGCGGATGCTCGGCATGTCCCTGGACGCCGGCGGCCACCTCACCCACGGCTTCCGCCCGAACATCTCTGGAAAGATGTTCGATCAGCGCTCCTACGGCACCGACCCGGCCACCGGCCTCATCGACTACGAGGCCTTGCGAGCCCAGGCCCGCGAGTTCAAGCCGCTGATCATCGTCGCCGGCTACTCCGCGTACCCCCGTCTGGTGAACTTCCGGATCATGCGGGAGATCGCCGACGAGGTCGGCGCGACCCTCATGGTCGACATGGCGCACTTCGCCGGCCTGGTCGCGGGCAAGGTCCTCACCGGAGACTTCGACCCGGTCCCGCACGCGCAGATCGTCACCACCACCACGCACAAGTCGCTGCGCGGCCCGCGCGGCGGCATGGTCCTGTGCGACGACTCGCTCAAGGACCAGGTCGACCGCGGCTGCCCGATGGTCCTCGGCGGCCCCCTCCCGCACGTCATGGCCGCCAAGGCCGTCGCCCTCGCCGAGGCCCGGCAGCCCGCGTTCCAGGGCTACGCCCAGCGGATCGTCGACAACTCCCGCGCGCTCGCCGAGGGCCTGATGCGCCGCGGCGCCACCCTGGTCACCGGCGGCACGGACAACCACCTCAACCTGATCGACGTCGCCGGCTCCTACGGCCTCACCGGCCGCCAGGCCGAGCAGGCCCTGCTCGACTGCGGCATCGTCACCAACCGCAACGCGATCCCGGCCGACCCCAATGGCGCCTGGTACACCTCCGGCATCCGTATCGGCACCCCGGCGCTGACCACCCGGGGCCTGGGCACCGCGGAGATGGACGAGGTCGCCGGCCTGATCGACCGTGTCCTGACGGCGGCCGAGCCCGGCACCACCAAGTCCGGCGCCCCCTCCAAGGCGGCCCACGTCCTGGACGAGAAGATCTCCGACGAGATCTCCCGCCGCGCCACGGACCTCGTGGCCGGCTTCCCGCTGTACCCGGAGATCGACCTGGGCTGACCCACCCTGGGAGCTCACGGATCGATCAGCTCCTGACGAGGCTCGTCCCGCGGCGGCCCGGCACTGCGCCGGGGGCCCCCCCCCCCGATAAACAACCCCCCCCCCGCCCCCCC